>NZ_JAMPQL010000001.1:0-514810 GCF_028482435.1 Providencia sp. PROV119
TTTGGAGCACAGTCATACTGTAATCCTTTTACCTCCACTGTCACCACTAACCCCATTGATGGCTCTTTCTCGCCAATCCTGTGCCAGCGAACTGCATATTGGTAGCAAATATATTGAGTAGAGATAAAGGAATGACTCACCATTAGACATTATTTTAATGTTTGATACCATTTTATATGGAATGACTGGTATTTATTTTTTATGGATGGCAATCTGTATCTAAATAACATAATGGTTTAGATCGCTTTATCATACAGAGTACTCGATATCAATTTTATCTACTTATAGGTAAATAACTAGCAAAAATAAAAAAACTTTCTGGTATTGATAGAGGGAATGGATGATGTTGATTACCTACATTTTAGGTATTTTTACAGTTCAAATATTCAGATTTATAGAGGTATAGGTTATGGGTAGTCAATACATGGAAAATATCATCCTCACCAATGATGAAAGAGAGCTTTTTGGCTTGGAATTGATATCCGCTAAATGGGATAGAGTTGAAATCAAAAAAGGGATGGTTGTTTATTTTGATGGTGATGCTATCTGTAAAATTATCTATAACTATGAGCATAGTGGTGAGGGTTTTATCAATACCCTATATATTGAAGAAGATAATTTGATTAAAACGAGAAATAGAGAGTTTGTTTTGACTAGAACAGCAAAAGGCAAAGAGAAAAAATTAAATTATACATCGATTAATGGAATGAAAAGTACGGGTTGTCGTTTTAGTTTAACTTTAAGCACTTCAGGAATTGGTGCGACGTTAAATGTGACGAATAGCCAAAATAGCCTTCGTTTACCTATTCCATTTCCTCAGCAAATTGGAACTGTTGATGCGTTTCGCCAATGGTTAGCCACATTTGTGTCTTCAAGAGATGAACGTTATTTCTCTAAAGTGGAACGTATGAAAAATGCCCCACGAAAAAATGTTAAATATAAGAATGGCGATATTTTTTGTTATGAAATAGACCTAGAATATTATGGATTTGCTCTGATTATAGGTCAGATCACTAAGATAAAAAAAGCAGGCGTGCTGAAGCAAGAGCATATTTGGAATGATCTCATGACGGTTCCCTTAATTGTTCGAACGTATCAGTTCAAAAGCCAAGAAAAAAATATGCCTATTGAAGAAATTATACAGCACAGCTTATCGGATTCATTTTTCATGATGGATGACCATGTTATGAGAGGTGTATACGAGATTATTGGAAATAAACTTTTAACTGCCGATGATATTGATTTTCCCATTCAAGCGGGAAGATCACTATCTAATGACTCTTTTACTCGATTATGTTGGGGAGTTGGAATAAAAAGCCATCCAAATGAACACGCATCAATGCTACCTAGTGGTATTCAAGATATGGAATTGTTGAGACATGGTGTTAATTTTGGTGTCAGTTTTTCAGAAATAAAAACAGTAGAAAGTCGTAAAACACCGTTGGAAAAACTGGCTTTTGCTCATTTTGGTATATCTGAAGATATAACATTTGATGATTTTAATCGGCAATTCGGCGGTATGACTCGTGAAGAATACGCGCTATATGCGAATAAAAAGTAGGGAGCAAATAAATTTGCTAAATCATTACTGGTTCTTATTTTAAACTTTGATATAAACTATACCCAGCAACGGCTCCAGCGACATCATAAGCAAAGTCATGCCAGCTCCATCCCGTACCATTAGGTCGACTGTCATACAGCTCTTTTGCCGCTCCTAGGGTAATGGAAAATAAAACGCCAAATTGCGCAGCATCTCGATGTTGCCAATTTTGCCTATCAGCATAAGCATTGCCGGCCATCGCCATTGCGGCTGAAAAAGCAAAATGCTGTGCCTTATCCTTACCTTGCCAATTATCATTTGCCCAGTGAGCCCCTGAACAGCCTGTTATCGTAAAAATTAAGCCAACAAGTAAATAAGATAATAATGTTTTTAGCAGATTCATTTGTTTATCAACGGGTCTAATATAAAAAGCACCACTGTCGTGGCGCTTTTTATAGATACAAGATACGGATAAATTACAAAATACGACTGATTAAGCGGTCTACTCTAATTCGTCTTAAGCGGCGAATGAGTTTTTTCACTTTGATTGGATAGGTTTGGATACTATCTAATTCACGATAATGACTCACAATTTTTGTATGAGTGCGAATACAGTCAAGTTCATGCTGACGCTGCTCTTGCATCTCTTGATTTGGGTCGTGAATTAAAACCGCATTTTCAAGATCCAATCCCCACGCTCGTGGGTTAAGATTATTGCCTGTAATAAGTTGCCATTGGCTATCAACCCACATCCCTTTTAAGTGATAAGTATTATCACCATCTTTCCACAGACGAATTGTTAATTGCTTACTATCAACAAATTTTTGTAAGCGGCTAACAAACCGCCGTAGATTAATCTCATAGAGGTACGGCAAAGCCCCAATAATTTTAAATGGCTCTTCAGGGGGAATATAGAAATCATTAGCAGTTTTATCACCAATAATAATTTCCACCTGCTTACCTTCACGTAATAGTCGGCTAATAATCCTAACTAATACGGCTGGAAGATTGAAATAAGGGGTACAGATTGTGAGTTTATTTTGTGTTGAACTCATTAGATGGGTAATTGTTCGGTTTAGGTCATTTTTTTTGCCTAAACCAACTAGAGGCGTGACGGCTAATTCACCATTAGTTGCATTACCCTTAAATTGATATGAGCTTCCTCTAAGTGAAAGACGGAATTGTTTGATGATATTTTTGAATTCGGCGGTTTTGGGTCTGTTTGCCTTATTCAATAGCTGAATCGCATCCGATTTTAGTAAGGCATCATCAATATAAGTCTTCATTGATGTCGTTAATGCCTTATTTTTGATCAGCTGATACCGGTCGTAGCGATATCTTTCATGGCGCTGTAGATAGACATCATTAATACTAGCGCCACTGTACAATAAAGTATCATCAAAGATAAAACCTTTTAGATGCAAGACACCTAAGGCTTCCCGTGTATTCACAGGAATACCATAAATAGGGATATCAATGTCCGGGTATTGTTGCGAAACATCATAGTACCAGTCTGCATTCGTTGAATTAGCGGCTGCACCAATTCTTCCTCGTTGCGCACGGTGCCAATCAACAAGTATTTTAATCTCTAATGATGGATTCGCTTGCTTAGCGGCATACAGTGCATGAAGAATATCTTTACCTGCATCATCTTGCTCTAAATATAACGCAGTGATGTAGATGCAATGTTGAGCAATAGATATTTGTTCAAGTAGAGCATCACGAAAATCTTCTGTCTTATATAGCGTTTTAACATCAGCAATAGACTGAGCCAGTTTAGGTAAACTCGCTAAATATTGTTGATGTTTTGCTTGTTTTAATTTTGACAACATCACAGTGTAAATTTTCTCTTAATTAGTCTAATAGCAAATCGCTTGTATAAATATACTCTCAGGTATTGGTAAGCGAATGATCTGTCGATGATAGCATACTTAGCCAAACCATTTAGAATAAATTAAAAACCTGTTTAATTGTTGTACAGGTTTATTTAGGCTATCGGGTTATAAATGTAATGTTAAGTTTACAACCCCATCTTCAAATTGAACGTCAATCTCGAAACCTAACTTTTTCGCTAGGCTGATCATATTACGGTTTTCGGGCATCGTGATTGCTGTCAATTTTTTTATACCATGTGAACGGGTATAGCTCAGTAATTTAGTCATTAATTGATAGCCAAGAGTTAGCCCTTTCATATCCGATCTGACGAGAACCGCAAATTCTGCCTCTTGGTTATCAGGATCTGCCATTGCGCGAGTCACCCCTATAATTTCAGGGTTTGAATCAGGATCCCTAACAGCCACGAATGCCATTTCGCGGTCATAATCAATTTGCGTCATATTGGCGAGATCATCATGCGTAAACTCACTGATTTCACTAAAATAACGATAATAAAGATCCTCTTTAGTCACTTGCTCAATAAATGATTTTAATAGTGGTTCATCTTCCGGCAATATTGGTCTTAGCAAACAAGTGAGATCATCTTTGAGTGAGATAGTTTCTTCTAGTTCGCTTGGATAAGGGCGGATCGCTAACCTTGATTTTTGGTTCTCTTGCTCTGGAATTAATGTCATTGAGACATCAAGTAAAGTGAATTCATCTCCAGAGGCGAGTAACGGATGAATATCTAGTCGTGCAATATTTGGGCAATCAATAATTAGGTTTGAAACCCTCACCAGCAAACTCGCCAGCCCTGGGATATTGAGTGGTGCCAGTGCACTGCGCGCTTTGATTTTATAGCCTTTAATGGCTTGAATAACTAGGTATCGCGCTAGGGCCAAATTCAATGGTGGTAAAGCGACCGCAGCTTGGCTCTCTTGTTGCCATTCAATACCGCCTTCCCCTAGCATAATTAATGGGCCGAAGACGGGATCAAGTTCAACGGCAATACGCAACTCTTGGGCGCCAGCACGGTTCGCCATACTTTGCACCAGTAAACCTTCGATACGTGCATTGGGGAAATTGGTGGATACACGCTCCATAATGGCTTTAGCAGCATCTCCCACTTCTTTAGCATTACGTAAGTAGAGCATTACCCCTTGTACTTCTGATTTATGCACAATATCTGGTGAACGTAACTTTAATGCGACGGGGTAGCCAATTTTCTCTGCAATTTCAATTGCCTCATCACTAGAATGAGCTATCCAAGTTGGTAGGCTGTTTAAACCATAAGCCTGTAAAATAGGCTGAACTTCATGTGTGTCTAAGTGTAAGTTGTTATTTTGTAGAGCCTGTTGAATATATTCATGTGCTTGCTGAGTGTTGGCTGTGATACCAATTGGGAGCGCTGGCGTTTCTTTTAACTGTTTTTGGTTGCGTCGGTACTCGACCATATGCATGTATGCGGTTATCGCGCCTTCAGGTGTACGATATGTTGGTATCCCTGCTTCACTAAAGAGCCGACGTGAGGTTTGTGATGAGTATTCGCCACACCAGTTAGTTAGTATGGTTAACCACTTACCTCTTGGATGCTGCTTAATGGTTTTGATGACTTTTTCTGCCATTGTCTTGCTTTCTGTTATGGCACTAGGTGTATAGATCAATAACAGTGCATCATGGTCATGGCTATCGAGCATTTTGTTCAATACGTTAATATAGCGATCAACGGTGGCATCATCACCTAGGTCGATAGGATTTTGGGTTGAGAGGTCAAGGGGAAGGAGTGAACTAAGTTCATTTTCTGTTTCTTGACTTAAGGTAGCGAGCTTACCGTTTCGTTGCAGTAGCTCATCTAAAGCCATCGCCGCAGGGGCGGCGCCATTACTAATGATAGATAGGCGCTCCCCTCGTAGAGGCGTCATATAGCTTAGGGTTTCAACCGCAGAAAACATTTCATGAGTATCTTGTACTCGAAGCAGCCCTGCACGCTGGATGGCAGCATCGTATGCCGCATCAAGACTTGGTTTTTCACCGAGTAGTTGTTGAGCTTTTCGGGTACGACCGCTTTTTATTACTAGAATTGGCTTATTCCGTGATGCGCTACGTGAGGCGGAAAGAAAACGACGTGCATCGCTAATATTTTCAAGATAGAGCAAAATAGCACTCGTTTTACTGTCGCGAGCCAGATAATCCAGTAAATCATCAATATCGATATCAATGCTATCACCCAAGGCGATAAAGTAAGAAAAGCCAATATCTCGGTGACGCGCCCAATCCAGTACGGTATTAGAAACGGCAGCGGATTGAGAGATAAAGGCTAATTTCCCTTTTAGGATTGGGATCGGTGAAAAACTCGCATTAAGCCCTTGCCATGGAGCCAGTATACCGAGGCTATTTGGACCGAGTAGCCTTATTTGATATTGCTGGGCGATTTTCTTGAGTTCAGCGAATTGAATTGAAGGAGATGATAAAATAATAACCACATTACAGCCATATTCACCGAGCTGTTTTAAACATTCAGGGTTTTTCGAATGGTGAGTACAGATGACCGCAAGATCTGGTTTTAAAGGCAATTTATCGATGGATGGGTAAGCTAGCACGCCAAGAATAGAGCTTCGGTTAGGGTTGACAGGGAGAATAGGCCCCTTAAAACCATTAGTTAATAAGTTTTTCATCATTACCGAACCTGCACGATTCGGATTTTCAGAAGCACCAATCACAGCGATCGATTTTGGTCTAAATAACGATTCTAACTGACTCAGTAAACCCATGGCAGATAACCTTTTGCTTTAGTGAGCGAAAACACCGTTCAAAGAATATTGAGAAGCCAAGTAATACTATGCCGTATCTGATAATTAGTGCTAGTTTATCCTGTTTATTTAATGGAATTATCTAATGATGTTCACGTTTTAAACTGCTAACTATCCTAAAGTTGCATGACGTTCATCTTTGTAGATAAACAATCGCTTATTTTTTCTACTCACTTTGAGTTAGCTGCTTTTCTGCTTGGCGCATTTGTGCGAGTGGATGATGCGGCTTGCCTTCCAAGTATTTGTCTCTAAATAGGTTAAAATGGTTGAAGAGCTGTTTAGAAGCGGAAGTATCTCCTGCTAGCTCAAGGAGTGTTGCTGCAACTTCTGCTGTGCAGTGTTGATCCTCTTTTGAAGGGGTACGCAATAAATAATCTGTTCGTGCTTTTGTATTGATTGATAATACAGGGATCTGGTCAAGATAAGGGCTTTTACGGAACATTTTGCGTGCTTCTGGCCATGTACCGTCTAATAAAATAAATAATGCAGGTTTATCTGAAACGGTTGGCTGGTTGACTACCGTTCTTCCACTTTGAGCATAACTTTCAGGGAAAATAATATAAGGCTGCCGTGTTGGGTCTTGAATCGCAGCAAGGAGTTGTGGGTCTGGATCGGTTCTTGACCACTGGAAAGCCAGCGTATTCGGTAAAATATCTGCGATCAGTTTTCCTGTATTACTTGGTTTAAAGACCTCTCCCTCATACATGATTAAACAGAATTGGCTCTTAGCGTGGACTGGGACAATTTCTTGGCACAGGCATTGTGGAACGGGAAGTAGGCAATAATGACAGCGTTTAACGCGACACCCTCGTGCTTTAAAGGGTTTCGTTGAGGCGGTCAGGCGTTCTTGGCGTAATGTATAAACGGCATTTTTAGTCATGTTGGGTGCAGCTTTTGATATTGTACGGTTTTGATAAAACAAAGCGCGTATTGTACGTAAATCCGTTAAATGACGATAGAAGTATATTCGGCATCTTTTAGATGCAATAATAGCGTGAATCAGTGGCGTAGCTCGGCAACATCATGTAACCTTCGCGCCATAGCTTTGTAGGGGATAGCAATGAACGACTCGAATGATTTTAATGGTAAGAATGGTAAAGTAAAAGTGATGTATGTCCGTAGCGAAGGCCAAGATGATGGTCATAGCAAAGGCAAGCGTCAACAAGATAATAAGCGCACGAATGATAGAAGAGGTGGCGGCGGACGTCGCAATGAGCGTTCAGGTCGTTTTGATGATAGAAAAAGCCAACCACCTCGTGAGCACTCCGCTTGGCGCACCGTATCGAAGCCAAATAGTGATGAGTTAATCCATGATCATGGTGGGATTGCCGGTAAAAGCCAGATTGACCCTGAGCAATTGCGTAAACAGCGTTTAGAAGAAACGCGTATTTATGGTGAAAATGCGTGTCAGGCGATGTTTAAAAATCGCCCAGAAGCGATTGTTCGTGCATGGTTCCTACAATCAGTCACACCTCGTTTTCGTGATGCGCTAAAGTGGATGGCTGCTAACCGTAAAGCATACCATGTGGTTGATGATGAAGAATTAACGAAAGCATCTGGAACAGAGCACCACGGCGGCGTCTGTTTTCTGATTAAAAAACGCGGTGGTATGAGTGTGGAAACTTATCTGCAACAAGCACCCGCAAAAGATTGTGTTTTGGCGTTAGAAGATGTCGGTAATCCACATAACTTAGGTGGCATCATGCGTAGTTGTGCGCACTTTGGCGTGCAAGGTGTGATTTTACAAGATGCGGGCGTTGTGGAGTCTGGTGCTGCGATTCGAACGGCTGAAGGTGGCGCTGAACATATCAAAGCGATTGATGCTGATGGTCTGAGTAACACGTTAAGCCAATTCCGCCAAGCTGGTTATACGATTGTAACGACATCAAGCCATAAAGGTAGCCAAGATATTGCGAAGGCTAAGTTGCCAGCAAAAATGGTGTTAGTCTTAGGCCAAGAGCGTGATGGCTTGAGCGACAGCGTATGGAACGAGGGGGATATGAGCCTGTATATTGGTGGTACAGGTAAAGTTGAGAGCCTCAATGTTTCCGTTGCGACGGGGATTATGTTGGCACAATGGTGGCAACAGAATAAAGCTAACTAGTTATTTTAATTAATAAATAAAACTGCATATGAAAGGTGAAATTATCGCCAATTAATATGCAGTTTTTTTATTATTAGGCTCTAAGCAATGTGCGTACAACATTATTTGATGGAGAGATAGGAATGAAAATTCCGTCGTACTTAACCCATGATTTCCCCTCAATACAGGGTAACGGAGAATTGACCGAGGTTTATTTTGGCTCACAATCGACAGAGGATACGTTTGAAATTTGGTTCACGGGTGAGGTGATTTCTGTCGATGGGGAAACACACCCTTATATCATGGAAACTGATAGTCATCCCCTAATAATAATTGCTAAACACTCTGTATCAGGTCAAACATTCTTGCTGTTTGATGGCACAATTCATGGGTATGATGCGATGTTTTGTGATCAACCTTATGATGAGCCTCTTGAGCAGTTATCACCAATAAAATATGACTTTCCCCCAGCGATTTTGAAGCTCTCCTTTTTTTATAATATTGATTATGAAGATGAAAAAGAGAGCTATGAGTTTGATGCGATGGGAAATGTTATGCTATTGAATGGGCTGAGTATGCCATGGGAGCAAGTCAAATGTGACGGTTTTGATGCCTTTGCACTTTCTGTGATTGATACGCAAGGTATAGAGCATGAAATTGTGAATTTAGAACTCGCTTAATAATTCAGTGAGATAATTTAGTTCATGGTCTAAAAACTCTTCTTTAGGGTAATTGCAGGAAAATGCTTCCAATATATGATTGATAAAAGATTTGATATCTAAACGCATGAGAGGCGTGGGCTTGCTGATAATTTTATAAGCAGCTGAAATCTCATTTAAACTTAGACAATATTCATAGTAGCCTACCTGAATGGCGTCGCTAATTTGTTGGGGTAAAGTAGTAAAATCGAGATCATCTTCTTCAAGTTTTAGCTGCATATAAGTGAAAACATCTTCAAGAATATCAAAGGAATGTTCTTCTTGATAGCGATTAACATAGGTAATAAGTTTACGGCGATATTGCTCTGCTTCTCCTTCGCTGATTGAGTTAATTAGGGCAAGTAACTCGCTATTTTCAATCCATGATTTCAACATTTTTTTCCTCGTTATAGTGTATAAATACTGTCATGTTGGTGAATAAAATAAGGTCTCATATTGAATCTATGAGACCTTATTAATTAGAGTTTAGTGTGCTCCGCCACCTTTAGAGCCTGCGCCAAAAGGTGGTTTGGCGAACCAAACAATGACCATGAGCAAAATAAAGATCCCTGCAGATAACCAGAAAATTTCATTTGCAGATAAGATCAGCCCTTGGTCGGTAATTGTTTTCGCTAAATAGGCGGCACTTTGCTGCTCATTCATACCAATTTGGGCTAATTCACTGTACATATGTTGAGAATTTGGATTGTACGGGTTAATAAACTCCGTCAGATTCTCATGGTGCATCGCTTCGCGTTGTGTCCACATTGTGGTTGTAATGGATGTACCAATCGCACCCGCTAATGTCCGTGTGAAGTTAGATAAACTTGATGCTGAGGCCATTTTTTCAGGAGGAAGCCCTGATAAAGTAATGGTCGTCAATGGCATAAAGAAACAGGCAATCGCTAGCCCCTGCACAAATTGTGGCCATGCTGCGGCGGCAAATCCCATATCCGGCTCAAATGTATAAGCACGCCAATAGTAACAAACAGCATAAACAATAAAGCTAAAGGTTACGATATAACGCATATCAATGCGATTACCGAAACGTCCAATAATTGGTGTGATCAACAAGGGCAATAAGCCTACTGGGGCGGAAGCAAGACCCGCCCAGGTTGCTGTATAACCATAAACTTCCTGTAGGAGTTGGGGAAGTAGTACGATTGTTCCGAAGTAGAGCATATATGCAAGACTAAGCGATAAACAACCGATGGTGAAGTTGCGCTCCTTAAATAACGAAAGATCAATGACAGGGTGATCGTCAGTGAGTTCCCAAACAATTAAGAACGATATCGCAACAACAGCAATGACGGTCAGCACAATAATTTCAGTGGAATTAAACCAATCTAGCTCTTTCCCTTGGTCTAGCATGATTTGCAGGGCACCAATACCGATAACTAGCAGTACTAGCCCGATAGTATCAATGGGTTGAATAGAAATTTTGGTTTCACGCCCTTTTAGTGTCTGCATAATGGCAAAGATAATTGCGATACTAAATGGAACGTTGATAAAGAATATCCAACCCCAATGATAATTATCACTGATGTAGCCACCCAATATTGGCCCACAAATTGGCGCGATAACGATGGTCATTGACCAAAGCGCCAAGGCCATATTCCGTTTGGCAGGGGGGTAGTTATTGAGCAATAAACTTTGGGATAGGGGAATTAATGGCCCTGCAACCAGCCCTTGTAACACACGGAATAAAATCAGCATTTCAAGGCTGCCAGAGATACCACATAACCATGAAGTTAGTGCAAATAGGCCTGTCGACCATAAAAATAGCCTAACTTCACCAATCCTGCGGGCTAACCATCCAGTAATAGGAATTGAAATCGCATTTGCCACACCAAAAGAGGTAATTACCCACGTTCCCTGCGAGTTAGAGGCGCCAAGATTACCTGCAATCGTTGGAATGGCAACGTTAGCAATTGTTGAATCAAGTACTTGCATAAATGTGGCCAATGACAGAGCAATGGTCATCCACGCGAGTTTTGATCCTGTTAACGGTGTATTTGTCACAATTACACCTCGGATTATTTGTTGCCTGAGTTATTGTTAATAATCTCAGTAACTATTTTGTCTGCAGGAGACATATCTATGGCAAGTGCAGAGGTGTGATATGCAGGCGCTTCACGCATACCTTTTGATAGCACTTTGCCATCTTTATTAAGCGTGTCTACCGTCACTTCTGTCGATAAGCCAATACGTAATGGATATTGCTCCAATTGGGCCGGGTCTAATACGATACGGACGGGTAAGCGTTGAACTACTTTGATCCAATTCCCTGTAGCGTTTTGAGCAGGCAGTAATGAAAATGCGCTACCTGTTCCCATATCTAACCCTGCTACGGTGCCATTGAAGACAATATTTTTACCATAAAAATCAGTCGTTACTTTAACGGGCTGTCCAATGCGCATATCGGCAAGTTGGGTTTCTTTGAAATTGGCATCAATCCACATACCTTCAGAAGGAACGATAGCCATCAACGGTGTTGAAGTCGTAATTTGTGAGCCGACTTGTACGCTACGGCGTGAGACATAACCATCCACAGGGCTGACAATTTTAGTTCTCTGCAATGCTAACCATGTGTTCCTAACTTCTGTTGCGGCAGCTTCGACAGCCGGCTGTTTTTCGAGTGGAGTATCTAGAATGATCGCTTTGTTTGCATTGAGTTGCTCAATAGCCACTTCGAGCGCTGCTTTAGCGCTGACAACGGCTTCGCGAGCGTGTTGCAGTTCTTCTTTCCCGATTAGGTTACTGCTGCCAAGGACTTCACGGCGTTTTAAATCGTTTTGTAGACTAATTAGCTCAGAGCGCTTCATATCAATATTCGCTTGATATTGGCGGCTATTCACTATCTGCTGGTGGGTTTGACGAACGCTGTTTGCTAAAGTGGTTTTGGCTTTTTCTAATGCAAGTTGAGCATCTCGAGGGTCAAGCTCTACTAATACTGTACCGCTTTTGACGAAATCGGTGTTATCGACATTCACCGTCATAACACTGCCAGAAATTTGAGATTGAATTTGAACTTGGTTACCCGCAACGTAAGCGTTATCAGTCGTTTCATAATGGCGTAAAACAAGGAACCAGTATATTGCCCAGCCAACGCCAATAGCAATAAAAAGGAATGTGAGAAACATTAAAGCATTTCTGCGTTTTCTTTTTTTATTTGGTTGTGGATTTTGGGTTGGTTGCATTTCCTCATGGGCACTCATTGGGTGTTTCTCCGCTCATCGGCATTTTAGATCACGAATGTTCCCAGCAGTTAACATTAACCACTGGAAACTAAGACAACAATTGAAATATTTGCTTGATGGGATATCGTAAGCACAAGTTAGAAAGGATAACGAAATCTTTCAGACAGAAAAGTCTTTTTTCGCCTTTTTGCTTATAAATGCCTCAAATACATTACCCACAAAAATACAATGGTTAATTATTTACTATAATCTTTAACAGTATCTAGCTTTATTAGCAACTTACGCATCAACTTATTCAGTTGTTGTTGTTCTTCAGCATCTAATACTGACCAGATATCTTTTAAGGCTGCATGCTGAGGAGGCAATAACCCTGCTAAAAATTCAGAGCCTTTTTCAGTTAGGTGAAGATGCAAACAACGACGGTCATTGTGACTTTCTTTACGTTCAATCCAACCATTTTTTTCCAGTTCATCGGCAATACGGGTTGCATTAGTGCGTGAGGATCCCAAAGCAGCGCTTAGCTCAGAAGGTTGAATACTGCGGGAATCTTTTGTATCTAGGATCATTAACGCCATAAACAGTGTTTCATTAATCCCTTGAGCTTTGAGCATATTATTACGAGACTCAAGGAGCTTGCCATGAACATGCATACAAAGGCGTGTTAGGAGGATCTCCTGATAGGGAATGGGATTGCTGTGTGAACTTTGCTGTGCGACGCGAGCATTAAGTAACTCTTCAGTCGGAGTAAATGAACTTTCCATTATTTAGATACCTTATTAGTTTCAGTTGGTAAGATTACAACTGTCATCAACCATCTAAATGGTATATCAAAAGCTAAAATTAGCAATTGTAGTTAATTGATACCATCAAATTTATTTTGATAATGATACATAATTCATAAATTTTATGAATGTAATTTGCTAAATTTAGTATAGCTTAATTATACTCTTCTGCCTTTTAAATTATTTACGTATAATAAAATCATCATTTTGCTTTATTTTTCATCATGATAATAACCGAGTAAAACAAAATAAAATCACGTAATTATACTGATGCACTCTCCTTACTGTCATGATTTCATGACATTTGTAAACCTTTCCTCTGTTACTTAGTATTGTTAGGTGACAACTAACATATTGATTACAATAACTACAAGAAATAGTAATTTATATAAATTACATTATAACTTTATAGAAAGGTATATTTTTTGTTTAACTGTGTCATTTGATGATTTTTGCCTATGTAATTATTGCAAAATAAAATCATTGGCAAAAATTTGTGATTATAAAGAGAGGAAGCGGAGAATGAGATATTAAGTATAAATTAAGTATTTTTACCGATGTATTATATTTTCTGATAGATTTATGGCAGGGTTTATAAAGAGTGCCTAAAAAAAGACACTCCTTGCGAGTATATTTTATTCATCGGATGGGTATATGGTGGGGTCAAAGCGAATACCTATTGCCCAAATAATCAAACTGATCACACATAATATGCCGCCAGCGATAGCAACGCCTTCCCAACCTGCTTTTTCGTAAGCATAGCCAGATAATAAAGAGCCAAGTGCACCACCAATAAAATAGCTCGTCATATAGCCTGCGGTAATACGATTACGCGCATCAGGTAAAATACGGTATAGAGTACTTTGGTTAGTGACATGGACAGCTTGAATAGCCAGGTCAAGTATTAAGACGCCAATAATAAAAGCAATCAGTGAATCCTTTGCAAATCCAATTGGGATCCATGACAGAAGCAATAAAATTAAGCCGATGGTTGTCACTCGTTTTCCTTTACCTTTATCGACGAGATGACCGGCTTGGGAAGCCATGAATGCTCCGGCAGCACCAACTAAGCCAAAAAGGCCGATAGTTCCTTCTGAAAAACTAAAAGGTGGGCTGGCAAGTAGAAAAGCCATGGCAGTCCAAAGTAATGCGAAATTGGCGAAGGATAGGGCGCCCAATAGCGCACGAACGGCCAACACAGGGGTTCCAAAAAAGAGTCGACCTATTGAAAACAGCAACTGGAAGTAATTTAGGTTTGCTTTTTGATGATAACGAGGCAGTTTAATCGCAAGCACAATAATTAAGATAATAAGTAGGGCAAAAGCGACCCAATAAATGGTTCGCCATCCTCCTACCATAGCGACGGCGCCGGAAATTGTTCTAGCAAGTAAGATCCCTAATAGCAATCCACTCATGATGATACCGACAGATTTTCCCCTTTGATGAGGTTTTGCCAGCGAGGCTGCCATTGGGATGAGCACTTGAGCAACAACTGAAAATAGCCCTGTGAGTGCCGTTCCAACAAGAATTTGCCAGATATTATTTGAGAGCGCGGTGATAAGTAAGCCGATAGCTGACAAGGATGTCATTGTTAATATCAGGCCTTTACGCTCAAAGATATCACCTAGGGGAACTAAAAAAAGTAGACCTACTGCATAGCCTAATTGGGCGACAGTCACAATAAATCCCGCCATATTTGTGGTCAGGTTAAATTGAGTGGCGATAGTGTCTAGAAGGGGTTGCGCGTAGTAGTTACTAGCAACGACGAGGCCTGTTGCGATGGCCATTAATATGACTAAACCCGGAGTGAGTTCTGCTTGTGGTGCCTTATTCATTCAATATCTACTCATCATTCATAAGGCCTCTACTATAAAACAATTTTGAGTTATGAATGGGAACATTTTATCTATTAATAAAATAATTCTATAAGTTGGGAAGCGTGCAAAAAAGCCACCTAAAAAGGCGGCTTAGAAGACTCATCACTGGCAGATATTATTTTTCAGCAGCTTTGCGTGCTTGCTCTACCCAACCATCAAAAGTGGATTGGTGGGCTTTGATCCACGCATCGGTGTGACGGCGAATATCCGATTGCGAAGCTTCTCCATTATGCATTCTCAAGTTTTGTGCGTTGATATCTGCAATAGGGAGTTTCATGATCTCGAATAACTTAGCTGCCGCAGGGTTCTTTTCGGCCCATTTTTTATTGGCGACGATATGCATTGTGTTTGGTGGGAAGCCGTAATTTTTACCGTTCGGTAATGCGGTGTCGGTTTTGTCACCATTTGGCATTGATGAGAACGGTACTTCTAACCAAACCACATCACGACCTGGTTTGAGCACATCACTGATCCAGTAAGGCGTCCATGTGTAGTACAGGATAGGTTTACCTTCTTTGTAACGAGTGATGGTGTCTGCCATCATAGCGGCGTAGTTGCCTTGATTGTGCTCAACGGTTTTTTCTAAACCATAAGCTTTTAGATGGTTGTTAATCGCCGCTTCACAGCCCCAGCCTGGGTTACAACCCGTTAGGTCTGCTTTACCATTACCATCGGTATCGAATAATTTGGCTATTTTTGGATCTTTTAACTGATCAATATTGGTGATTTTGTATTTTTCGGCGGTTTTCTTATCGATGAGATAACCTTGTGCCGCATTCACGACATAATCACCTTGGCGGTAAAAGACCTTATCCCCCCCTGCCGCGTTATATTGTGCATCATGTAATGGCACCCAGCTTACCGCCAAATAGGTTGCATCCCCATTGGCAATGGAAGCATAAGCCACATTGTAGTCGACCTCTTTAATCGGCTCGACTTCATAACCGAGTTTCTCAAGGGCTTTTGCCACTAACAGCGTTTGGAACGTTTCTTCGCTGATGGTACTTTGTACCGGGGTGATTTTTACCCCTTTACCGGGAAGATCTTCTGCATGAGCAAATGGAACGGCAAGTAAGGCTGTCAGGGCAGTTGCCAATATCATTGGTTTTTTCATTATTGATACCTCTGTTTGTCGTTTTGGCTTGCCTTGGCAAGCGAAGAGCCGATTGTCGGCTCTATCGTGAATAGAAGAGCAAAAACTTAATGTGATTTTCGGCTAAATGGGCGCGTGATAAGGCCGATGGGGCCTTGTTGATACCAGCGAGTTGAGGCTTTACTACGCGAATTTTTGCCAAGTGACTGCGTTAATCGGTCAAGCACAATCGCGAGGATAACAATGCCCACACCACCAACGGACGCGAGTCCCATATCGAGACGACCGATACCACGTAATACCATTTGACCTAAGCCACCGACGGCAATCATGGAGGCGATAACGACCATGGAAAGTGCTAACATCAAGGTTTGGTTAACACCAGCCATAATGGTTGGCATCGCCAAAGGCAGTTGGACTTTAAAGAGTAGCTGACGAGGGCTGGCGCCGAAGGATTCTGCTGCTTCAATCAAGTCTGCGGGAACTTGTTTGATACCTAAAATAGTCAAACGGATAATAGGTGGTAGCGCAAAGATGATGGTGACGACAACACCGGGCACATTACCAATACCAAAAAGCATAACAATCGGTACTAAATACACGAATGCTGGTGTTGTTTGCATCGCATCAAGGATCGGCCTAACAATGCTGGCGGCTTTATCACTACGGGCTAGCCATATGCCGAGTGGTAAGCCAATAATTAAGCAAAAGAGTAACGAGGTTAGCACCAGGGAGAGTGTTACCATCGCTTCTGACCAAGCCCCGATAGCACCAATCACAATCATCGACACAAATGTTGCAATGCCCATGACACGGCCTGCCAGTTGCCATGCTATCAACGCAAATAAAATAATCGCAATCGGTGACGGTAGTGAGGTTAAAAGCTGCTCAAAGCCGCTAAGGATAAAATCAATAGGAATACGGATCCCCTGAAAAACAGGACGGAAATGCAACACGATCCAATCAATAGCCTGAGTGACCCAAGAGTCAAGTGGGATCAGAGTATGTTGAAAAGGATCCATAATATCAAAATGTTCTGTATTTATTCCCTCAGTGGGAGCCGCATCCAGCCAATCGCTTCCGCCTGTATCTGACGGTGTTGAAGTATCTGCTGTACTTCCCCACGGATCACTCTCTGTTGATGTTTGGCTTTCGGAACTTGTTGACCAAGGGTCGCTGCCTGAAGTGGTATCCGTCGCATTATTTTGTTGCGATGTCTCATCTGCTTGGGTTTCTGCCCACGGATCCTGATAGTCAGCTTTACGCTCATTCGTGTTATTGCTCATTAGAAGTCTCCTTATCCAGCGCCTGTAGTAGCATTCCCTTCGATATCACACCAAGATAGCGATTTTTTTCATTAATAACGGGAACGGCGCAGGGAGCTTGTGCAACGGTTGAGATGACCTCATTGAGTGGGGTTTCTCCCTGAATTGGTTCTATGCTAGAAATCACCGCTGATTCAATGCCTTGGTTGTTTTGTAGCGCTTTTTCGAGTGATTCAACAGATACGACACCTGCAAATGT
This sequence comes from Providencia sp. PROV119, assembly GCF_028482435.1. Lineage (NCBI taxonomy): Bacteria > Pseudomonadati > Pseudomonadota > Gammaproteobacteria > Enterobacterales > Morganellaceae > Providencia > Providencia sp. PROV119. The sequence goes on from NZ_JAMPQL010000001.1 coordinate 17,483, forward strand.
GTGTCCTCGAGAGATGAGATAACCATAGTATCGGTCATCATCATTAAGCACTTTCAATGCGGAACGTGGGCCAAAACCAGGCGCAATATGCAATAAGGCATCGGCTCTTCGTCGCGCAATATCTTTGGCACTAAAGACCTGACTAATATCAACACCACGGAAGAAGGTTTTGACGTAATCATTCGCGGGATTATTGAGTATCTCATCGGGAGTGCCTATTTGCACAACGACACCACCTTGCATGATGGCAATTCGGTCTCCTATGCGCATGGCTTCATCAAGGTCGTGGGAGATAAACACAATGGTGCGTTGTTTATCACCTTGAAGAGAGAGCAACTCATCTTGCATTTCGGTTCGGATCAAGGGATCTAACGCAGAAAAGGCTTCATCCATTAACAAGATATCGGGATCATTTGCCAAGGCTCGTGCAAGACCAATACGCTGCCTCATACCGCCGGATAATTCATCAGGATAAGAGTAAGCCCATTTTTCAAGGTTAACTTGTCGAAGGGCATCCATTGCTTTTTGATGACGTTGCTCTTTTGAGATCCCCGAGAGTTCCATACCAAAAGCGGTGTTATCGAGAACATTCATATGTGGCATGAGCGCAAAGGATTGGAACACCATACTGATTTTTGTGCGTCTGACCTGACGTAGCGCTTTTTCTGAAATATTCGAGATATCTTCACCATCAATCAGCACTTGTCCGCTGGTGGGTTCAATTAGGCGATTGAGAAGCCGTACCAATGTTGATTTCCCAGATCCCGAAAGCCCCATCACAACAAAGATTTCACCCTCATTAATGGCTAAATTTGCATCTTGAACACCAACCGTTTGGCCTGTTTTTTCAAAGATATCATCTTTGCTCATTCCTGATTCTAAAAGTTTGAAGGCTTGATCAGGGTGTTCCCCAAAAATTTTATATAAATTTTTAACTTCTAATTTTATTGGCATACAGTAATTACCCATTTTTCAATTAATAAATTGTTCAAAGCACTTATCGAATGAAACTGGTCTTTTTATCAATTGGCCAAAACTCGATTATCAGCTTTAGACTATTGGTTGAAAATATTTAGGGTAGATATTCCTATTTCGCTTAAGGTGAATTTAATAATTATGATTTGAATTCAACGGCTCCACTTAAAATTATTAGAAAAATAAACAAGTAATATAACCTAGCATAATAAATTGAGCTGACAACCCTTGGTTAAGGAGTATTAATCAAAAAAATAGCGAGTAAAAATAGAATACAAATTAGGAAAGTGTTGTTTTTATGGGATTCAACATTAAGGTGATTTATTTTCAAAATAAATAGGTTAACGTTTTGTTGTATATACATTTATTTTACTATTGTGCATTTGAAAACTAACCATAACAAATTAAAAAGAATAGAGATTATAACGGTTAGGTCAATTAGCAAATAAAATTGAAAATAATTTCAATATAAGGCCTTATTGATTAGTTATATTAATTAATTTTTAATCGAAAATACTTATTCTTAAAAATTATTGCCTGATATGCATATTAAAAATGAATTATTTAACAGTAAAACATGTAAATTTCGAGTTATCATGATGGTTTTTTATACTAAAAGATATCCCGCAAAATAAAGTTATTATTATTCAGCGGGATATGCTTATTTAGGATGTTTAAAACAATCGGTTAACTAAATTGATTGATTAAAAATCCCAATCATCATCTTCGGTGCTTACTGCTTTGCCAATGACATATGAAGATCCTGAACCCGAAAAGAAGTCATGATTCTCATTTGCATCCGGTGAAAGTGCCGATAATATTGCTGGGCTAACATCAGTAACCACATCGGGAAATAGGGCTTCATAACCTAAATTCATTAATGCCTTATTGGCATTATAATGAAGGAACTTTTTAACATCCTCTGTCCAACCAACAGTGTCATATAATTCTTGTGTATAATTCACTTCATTTTCATATAAATCAAAAAGTAAACTGAAAGTAAAATCTTTAATTTCCTTCTGTGTTTTTTCATCATATTTTAATAAGGATTTCTGAAATTTATAACCAATATAATAGCCGTGAATTGCCTCATCACGAATAATTAAACGAATGAGATCGGCAGTATTGGTTAACTTGCCTCGACTGGACCAATACATAGGTAAATAGAATCCCGAATAAAATAAAAATGATTCTAAAAAAACACTTGCGACTTTTTTCTTTAATGGATGTGAATCACAGTAATAAGACATAATGATTTTTGCCTTATTTTGTAGCGCAGAATTTTCTTCACTCCAACGATAAGCATCATCAACATCGCTAGTTGAGCAAAGCGTTGAAAATATAGAACTATAAGAGCGAGCGTGTACTGCTTCCATAAAACTGATATTTGATAATACCGCTTCTTCATGTGGTGTAAGGGCATCGGACATGAGGCTCGGTGCGCCAACGGTATTTTGAATTGTGTCGAGCAGCGTTAACCCAGTAAAGACTCGGATAGTTAACTGTTGCTCGGCAGCCGTTAATGTATTCCATGAAGAGATATCGTTTGATAGAGGTATTTTCTCTGGTAACCAAAAGTTGGTGGTTAAGCGGTTCCAGACCTCCAAATCTTTATCATCTTCGATTCGATTCCAGTTGATCGCTTTAACTGGTGCAGATGAAATGTGCGTTGTCATACTGATTTTCCTTTTAAAGCGTACATGAAACACAACCGTCAATTTCTGTGCCTTCTAGGGCGGTTTGGCGAAGCCTAATGTAATACAAGGTTTTTATACCTTTACGCCACGCGTAGATCTGAGCGCGGTTGATATCGCGAGTTGTTGCATCGTCTTTGAAGAACAAGGTTAGAGATAGCCCTTGGTCGACATGTTGTGTGGCAACGGCATAGGTATCGATGATTTTTTCAGGGCCAATTTGATAAGCATCTTGATAATATTCAAGGTTATCATTATTCATAAATGGGGCAGGGTAGTAGACGCGACCTATTTTCCCCTCTTTACGGATCTCTATCCGGGCAACTATCGGGTGAATACTCGATGTTGAGTTATTGATATAAGATATTGAACCAGTAGGCGGAATTGCCTGTAAGTTTTGGTTATAAATACCGTGCTCCATCACTGATTGTTTCAATGATAGCCAATCCGCCTGAGTTGGAATTTCGATGCCCGAACGTCGGAATAATTCCTGAACGGTTTGTGTTTTTGGTAGCCAGCTTTGGTTGATATATTTATCAAAATAACGACCATTGGCATACTCAGAATGCTCGAAACCTTTAAAAGTGGCTTTGCGTTCAATTGCCAATTGATTTGAAGTTTTTAAAGCATGATAAGTGATGGTATAAAAATAGATATTAGTGAAATCAAGCGCTTCTTCTGAACCATAGTGGATACGCTCTCTTGCAAGATAGCCATGTAAGTTCATTTGCCCAAGCCCAATGGCGTGGGATTGATGGTTACCTTGTTCGATAGAAGGCACTGAGCGAATATGGCTCATATCGGAGACCGCCGTTAGCGCTCTGATCGCAATGGCAACGGATTGGGCAAAATCGGGAGCATCCATCATTTTGGCTATATTCATGGAGCCTAAGTTACAACTGATATCTTTCCCGACTTCGCGGTAACTTAAATCGTCTTCATAGAAGCTAGGGCGATTAACTTGCAGAATTTCTGAGCACAAGTTACTCATATTAATGCGTCCCGCTATTGGGTTCGCACGATTCGCCGTATCTTCAAATAAAATATAAGGATAACCAGACTCAAATTGGATTTCGGCGAGGGTTTGGAAGAATTCGCGTGCGTTGATTTTGTATTTTTTTATGGCCTTATTATTGACCATCTCATGATATTTTTCTGTCACGCTGATTTCTGACATGGGAACGCCATATTCACGTTCAATATCATAAGGTGAAAACAGATACATCTCTTTATTTTCTTTCGCCAATTGGAAAGTAATATCAGGGATCACTACACCAAGTGATAATGTTTTAATGCGAATTTTTTCATCGGCATTTTCCCGCTTAGTATCCAGAAAACGCATGATGTCAGGGTGGTGAGCATGCAGATAGACAGCGCCTGCACCTTGTCGCGCCCCTAATTGATTTGCGTAGGAAAAGGCATCCTCTAACATTTTCATGACCGGAACGACGCCAGAGGATTGGTTTTCGATCAGCTTGATCGGCGCGCCTTGTTCCCGCAGGTTGGTCATCAGAAAAGCAACACCACCACCACGTTTTGATAGCTGTAGCGCTGAATTGACGGAACGACCAATTGATTCCATGTTGTCTTCAATACGCAGTAAGAAGCAGGAAACCAGCTCTCCGCGTTGTTTTTTCCCACAGTTAAGGAAAGTAGGGGTGGCCGGTTGAAAGCGTCCACTGATAATTTCGTCGACTAAATAGCTAGCAAGTGCTTGATTACCTTGAGCGAGTGTTAGCGCAACCATGCAAACACGATCTTCATAGCGTTCAAGGTAACGTTTGCCATCAAAGGTTTTTAAGGTGTAGCTGGTGTAGTATTTGAATGCACCTAAAAAAGTTTGAAAACGGAATTTATGTGCATAGGCTTGCTTAAAAAGCTTCTTGATAAAGGCAAAATCATATTGCTCAATGACTTGTGGTTCATAATAATTTTCATTAACTAAGAAATCGAGCTTCTCTTTTAAGTCATGAAAAAAGACAGTATTTTGATTTACATGTTGGCGAAAATAGTGGTGAGCCGCTTCTTTATCTTTCTCAAACTGGATCTCGCCCGCACTGTTGTACAAATTCAACATGGCATTAAGTGCATGATAATCAACAGTGGTCTTGTTTTTGGTGTTTTCCATTGAATTAGCTCTAATTATGTCTTTGTTGCCAAAAGGCATTTAGTCCATCACGGACACGTTGCACATCGCGCTCCGTGCCTAATAATTCAAATCGATATAAGTAGGGAACTTGGCACTTTGTGGCGATGATATCGCCCGCAATCGCATAAGCTTCGCCAAAATTAGTGTTACCAGCGGCAATAACCCCACGAATTAATCGTCGATTTGATTCAATATTCAAAAAACGGATCACTTCTTTCGGAACTGCACCTCGGCTGCCACCTCCCCCATAGGTCGGAAGGAGCAGGACAAATGGCGTGGTGGCAATGATGCTGCTTTGTTGTTCACCGATAGGCAAACGCGTTGCTGGCAGCCCAACCTTTTCAACAAAACGGTGACAGTTGCCAGAACGGCTCGAAAAATAGATGAGTGATTCCGTTTGCATAATCCGCTCCTAAGCTGAAAGGCGGCTGATCATATCAGGGCGAAAGCCGGACCAATGTTCTTGATCAGCAACGACAACAGGAACTTGCTGGTAACCCAATTTGCGAACAAACTGTAGAGCTTCATCATCTTGAGTGAGGTCGATGACCTGATATGGAATGCTTTTACGTTCTAGGGCTTGGTAAGTGGCATGACATTGAACGCAGTCGGGTTTACTGTAAATCGTAATAATGGCCATATTAAGTACCTTTAGGTGTACTGAATACTATCAGTAGTGTGATGATTGGTATTTAAAGACTATATATAGATCTAATTTTTTTCAACCACACAATATATAGTGGTATGGAAATATTGAATGATAATTATTCTAATTAATGGCTAGGTAGTTATTTATATTGGAAAATTAAATTTTGAGGATTTGAATAGTTCTGTTATCAAGTCTGAGAAAAAATATTATTGCCAAGTAGAAATAATACAGTTTATAACTGTATATACGATCAGATAATCGCACTCTCTTAAGGGGATATTATGTATTGTCAATATTTGGCTGCACCGGAAAAATTTCCTAAACCGTGGGTACAAATCACGGCGGATGACGAGGGGGTAACCAGTATCTATTTTGTTGAGCAAAAGAGTTATCCAGAACAGAAAAATACGCATTCTGAGTTGTGTGTTAAACAACTGACAGAATATTTTAACCATCAACGTAAAGAATTCACGGTAAAGTTAAATCCACAAGGCACTGAATTTCAAAAGAAAGTATGGGGGCACCTTTGTAGTATTCCTTTTGGTGAGCGTTGGAGCTATAAGGATCTGGCTTTAAAACTCGGTTCTGTGAATTATTGCCGCGCGGTGGGGATGGCAAACTCACGTAATCCGATTTCGTTGATTGTTCCTTGCCATCGCGTATTAGGTCATGACGGCAAGCTGGTCGGCTATACCGGAGGGTTAGATATCAAGGATTGGTTATTAGCGCATGAAAAGGAATATGCTAATTAGTTCAGTGAGTTTAATATTATTATTGGGATTAATTACTATTATAAAGAATAATTCATGTTAAATGAGAAATTTATCCCAATAAATAATATTTTTTTATATATTTTGTCAATTTTCGTGATCTAGGTTGTAGACAAGTTACTTGTATATCTGTTGTACTGAACCTGACACTGATGGTGTGTCTATTTTTATTTAAAGGTAATAATTTGATGTCTAAAGTTAAAGGTAACGTTAAGTGGTTCAACGAGTCTAAAGGTTTCGGTTTTATCACTCCAGAAGATGGCAGCAAAGATGTGTTTGTTCACTTTTCTGCTATTGCGAGCGAAGGTTTCAAAACCCTAGCAGAAGGTCAGAAAGTTGAATTTGAAATCACTGAAGGTGCTAAAGGCCCATCTGCTGTAAACGTTGTCTCTCTGTAATTTAAACAAATAGAAACGAACAGCCTCTAAACTCGCCCCAGTTCATCTGGGGCGAGTTTTATTTGCCTCTTAGATTTTGGGGCACAAACAAAAAAGCCTCGAATTTTCGAGGCTTGATAGACAGGGTGATAAACGTCGTGACTATTTAACTTCTTCGCCTTTGGCTTGTAGGTCTGCATGGTAAGATGAGCGTACGAACGGACCACAAGCCGCGTGGGTAAAGCCCATCGCCATAGCCTCTTCTTTCATTTCATCAAATTCAGCAGGGCTAACATAGCGCTTAACCGGAAGGTGATGGCGGCTTGGTTGGAGGTACTGACCAAGCGTTAGCATGGTAACGCCATGACGGCGCAAATCGCGCATTACTTCAATAATTTCTTCGTTAGTTTCACCTAAGCCAACCATCAAACCTGATTTGGTTGGGATGTCTGGATGCGCTTCTTTGAACCTTTCAAGTAGCTTTAATGACCAATCATAATTTGCGCCGGGACGTACTTGACGATAAAGACGCGGCACATTCTCAAGGTTATGGTTAAATACATCCGGTGGTGTTTCGGTCAAGATCTCTAAAGCACGATCCATTCTGCCTCTAAAATCTGGCACTAATGTTTCGATTTTAATCGAGGGGCTTTTTTCACGAATAGCGCTAATACAATCTGCAAAGTGCTGTGCTCCGCCGTCTCGTAAATCGTCACGATCCACCGAGGTGATCACGACATAGCGAAGCCCCATATCTTTAATGGTTTGAGCAAGTTTAACTGGCTCGTTAGCATCGGGTGCATTTGGGCGGCCATGGGCAACATCACAGAATGGGCAACGGCGTGTACAGATAGCACCGAGGATCATAAAAGTGGCTGTACCGTGATTAAAACATTCAGATAGGTTAGGGCAAGAGGCCTCTTCACAAACAGAGTGCAGGCCATTTTTGCGCATAGCGGCTTTGATCCCCTGAATACGGGTCGAGTCAGCCGGTAACCTAATTTTCATCCAATCAGGCTTACGTAGAATCTCTTCACGTTCTGTAACAACGTTTTTAACAGGGATCAGCGCCATTTTATCGGCGTCACGATATTTAATTCCGCGTTCTATCTGAATTGGTTTACTCATAATTATACCGGTTCCAGTTATCTTTTTGAGTTATTGGATAAGTTGATACTAGGAATAAAAGTATGGGAGCCGTGACTTATCCATTAAAATTTTTTTTAAAAATGTTAAAAAATTATAGCATCATTATTGAACAATATGAAATCCCAGTGTGTCACAGAACTGTTCAATTAGCACGGGTTGAACATCTGGTAATGTCAGGTTGGGAATGAAATGACACATCTGTGTCATCTTTAATTGCGAATAACCACAAGGGTTGATGCGGTTGAAAGGTTCTAGATCCATATTGATATTGAGCGCTAATCCATGGAAAGAGCAACCTTTTCGAATGCGTAGACCTAGCGAACAAACTTTATCACCATTGATATACACGCCGGGGGCATCAGGGCGTGGATAAGCTTCAATTTGGTAATGTGCAAGTGTCTTCACAACCGTCGTTTCAAGAGCCGTGACTAAATCGCGAACGCCTAACTTGTTACGTTTGAGATCAAGCATGACATACATCACTTGCTGACCAGGGCCATGATAAGTGACTTGGCCGCCCCTATCACTTTGGATCACGGGGATCTCTCCGGGAGCGAGCAGATGTTCAGCCTTACCTGCTTGGCCTTGGGTAAAGACGCGAGGATGTTCGACAAGCCATAGCTCATCGGCGGTCTCTTTGTCGCGGTTTTCAGTGAACTGGTGCATCGCATCAGAAACGCGTTGATAAGGGGCAAGCCCTAATTGACGTACAATAATGGTTCGTGCTGACAATGTTTTAACATCCACATTAGAAATGTGCCAGTAGTATAACGCTGGTAGCGGGTTATCGCCAGTTTTGTCATGTTATGAAAATGTTATATTGAGGGTTGACGCAATCTATTTGTGTTATGCAAAGTAACCTGTAACGCTATCTAGCGGGAAAAAAGGCAGGTATTTGGACCCAGAAACGGTGAAAGTTTTTATATAGGGGGAGTAATATAAAAGATGTTAGGAAAAAACCGAGTGGGTTTAAGCCACCCGATTTTTGATAAGACACAAAGTGAATTACAGAACCATTCTAACGCGCTCTAATGCACCAAGCTCTTCATATAATTTTTCGATTTGCTCAATATGCGTTGCATTAATGGTAATCGAAACGGAGTGGTAATTGCCTTTGCTACTCGGCTTCACTTCTGGAGAATAGTCGCCCGGAGCATGGCGCTGAACCACTTCAACGACCTGATCAACCAGCTCCGGCTCCGCTAATCCCATCACTTTGTAAGTGAATGAGCAGGGGAACTCAAGTAGTTCGTTTAATTTCGTTTTCATGGGCGCTCCTAATAACAATAATAGTGTTTGAAGGGGGATTCCCCCCTTCAAACTTTCAGATATACACTATATGGGGATGATATATATCTGATTCAAGGGTTAGCCAAACCAGCGATGGAACAGTAACTTAATATAGTCAATTAAACGACTGAAAAAGCCACCTTCTTCCACATCTTTCAGCACGACCAGAGGGCGTTGTTCGATGGTTTTACCATCAAGTTGGAAATTAATAGTTCCAACTGCTTGCCCTTTTTTCAGTGGTGCTTCTAGCTCGGATGTTGAGATATCATAGCTTGCTTTAAGATCTTTTAAACGTCCACGAGGGATAGTTAAGAACAGATCTTCTGTTACCCCAAGTTTAACGTTATTTTCATCACCAAACCAAACAGGCTCGGAGGCAAACTCAACCCCCGCTTGTAGCGGCTTGACGGTTTCATAAAAGCGGAAGCCATACGTGAGCAGTTTTTTACTTTCTGCATCACGGCCTTTCATACTTTTACCGCCCATTACGACGGAAATAAGGCGCATTTGGCCCTCTGTTGCGGAGGCAACTAAATTATACCCCGCAGCATTAGTGTGGCCTGTTTTAATGCCATCAACTGAGAGACTTTTATCCCATAACAAACCATTACGGTTAGTTTGGCGAATATTGTTAAAAGTGAACTCTTTTTCTTTGTAGATAGCATATTCATCGGGAACATCACGTATCAGAGCCTGTCCGAGTAATGCCATGTCACGTGCTGAGCTATATTGGCCTTCAGCATCTAAACCATGAACGGTTTGAAAATGGGTATTTTGTAAGCCCAGTTTGCTGACGTAGCCATTCATCAATTGGATGAAATTCGCTTGGTCACCCGCGACATAGTCCGCCATGGCAACACAAGCATCGTTACCTGATTGTAAGTTAATTCCACGAGTTAATTGAGAAACACTCACGCGGTCGCCGGGTTTCAGGAACATTAATGAGGAACCCTTAAATATTGGGTTACCTGTTGCCCATGCATCTTCGTTGACAGTGACAATATCCTCTGCACCGATTTTGCCTGACTTGATCGCTTGACCAATAACATAGCTGGTCATCATTTTAGTCAAACTCGCAGGGTCACGGCGTTGATCCGCATTCTTTTCAGCAAGCACTTTACCTGAGTTGTAATCAATCAAGATATAGGCTTCTGCATCAATTTCAGGTACTGCTGGAACAGGGCTATTTGGGAATGGCTCGTTAGCATTTGCCTGTGTCATAGTGAAAAGTAGCGATGCACCTAGCAAGGTATGACGAAGGGTGCGTGATGGGGCAAAATTTTTCATGTTTGTATTGTTACATCCGGAATTCGGTTAACACAAGGAGGCGCAGTTTAGCAAAAGTACAAGGATTGATTAATGCTTGCGCCAATGTTTTTACAATATTTTATACAGATCACACTTCAAGTTACTAGTCGGTTATCGAGCAAATAAAAAAGCCCCTTGATATGTTTAGGTTAAGAGGCGTCATTATTGTTGGTACTGATAATTTGAATAGTGATGAATACCTACCTTATGGAGCGACAACCATCGACGTTTGATTTAGTTCAGCCTGAATTCGGCCTTGTAGATCCACAGCCTGTTGCCTATCTGCAAATGGCCCTAATTGAACACGATAAATATTGTTGTAGGGCTGTAAGCGGCCGGGAACACCAAACTGACTTTTCAATTTTTCCAACATAGTTTTGGCGTTGCTTTGATTTCCGATAGCACCAACTTGAACTAAATAACCTCTTTCAGGAACGGCAGGAGTACTTGGCGTCGCTTGAGGGGCTTCTGGCTCAGGGGTTTTTAAGCTGCTTTCAGGCACAACGGGCTCCATTGGGGCTGTTGGCTGTTTCACGGGGAGCACATTTTCAGGGGTTGGTAAATTTTCCATTACAGGCGTTCCCATTGGGCCGGAGCCTAGCTGAGGGCGCCCTGGCAGGGCATAACTTTGTTTAACAAAGTTTGAGCCAATCGTACCTGGTCCTGATAGAGAGCCATCTTGAGCGACTTGGATAGCATCAATTTTGATGCGTGTGGTTGGCATTAAATTGAGGCGATCAGCAACGGCGCGAGAAACAGCGATGCTTTTGCCTTGTGTATAAGGGCCTCTATCATTCACACGAACAACCATCATTCGGCCATTCATCATGTTAGTGATACGCACATAGCTTGGAATAGGTAAAGTCGGGTGGGCTGCTGTTAATTCAATAGGGTTAACTCGCTCACCAATTGCTGTCATATTCCCTGCTGACTCTGAACCAAAGATAGAGGCATAACCTACTTGTGAAAATTGCGATGCGTCGCGAACAATTTGGTATTGCTGGCCGTTACGCTGATAGTCACTGTTGGCTGTTGGGTGAAAAGGCTCATAATGAGGCTCTGCGCCAAGCACGTCTTGAGCAGGTACAGCCGGTACATTACTAGGCTGCTTAATGTTCTCTTCTGTGACACAACCACTAAGCAATGCAGTCGTAATGCCAAGCATAATCCATTGAAAACGCATACTAAGCCTCTTTTATAAACTCTTGGAAAGAAATTTTCTGTGTGTATGAATAGACATGATAATACCGAATCCGGCCATTAAAACAATCAGTGCCGATCCCCCATAACTGACGAGCGGTAGAGGTACTCCAACCACAGGTAAGATACCACTAACCATGCCAATATTAACGAATACATAAACAAAGAGGATCAACATTAAGCCACCAGCCATGACGCGACCAAAGGTGTTTTGTGCGTTTGCTGCGATATAAAGCCCACGCATGATCAGTAACAGATATAAGCCGAGTAAGACCAATACACCAATTAAGCCAAGCTCCTCCGCTAATACGGCAAAAATAAAGTCAGTATGGCGCTCAGGTAGAAACTCAAGCTGTGATTGTGTTCCATGTAGCCAGCCTTTACCCATCAGCCCCCCAGAACCAATCGCGATTTTTGATTGGATAATATGATAGCCAGCGCCTAATGGGTCGGTTTCAGGGTCGAGTAGCATCATGACGCGGGTTCGTTGGTAATCATGCATCAAGAAAAACCACAATAGCGGAATAAAAGCGGCAAGGGCGGTTGCGGCGATAGTGATTAAACGCCAGCTCATTCCTGCTAAAAAGAGCACAAATATCCCCGATGCGGCAACTAAGATAGAGGTACCAAGGTCGGGTTGGGCGGCAACTAACAAGGTAGGCGTAAAAATAAGCACGAGCGCTATCATGGTATTTTTTAGTGATGGCGGACAGAGGTCTCGGTTCATAAAGCGTGCCACCATCAAAGGAACCGCTATTTTAGCAATTTCGGAAGGCTGGAAGCGGATAATCCCCAGATCGAGCCACCGTTGTGCCCCTTTACTGATTTGCCCGAAAACATCGACAAAAATTAGCAAAATAACGCAAAAGATATATAAATGAGGGGCAAGGTTTTCATATAGGCGCGGAGGAATTTGTGCCATGATGATCATGACGATAAATCCTGAAGCGATTTGCCCCAATTTTCTTTCCATCATTTCAGGGTCTTGCCCGCTAGCACTCCACATAATAAACGCACTGTAAGCAAGTAACGCTAAAATAATTAACAGCATAGGCACATCGATGTGCAGGCGCGCTGAGAGTGATAATTTTTTCTTATCGTCTGTCATAGTGTTAACGGTCTTCCTCAGTGCCTGTTGGTACGCTATTAACCTCTATTTTATTATCACCTAATAAAACATGGTCAAATATTTGCCTAACGATATCGCCAACAGAAGGGCCAGCGCCACCATTTTCTAAAATAATGGCGACCGCAACGGTTGGTTTATCGTAGGGGGCATAGGCAATCATTAGTTTATGATCGCGTAAATGCTCGGCTAACTTGCTGGCGTTATAGGTTTCGTAACTAAACACCTGAGCAGTTCCTGATTTCGCTGCTGCCTTATATGGCGTGCCGATAAAACTACGTCTTCCTGTACCGTTTGGTGCATTGGCGACACCGTACATTCCTTGCTTCGCGAGCTCCCAATAACCTGAATGGATATCACCAATCTGAGCCGTCTCTTTATCTTCGTAAGGCACCATCGCATTGCCGAGCTTGGTGCCATACAATAAATGAGGGGTTTTCACTTGACCGTCATTGATGAGTGTCATCAAGGCTTTTGACATTTGAATTGGCGTTGCGGTCCAGTAGCCTTGTCCAATGCCGACAGGTATAGTATCCCCTTGATACCAAGGTTTTTTATAGCGTTTTTGCTTCCACTCTCGAGTCGGCATAATACCTGCTCGCTCTTCGGCAAGGTCGATACCAGTATAATCGCCAAAGCCAAATTTCTTCATCCAATCGGATATTCTATCAATCCCCATATCATAGGCGACTTGATAGAAGAACGTATCCGCAGACTCAATGATTGACTTCACCACATTTAATTTGCCATGCCCCCAACGCTTCCAGTCACGATAGCGTTTTTCAGAGCCTGGAAGCTGCCACCAACCTGGGTCAAAGATAGTCGTTGAAGGGGTGATCACCTTTTCGCTTAACGCCGCAACCGAAATAAAAGGTTTTACGGTTGAAGCGGGAGGATAAAGGCCTTGAGTTGTTCGGTTAATTAACGGCCTATCAGGGTTGTTTAAGAGTGCTTGATAGTCTTTGTTTGATATACCGTTAACAAATAAGTTCGGGTCATAGCTTGGGTTAGAGACCAATGCCAATATTTCACCATTGCGCGGGTCAGTGACAACCACCGCGGCACGACTCGTTGTCAGCAGTTTTTCAATATAAATTTGCAGTTCAAGATCGATAGTTAAGTAGATATCTCGGCCTGCTTGCGGCGGTTGCTCATGTAGCTGGCGGATAACACGCCCGCGGCTATTCACTTCAACCTCTTCATAGCCTGTTTTCCCATGCAACACATCTTCATAGTAGCGCTCGATGCCTAATTTACCGATATCATGGCTGGCGGCATAGTTAGGCAGTTTTCCTTCTTTATCAAGGCGCTCTACGTCTTTATCGTTGATCTTAGCAACATAACCAATAACATGGGTTAATGCTGAGCCATAAGGATAGGAGCGACGTTGGTAGCTTTTTACTTCAAGCCCAGGGAAACGGTATTGGTTAACGGCAAAGCGCGCTACTTGTACTTCGTTTAGCTGTGTTTTTAGGGGGATAGAGGTAAAACGGCGGGAGCGTTTACGCTCTTTTTCAAAGTTAGCAATATCCTCATCGGTTAGACCGATGACATCACGCAGTTTATCCAGCGTGTCTTGGAGATCGGCCACTTTTTCAGGCACAATTTCTAATTGGTAAAAGGTGCTATTTAAGGCTAATTGTCTGCCATTGCGGTCATAAATAATCCCGCGGCTAGGGGCAATGGGAACGAGTTTTATCCGGTTATCATTCGATCTTGTTTGATAATCCTCGTGGCGAACAACTTGTATATGATAGAGATTAGTAACAAGAACAGCAGTTAATAGCACAATGACGCCGAATGCAATTAATGCTCGGCGAATAAATAACATTGATTCTGCTGTATGGTCGCGAAAAGGGGTGCGTTGATTTTTCATCCCACTGCCATATTGAACATATTAAAAACTGACTATTCCCGATGATAAGGGTGGTTAGTCGTAATACTCCACGCACGATAAAGACTTTCTGCAACAAGTACTCTAACAAGAGGGTGGGGCAGTGTCAGTGGAGATAATGACCAACTTTGCATGGCGGCTTCTTTACAAGCAGGTGCAAGTCCTTCAGGGCCACCGATGAGCAGGCTAACATTGCGACCATCTTGTTTCCAATTTTCAAGTTGGTTAGCAAGTTTTGGGGTATCCCACTTCTCACCGGGTATATCCAATGTGACAATCCGATTACCTTTGCCGACGGCTGCCAGCATCAGTTCACCTTCTTTCTCGAGAATGCGTTTAATATCTGCGTTTTTCCCGCGTTTCCCTGCTGGGATCTCAATCAGTTCGAAAGGCATATCTTTAGGGAAACGATGGAGATAATCCATAAAGCCGGTCTGAACCCAGTCCGGCATTTTTGTACCTACAGCAATGAGTTGTAATTTCAAACTCAGCTCCAGAGTTTCTCAAGTTCATACATACGACGGCTTTCGTCTTGCATGATATGAACAATAGCTTCACCAAGATCAACCACAATCCAGTCAGAAACCCCTTGGCCTTCAACACCGAGTGGGTGCAAGCCATTTTTACGGCAAGCTTCAATTAACCGGTCTGCAACAGACATTAAGTGACGACTTGATGTCCCAGTGCAGATGATCATTTGATCAGTAATGCTTGATTTACCATGAACATCGATCGAGATGATATCTTCAGCTTTTGCATCGTCAAGCTGATTGATAATAAATTGTTGGAGTTCAGTTCCTTGCAAAAGGTTCACCTTTTATTCTAATTATACTCAGCCAATACATAATGCCAGTAGCTATCCCTTAGAAGTTATTGGCGCCACTAATTAGGAGACAACTCGAAGTATGACGGGTATAACGTTAAACACTGTTTGTAATATACCTGTTAAGGCAGGGACATTTTACCCTAGATTTTCAGAAAAATCGGCTAAATTATTTTATATTCCTTAAGGTGTGTGATTTATATGAATAACTGGCGTTCAGGGCAAGAAATTTGTACAAACTTTACAAAGTGATAAATCAATAATCAGCCATCGTGAGTTTTATCTCGCAAAGCAAAGGAGCCATGCGTGGAATCAATAATGTTTAATGTTGTTCTGTTTGGGGATGTTGAATTTCCTGCCGAGGATATCACCTCATTAACGGAGTCACATATTAAGTTGATTCCCATTACGGCCCTGACAGAGATAAAGTTTGCATATCAAGGGGTAATTTGTGATGAGGGAGCTCGTCAGCAACTCCTTGAACAACTTCCTGAAAAAACACCACTGTTAACCACGCAGGAATGGTCATGTCCAGAGCATCTCGATCGGTTTCTTATTCAACTGTATACCGGATATCGATTAACGCAATTAGCTAAGAATTTAACGCACCACCAAATTATTTGTTTTCACAGTCGTCATAAATATTTATTGATGGCTTATTCCCCGAAGGGATATAAAGCAACAGGTAAATTTGTGGCGGGTATTCAAAAAAATAGCGAACTCACTGAGGTTTACACCCAATATCGTCATCAACTACTGGATATTTTAGCCACAACACCAGCTCGCAAGTTACAAGTCAATGCGCTTCAACATATACAAGGCTATTTTAAATATAAAGCGACAAGAGATGAAAAAGTCCGTTTGGGGTGGCTAATCAATGATTATCAAGCGGGTTATCTTTCTATTAATAATCCGTTATCGATGATATTGCAGTTGCTCACTCAATACCCTGATAGTTATATCAGTGAGCAACTTTACTTATCACCATATCCGGGATGTGAAAAAATCAGAGCATTACTTCAATTTTGATAGAGGTGCTGCTGTTTGATATAAGCCATGACAGAAGCGGGGATCAAATCATCATTTAGATGGCCGGCACTTAAGCTATGACGGATTTCGGTGGCTGAAATATCAATGAGTGGCGTATCACCAAGGAAAATATAACCGTTCGGTGCTTGGCTCAGCTTATTGGTATCCTCTGTTCTGTGTTTTTTTAACCATGCTTGCATTTGCGGCTCACTGAAATTGGTCGCATAACCGGGGCGTGAGCAAACTAATAAATGGCATTTATCCAACAGCTGTTCCCAACCATTCCATGTATGGATCGACAATAACGAATCTTGACCAATAATGAATGCTAACGGCTGCTCTGGCCCCATCTCAGTACGTAATGAGGTTAAGGTTTCTATCGTGTAGGATGGGCTATTACGCTCAAGCTCTCTGGTATCGATGGTAAACAGCGGGTTATCTTGTATCGCTAGACGTACCATGTCTAATCGTTGAGCTGGGCTAGCTTCTGGTTGAGGTCGGTGCGGCGGCACATGATTTGGCAACAAAATCACTTTTTGTAAGCCAACTTGCTTGGCTAATGCTTCTACTGGGCGTAGATGGCCATAATGTATCGGGTCAAATGTCCCACCAAATAACGCTTGAAGGCCTTTGGTCTTAAAGGTCATGGATAAAACTCTCTGGTAAGGCTTTGGTACATACTAACATAGACAAGGATTGTAGGTCAGGCCACACCGAGTGGCTAAAGTCTTGTTTGGCATGTAGCTCTGCTTGTGTTAGCAACAAAAGTGCGGATTGTAATTGATGTAAGCTTAGACGTTGTAATGCTGCGCTCAATAATGGTCGGCGGCTTTGCCAAATCTTATGCTGATCAAACAAGGTTTTTAATGGCGTGGTAACCGATTGGCGTTTTAATGTCAGTAGTAGCATTAATTCACGTTGGATAGCCCGTAAGAGGATGACTGTTTCAGTATCTTCACGTTGAAGCTGTTCGAGAATATGCCAAGCGCGCCGTGATTTGCCGGCTAATAAGGCATCAACCCAATGATACGGCGTAAAATGTGCAGCATCATTCACGGCAGTTTCGACACGTGGCAAGGTTAATTTACCATCGGGGTAGAGTAGCGATAATCGCTCAAGTGCTTGTGCCAACGCGAGTAAATTCCCTTCATAACAGTAGCAAAGGAGTTGGTTGGCCTCTGTTTCTAAAGAGAGCTGCATATTGTGCGCCCGTTTTGCAACCCATTGAGGTAGGCGCTGATATTCAGGCGTTAGACAACTGATATAGACAGCTTCATGGCTGATAGCTTTAAACCAAGCACTGTTTTCTTGTGCTTTGGTGAGTTTTTGCCCGCGAAGCAATAGCAGGATATCTGGGTGAAGAAGTTGAGATAATTGAATCAGCTTTTCCGCCATGGCAGCACTAGGGCCATTTTCTGGCAGGATCAACGTCAGTGATTGACGGCTTGTAAATAGGCTCAGGGCTTGGCAGAGGCTGAATATTTCGTCCCAATCAGTGTGCTGTTCAAGTGAAAAGGTGAAATGCTCTTCAAACCCTTGAGTTTGAGCCGTTTTTCGGATGGCATCTTGGCTTTCTTGAATTAATAGGGGCTCATTGCCCCAGATTAAATAGCGGCCTCTCAGAGACTCTTGTAACTGAGAGGTCAACTGTTCAGGATAGATACGGATCATTATGGTTCAACAACAGGAACAACAGCTTTAGCGTTAGCTTTCTCAAGTTCGGCAGTATGAACAATTAACAGTTTACGGACTAATATCCGCGCTGCTTGTTCCCGCATCTCTTGTTTAACCAATTCATTTTCAGCATCTTTTGCAAGAGCTTCTAATGGGTTATCAAAGAAAGTACGCTCAACTTGGCTTTGTAACGGGTAAACCGAACCATTTGGCATCATGACTTGAGCATTGAGCACAAAGGTCAATTGTTTCTCTGCCGCTTTACCATCTTGGTAAATCGATACGGTTTCTGTTTTTTCTGACGATCCCGTAATTTTTAAAATTGGGATATCAGCGCTGCCATTTTCAACAAGCGTCACATTATTGAGTCTGAGTTGCTCCCTAACGGCTCTGGTTAGAGAGCTATAAGGTGCATTAGAACTTAACTGTAACGTCTTCAGTTCCTCAGGGATCTGTGTCGTTCCTTGAAGGCGAAAACCGCAACCTGCGGTGACTAGCACCGACAGGCTCAGTAATAAAGTTATCAGATAGCGCACCTGGCCTCCTTATCAGCCAACAACCAAGTTTAGTAATTTACCTGGTACATAAATTACTTTACGAATAGTAACGCCTTCGAGGTATTTCGAGACGCTATACTCTTTTGTTGCCATATCTAACACAAAGTCTTGCACTGCATCAGCAGGTACAGTGATACGACCACGCACTTTACCATTAACTTGGATAACGACTAATTTAGTGTCATCAACCATGGCTTTTTCGTCAGCGACAGGCCAGCTTGCAAAATCGACATCATCGGTGTGACCTAATGCTTTCCACATTTCGAAACATGCATGTGGAATAATAGGTGACAGCATCAAGGTGATCGCTTCAAGTGACTCTTGCATCAATGCACGATCTTGTTCGGTCTCTTGTGGTGCACGAACTAATTTGTTCATGAACTCCATGATAGCGGCAATCGCAGTGTTAAACGCATAGCGACGGTCAAAATCATCGGTCACTTTAGCAATGGTTTTATGTAAGTCGCGACGTAAGTCTTTCTGCTCTGTCGTTAATGTGCTGACATCAAGCGGCTGAGTTGCCCCTTTTTGTGAGTGCTCATGAACGATACGCCATACACGACGGACAAAACGGTTTGCCCCTTCGACGCTAGACTCTTGCCATTCAAGGGTTAGCTCTGGTGGTGCCGCAAACATCATAAATAGGCGCACGGTATCGGCACCGTATTTTTCAACCATCAATTGTGGGTCAATACCATTGTTTTTCGACTTAGACATTTTGCTCATGCCAGTATAAACCAGCTCATGTCCTTCGGTATCAACGGCTTTGATAATACGGTTTTTGTCGTCGCGCTCTACAGTGACATCACTTGGCGAAACCCAAACACGCTGACCATCACTGCCGGTATAGTAGAAGGCATCTGCCAGTACCATACCTTGACATAATAGGCGTTTTGCTGGTTCATCTGAGTTGACTAGGCCTGCATCACGCATCAATTTGTGGAAGAAACGGAAATACATTAAGTGCATGATGGCGTGTTCAATACCACCAATGTATTGGTCCACTGGTAACCAGTAATTCGCAGCAGCCGGATCCAACATGCCTTCATCAAATTGTGGGCAAGTGTAACGAGCATAGTACCAAGATGACTCCATAAAGGTGTCAAAGGTATCGGTTTCACGTAAAGCTGGCTGACCATTGATGGTGGTTTTCGCCCATTCTGGATCCGCTTTAATTGGGCTGGTGATACCGTCCATTTCGACATCTTCTGGCAAAATCACTGGCAGTTGATCTTCAGGAACAGGAACAACTGTGCCATCTTCTAATGTTGCCATTGGAATTGGTGCGCCCCAGTAGCGTTGGCGAGAAACACCCCAGTCACGTAAACGGTAGTTCACTTTACGTTGACCCACGCCGATAGCGACTAATTTGTCTGCGATAGCATTGAAGCCAGCGGTATTATCTAAGCCGCTAAATTCGCCTGAGTTGATCAGTGCAAATTTTTCAGTCATCGCTTCTTGAGAAATATCAGGCTCATTGCCTTCAGCGTCGGCAATAACCACTTTTAGTGGCAGGTTATATTTATGGGCAAACTCCCAGTCACGTTGGTCGTGAGCAGGTACAGCCATCACCGCACCGGTGCCATATTCCATCAACACAAAGTTGGCTACCCAGATAGGTAATTTTTCTTGGGTGAGTGGATGAATAACATAAAGGCCAGTTGGCATCCCTTTTTTATCCATGGTCGCCATATCAGCTTCGGCTGTTTTGGTATTACGGCATTCATCGATAAAGTTGGCTAATTCGGCATTTTTTTCTGCGGCTTCGAGTGCTAATGGGTGACCCGCAGCAACCGCCACATAAGTTGCACCCATGAAAGTATCAGGGCGAGTGGTATATACGGTTAATTTGTCATCACGATCGGCAACGTTAAAGGTGATTTCGACACCCTCAGAGCGCCCAATCCAGTTACGTTGCATGGTTTTGACTTGCTCAGGCCAATCATCAAGCTTATCAAGATCGTTTAGCAACTCTTCAGCATAATCGGTGATTTTAATAAACCATTGAGGAATTTCTTTACGCTCGACGGGCGTATCACAGCGCCAGCAGCAGCCATCGATAACCTGTTCATTGGCGAGTACGGTTAAATCATGTGGACACCAGTTTACAGCAGAGGTTTTTTTGTAGACTAAGCCTTTTTCATAGAGCTTAGTAAAGAACCATTGTTCCCAACGATAGTATTCAGGCGTACAAGTGGTAACTTCGCGATCCCAATCGTAGCCAAAGCCCAGCATTTTTAACTGGCCTTTCATGTAATCGATATTGGCATAGGTCCATGGTGCAGGTGCTGTTTTATTTTTGACAGCCGCGCCTTCAGCAGGTAAGCCAAACGCATCCCAACCGATTGGTTGTAAAACGTTTTTACCTAATAGGCGTTGATAACGGGAGATCACATCACCCATAGTGTAGTTGCGCACATGGCCCATGTGTAGTCGACCAGAAGGGTAAGGTAGCATGGACAGGCAGTAGTATTTCTCTTTGCTGTTGTCTTCTGTCACTTTAAATGTGGCTTTTTCATCCCAGTGACGCTGTACTTTTGGCTCTATATCTTCTGGACGATATTGTTCTTGCATGGCACCGATAATCCTATGGTGAATAAATGCTACTCAGTAGCGTTAATGTCTTTCTATAAGTTAGATCCGCATAGCATAGCGGATCCTACCCTAAAACAACAATAGTTGATTAGCTGAACCGACGGGGAAAGCTGGATATTGTTTTTGGGGGGCGGTGTCAGAATATTTTATTCCGATGAGCATCAAACTTAACTAAAAAACAGTAAGATTGGTAGTGTTTCACGCAAAAAAACTCAAAAAGCCAGCAAATATTGGGCAATACATAGGGAGGGGTATTTATTCACTCTATTTTATTAGCACTAAAGTGCAAAGATCCCCTAGAAACATAAAAAAGCATCAATAAATTATATCAATTAACAAAACCTATTTGAGTTGTTTGAGTACCTTAATCCACTGATTTCATTTTTGCCTATGCTATTAGGGAGGGCGTTGTGATTGAAAAACAAGTTCAGAGCCATTGTGGTACAGTGAAATTTAAGGTTGCGTTGACTGATAGATATAACACAGCAAGAAGATGTCACTGCCCTTTTTGCCGAATGCGTGGGGCAATCGTAATCTTTGCGCCCTTGTCAGAGACACTATTTTAGAAGGAAAAGATAAACTAACGGAATATCGTTTTAACACAAAGCAAGCCGCCCTCTTTTTATTCAATCTGCGGAATTTATACTTTTCATCAAAGACGCTCAACCCCACAAGAGTATGGAGTAAAGGTTGCTTGCATTGAAGGTGTCTCTCCCTTTGATTTTGCATCGGTCAATGTGATGGATGGAAGACATCTTCCGAAAGAGAGGGAGGTGTTGTTGGTCAACTTATTTATAAAAGTAAACATTGAACGCTAATGTTTATAATGTTTTATACCAAAATAATGCGACTTCATGGGCATTTTCCGTGCATAAATAGAGCGCTTTATCATAACCATGAATGCGAAAACCGTGTTTGTGATAGAACTTAGCGGCTGTGGTATTCGTAGATTGAGATTCTAATCTGATGTGATGTAAACCATTGTCGGTTGCCCAAGCTTCAATTTTTTCTAGTAATTGTTTGGCGATACCTTTACCTCTATATGGCTCATCGATGGCCAATTCATCAAGTTGAGCCATTCCATTCCAGCAAAGACTTGCACAGGCATAGCCAACCGTTTTATCCCCCAATTTCGCAACATATAAAACACCTAAACTTTCTTGTTCATTCAACCACTGCTCTGGAGAGAAATGATAATCCTTTAGGTAGGGCTTAATCGCTTTTTTCCTGTTTATATCGTCATAGGGATGGAGTAACTCATCGGTTATCATCACATTAAAATTACAGGCAGAAACATCCAGAATAGTATCGTCTTGTAAAGGGATAATTGTTATTTGTTGATCATTTTTCATCATGAGGCTTAGATTATTAGATTGATATTAATTAGGTTTTTAATCTATATCTGTATGTATTGTCGGGCAACAAATATTTAGATAAAACAAAATAGAAAGGTATAAGAGTGTCGTGCAGGGGGGAAGCCATAGAGAGGTAGTCTCTCCCTATGGCTTGCAATAATTAATGCAGTATTTTCGCGAGGAAATCTTTAGCTCTATCAGATTGCGGATTAGCAAAAAAGTCTTCTTTTTTACTGTCTTCAACAATCTTTCCTTCATCCATAAAAATCACACGGTTAGCGACTTTCTTAGCGAAACCCATTTCGTGGGTAACGACCATCATAGTCATACCCTCGTTTGCTAATTCGACCATAACATCAAGCACTTCATTGATCATTTCAGGGTCAAGTGCTGATGTTGGCTCGTCAAATAACATTGCAACGGGATCCATACACAAGGCTCGAGCAATTGCCACACGCTGCTGCTGCCCACCCGAAAGCTGGGAAGGAAACTTATTTGCATGGCTTGCTAGCCCAACGCGTTCGAGTAATTTCAACCCTTTTGCTTCAGCCTCTTTTTTATTTCTATTTAGCACCTTTACTTGGGCCAGTGTTAAATTTTCTATAATAGAAAGATGCGGGAATAGCTCAAAGTGTTGGAATACCATGCCAACTTTAGAGCGAAGTTTTGCCAAATCAGTTTTTTTATCATTGACTTGGATACCATTTACAAAAATTTCACCCTGTTGAACTGGCTCAAGGCCATTCACTGTTTTTATTAATGTGGATTTACCAGAGCCTGATGGTCCACAGACAACCACGACTTCGCCTTTTTTGACTTCAGTTGTACAGTCTGTGAGTACCTGAAACTGGCCATACCATTTAGAGATATTTTTCAGGGTAATCATGTAACAGTCCTTTTCTTAAGATAATTCACCAGCATTGAAGCGCCGAAACTGATAATAAAGTACACGAAACCTGCAAACAATATCATTTCTACTTGTGTACCATCACGCTCACCAATATTGGTTGCCGTACGGAAGAAATCCGTCAAACTCAGTACATAAACTAATGATGAATCCTGAAATAGCACAATGCCTTGTGTTAATAACAGAGGGATCATCGCTTTAAAGGCTTGAGGCAAGATGACTAACCTCATTGTTTGCATATGCGTCATGCCCAGTGCAAGTGCGGCAGATGCTTGGCCTCGTGAAATACTCTGAATACCTGCTCGAATAATCTCAGAGTAGTAGGCGGCTTCAAAAAGCGAGAAGGCTACCATTGCTGAAATTAAACGGATATCACTTTTTGGTGATATGCCTAGAACATTTTGGACTAAGTTAGGCACAATCAGATAGAACCACAACAATACCATGACTAATGGGATAGAGCGGAACGTATTTACGTACAGTGCAGCGAACCAACTGATAGGTTTAAAAGTAGATAGACGCATCACGGCGAGAACCGTTCCCCACAATATCCCCACGACAATAGCCGTAATGGTAATTTTAGCGGTGACGACTAACCCATCAAGAAGAAATGGCCAACTTGGGGCGATGGAGCTCCAATCAAATTCATAGAACATATTATCGCCCTCCTAATGTGCCGGGTAAGCGAACTTTACGTTCTAACAAATTCATTAACAGCATAATGATCAAATTGATGCCGACATAGGCAAGCGTGATCGCAGTGAATGATTCCCAAGCATGGGCAGAATAATCAAGCAACTTACCTGCTTGGGCTGCCATATCAACGAGGCCGATAGTGGAAGCTATCGCCGAGTTTTTCACTAAGTTAAGCATCTCGGATGTCATTGGTGGCAAAATGACACGATACGCATTGGGTAAAAGCACATAGCGATAAGTTTGTGGCAAGGTCAGCCCCATAGCGAGACCAGCGTTTTTTTGCCCTCTTGGTAATGATTGTATTGCCGCTCTTACCTGTTCAGTCATACGGGCGGCGGTAAATAAACCAAGGCACAGTGTTGAAGAGATAAAAAATTGATAGTTAGGATCTAAGTCCATTTTGAACCAGTCGCCGATAGAACGGGGTAACAGCTCTGGGATCACTAAATACCAAGTAAAAAATTGAACAATTAAAGGGACATTACGAAATAGCTCGACATAAACGGTTCCTATCATCGCTAAAAAGCGATTAGGCACGGTACGTAAAATACCAAAGAACGAGCCGACCAGAAAAGCAATGATCCAAGCACAGATAGAAAGTGCGACAGTGACTTCTAAGCCAGATAATAACCAACCTAAATAGGTGGTATTCCCAAATGGGGCTTCCTGTAGGAAAATCCCCCAATTCCAATTGATTGACATAATTCTACTTCCTGTGGGCAATTTAGATTGACCCTACTACTGGTGAGAAAGTGCAAGGCGGGGAACGACCGCCTTGCAAATCCCACTTCAGTAACACCCTGTTTGTCTTTTTATTTAGTTAAGTGCTTTGTCATTAGGTGATTTGAACAACTCTTTCATTTCATCTGATAACGTGAATTTCAAGTTAAGATTTTTTGGTGGGATAGGTTGGTTAAACCAACGGTCAAATGATTTCTCAGCCGTACCAGAAGTTTGTGCCTTCGCGATAGTTTCATCGACTAACGCCTTAAACTGAGGATCATCTTTGCGTAGCATACAGCCATAAGCTTCTTCTGTTTGCGGTTTGCCTACAATCTCCCAAATATCTGGTTTTTTCGCTTTTGCACGTTCACCTGCTAACAACGCATCATCCATCATAAAGGCGACAGCGCGGCCAGATTCAAGGGTACGGAATGAGTCACCATGATCTTTTGCACTGATAATGCGCATTTTCATATTTTTTTCGTCGTTAAGTTTATTGAGCAAAATTTCAGACGTTGTTCCAGAGGTAACAACGACGTTTTTACCCGCGAGGTCGGCGAAGTCTTTGACTCCAGAGTCATTTTTAGTAAGTAGACGAGTACCTACTACGAAAATCGTATTTGAAAACGCAGCTTGTTTTTGTCTTTCTAAGTTATTGGTCGTTGAACCACACTCAAAATCATAGGTACCATTTTGTAATAGCGGTATACGGTTTTGTGATGTAATAGGGATAAGCTTAACTTCGAGATTAGGTTTGTTGAGTTTCTTTTTAACCGCATCAACGATTTCATTGGAGTAGTCTTGAGAGTAGCCGACCACTTTTTGGTTGTTGTCATAGTAAGAAAATGGAACGGATGACTCACGGTGGCCAACAACAATCACACCATTGTCGTTAATTTTTTTTAGAGTACCTGTTAGTTCTTCTGCTTGAACGGCACAAGTTGCTCCTAGCACCATCATCGATAATACAATCTTGCTCATACGCATATTTACAGCTCCTTTCTAAGATCGGAGATTTATCTCGTTTGTTGTGCTTGCTGATGTTTCGTGGATGCTATCAATACCACGATCACCTGCTGTATGTTTTAATATTGTTAAAAATTAAAGAAAAATGTTAAACAATGAAAATGAATTGTTTCAAAATCGGGAGCTATCTCGCATATTATTTGGGCAGTTCCTAATTTGTTGCACTATTACTGGGAAAACTTTCCTAAAAAGGGTATTTATGCACCACTAGTGTGAAAAATAATCTCATTTTCCTGTTGCTAGTGGGTATAATGCATCTTGTATGCCAATTTTTATCTTTAGGGGTGTAAATAGGATTGGGTTTGTAAAGTTAGCTCATGCTACTTGTACCGAGTCGTTTGCTGTGTAAGATGTAACCTTGATTAAATTGGTTAAATTTAAATATTGAATTAACTTATCATTATTTAACAGTGTGATTTCAGGACGAAGAAATAGAGACACGCATGAACAGGCAACTCAAATTAGGCAAAGGATTAGTAGTACTCGCCTGTCTGATGGTTTTACTTTGTATTAATCAAAGAGCCGTTGGAGAGCGTCTTTTCGCCCATTTTTCGCCTCAAGACCCTGTCGTGCAAATGCAATCCAATGGTCAGTCTATGGTGTTTAAAACGGCTGTTTCGAGTGAAAAAAGCGCGCAATTGTCTTCTTGTGAATTGAGTGCTAAATCACTACTGACATTAAGTCCTGCTGCTATTGAACCTCTCTTTTTTGTTTTCCTTTCTATCACTGCGTTAGGTATTTTTTACTCTCATTTATTTTCACGCAGAGCTAAGCGTGAGGATAAACATCCCCCACCAAGAGTTAGGCTCCATTTACAATATTGCAATCTTCGAGATTAGAACACCATCACGTTCAGCTTGTTGGTGTATTTTATTCTGGAGGAATTATGCGTTTTTTAATTAATGCGTTAATTATTTTATCTGCCTTATTTTCGGGAATGCTACAGGCAGCTGATACTGGCTGGCTAACAGATAAACATAATGACCATGCTCAAGTAAGATTGTTAAGTGCTTCCCAAAAAGATGGGAAGGTTGCTTTATTGTTGGATGTACAACTACAAGATGGTTGGAAAACCTATTGGCGTTCTCCAGGAGAAGGCGGTATTGCGCCGGAAATCAATTGGAAATCACCAGTAACAGATATGGATTGGCAGTGGCCAGCCCCTGGTCGTTTTGATGTTGCAGGTATTTCAACTCAAGGTTATATGGGAGACGTTGTTTTTCCTATCGTCGTTAATGCCGATGAAAAACTAGATAAACTTTCGGGAGTTTTAACACTTTCCACCTGTAGCAATGTCTGTATTTTAACGGATTATCCTTTCGAGCTCGATTTGACTGAACCTAAGCCTGAGAATTTTGAGTGGGCATTTAATCAAGCGATGGGGCGTATTCCTCCTACAGCGGGGCTAGTGCAAAACCATAATGTCGGGTTTGATGGTGACAAACTCGTTCTTGAATTACAAAAAGTGGCTGGCGAGCCGTGGAGCCAAAAAGCAGGGATTTTTACTGATACACCAGAAGGAACCACGCTAGGTGTGCCAATTATTCGTTTATCGGGTGACAAGCTAACGGCGACCGTTGCGGTGAGTGATGATTGGGGAGATAAAGCGCCAGACCTGACAGGAAAACCGTTCTCTTTTGTGGTGACGGATGGCGCGCTTTCACAACAGGTAACAGCGCAAATCACACCTTTTACTGGCGCTATCCAGCAGGATAATGCTGGTGGTGCGATACCTCTTTGGCAGATTTTGGCCTTTGCGTTACTAGGTGGTTTGATTTTAAACCTTATGCCTTGTGTTTTGCCGGTTCTCGCGATGAAGTTAGGCTCGGTCTTGATGGTACCGCAAGGGGAGCAGAAAACCATCCGTCGGCAATTTTTGCTTTCTTCTTCAGGGATCTTAGTCTCTTTCTGGCTATTAGCGTTATTAATGACCCTGTTGCGCGTTGGGCAACAAGCTGTTGGATGGGGGATCCAGTTCCAAAACCCATGGTTTATTGGGTTTATGGTATTAGTGACGGCATTATTTACGGCTAACCTATTTGGTTTGTTTGAGATCCATCTAGGAAGTAAAGCGAGCACTCGTTTAGCGACTGCGGGTGGCCAAGGTAACAGTGGGCATTTCTGGCAAGGTGTGTTTGCAACCTTATTGGCAACCCCTTGTTCTGCACCATTTTTGGGCACAGCAGTGGCGTTTGCACTAGCGGCTCCGATAGGAGAACTCTGGTTAGTCTTTACGGCACTGGGTATCGGAATGAGTTTACCGTGGCTATTAATCGCCGCTTTCCCTGCTATTTCTCGGCTGTTACCAAAACCTGGGGCTTGGATGAGTAAACTGAGAGTGGTTTTAGGTGTGATGATGCTATTGTCATGTCTATGGTTAATTAGCTTACTGATCCCTCATTTTGGTGAAATGGCTGCCTTAGCTATTGTGATCGTCTTTTTGCTTTTGCTGGTGGTTTTCATTGGCAAAAAATTCAGTTTACGCACTGCGGCAATTTCGTTTGTCCTGTTTGCATTATTAACAGGTGGCTTTGTTTGGGCAACGATGGAGCAAACGACAGGAAGTCGAACCCTTGTTCAGGATAATGTGGATTGGCAACCTCTGAGTGAGGAAGCGATTACACAGGCTCTGTCAGAAAATAAGCGAGTGTTTATTGATGTTACGGCAGATTGGTGTGTAACCTGTAAAGCAAATAAATATAATGTATTGCTAAGAGATGATGTTCAGCAACTCTTGAATGAACCAGATGTGGTCGCATTAAGAGGTGACTGGACTAAGCCATCACCAGAAATTACCGCATTTTTACAAAAACGTGGGCAGGTGGCTGTGCCATTTAATCAAATTTATGGCCCTAGGTTGGCTGAGGGTGAAATACTGTCAACGATACTTGATCGTGAAGTTTTATTATCAATTATGAATGAGGCCAAAGGAGCCGAAAAATGAAAAAAACAATTGTAGCTGTTCTGTTCTCGTCGCTAATGCTAGGTGCAACTGCTCATGCGGCTCCATTAACGTCTGACCAAGAAGCACAAGTGCGTAAGTTGGTACGTGATACCTTGGTTGAAAACCCTGAAATTTTAGAAGAAGCGATTGTTGCATTACAGGCTAAGCAAGGTGAAAAACAGCAAGCTCAAATGAAGGCAACGATTAAAGCCGAGCACGATAAGCTGTTTAATGATCCAGCAAGCCCACGACTGGGTGCC
This sequence comes from Providencia sp. PROV119, assembly GCF_028482435.1. NCBI lineage: Bacteria > Pseudomonadati > Pseudomonadota > Gammaproteobacteria > Enterobacterales > Morganellaceae > Providencia > Providencia sp. PROV119. The sequence goes on from NZ_JAMPQL010000001.1 coordinate 46,653, forward strand.
AAAGATGCAAAACTGGTGTTGGTTAACTTCACCGATTATAACTGCCCATTCTGTAAGCGTTTTGATCCACAGCTTGAAGAGATTGTGAAGAAATACCCTGATGTTGCTGTGGTGATAAAACCTCTGCCATTTAAAGGCAAAACATCGCTGGAGTCTTCTCAACTGGTTCTGACATTGTGGGAAAAAGATCCAAAAGCATTCCAAGCACTGCATCAAAAATTTATGCAAAAGCAAGGGATGTTAACTGAGGAAAACATCAAACAGGCGTTGAAAGCGACAGGTAATGAAAAATTAGTCGCTAACGATAAGAGCGAAGAAACTATTCGCACTAACATGATGTTAGCTGAAAAATTAGGGGTTAATGGTACACCTGCAACACTCATTGGTGAAGAAATGATCCCAGGGGCTGTAGATGCTCAACAATTAGAAATGATTGTTAAAGAGCAATTAGCAAAAGTGAAATAAGGTAAATATGGCTAGACTGAAAAAGTGGTCAAAAGAAATTATTGGGTTGGTGGTGATCTTGTTCGTCGTCTTTACCGTAATGGATTTTTGGCGTAAACCTGAAAGCCTAGCACCTATTTTGCTTGAGCCGCAATTACTTGCGACGGGTGAAACCGTATCATTAGCAGAGTTGAGTAAAGAACAACCTGTTTTAGTCTATTTTTGGGCGACATGGTGTGGGGTTTGCAAAATAACCTCTCCAACGGTAGCCGACTTAGCTAAGGCCAGTGTTCCCGTTGTTTCTGTGGCAATACGTTCTGGCAATAGTGAACGTCTGTTATCAGGGATGGAGAAAAAAGAGCTAAATTTCCCAGTAATCAATGATACACAAGGCTCGCTTGCGAATCAGGTTGGCATTAGTGCCACACCGACCTTTATGATCATCGATAACGGTAAAATGGTCAGTTTTACCAGTGGTTATACAAGCTATTGGGGAATAAAAACACGTATGTGGATGGCTTCTTTTTAGTTAATTTCTCGCTAGGCTATTTCAGGCCCTCTTGAAGATATGTTTCAAGGGGGCCTTTGTTTTACCCATCAGGGTTAAAATTCTAAATTACGAATAAAACGGTAATCAGCTGACTCAGGTTTCAGACGATATAAATTAGCTGGACGGCCTGTTTCTTGCCGTTTTTCCCCGGTATCAATCAGTAAATCAGCCTGCTCTAAGCGACGGCGAAAAGATTTTTTTTGCAATGTTTTGCCGATTAATACTTCATGCACATGTTGCAGCTCTGTCAAAGTAAAGACTTCAGGTAAGGCAAAGCCGGGAACAATAGAATAGAGTGATTTTTGTTTTAATCGCTCTCGTGCTTGCTGATAAAGCATCGAGTGGTCAAAGGCTAATGACATGTTTTCAATGTCGCTGATAGCGACCCATTTTGCTGATCCGACACTATCAATGTAGTGCTGACATGCCTGATAGGCGATAAGGGCTGTATAACAAACGGTGACAGACCAACCTCGTTTATCACGAAAATGGTTACCGACAGTACAAAGCTGTTCAATGTAGGGGGGAATGACGCCCGTTTTTTCTTTTAGCTTTCTCAAGATAGCTTGCTCAAGAGTGCTATCTTGCTCTTCATCGATAAACCCGCCAGGTAGCCCCCACATCCCTTTATCTGGATGATTTGCACGCTCAACAAGGAGAACCTTTAACGTCTCTTCATGGTAAGTAAATAGCACCGCATCTACCGTCACTAGTGGCGAAAGATATGCATTCCTATCGTATTTAGATAAATATTCTTGTTCATTCATGAGATGACAACCCACTAAGCTATTTTATGGTTAATAGGGCGATGATACGTTAAAAAAATATTTGTGTCATTAAGACACTTAATGCTTGACACCTTGGTGTCTATAAGACAATAATTAATTATTGTCACAAGGACACTAATGAGGTTAACTATGTTTAATATTAATTATTTCAAAGCAGACTCTTCGACTTTCATTATTAAATCCGTCAACGGAAAAGTGATTAAGCAAGGGAAGGGATTAAGTTTTTGGTATAACTCAGCAACAACATCTATTGCGGCACTACCATTAAATGCGCTTGAAGCGCCGTTTATTTTTAATTTACAAACGGCGGACTTTCAAAGCTTGCGTATTCAAGGGCAAATCTCATTTCGAATTAGCCAACCGGAAAAAACAGCAGAGGTATTGAATTATAACCTGACTCAAGATGGCAGCTCGTATGCGTCTGAGGACCCATTAAAATTAAGCGATAGGGTTGTGCGTAGTGCACAGACTTTAATTCAGGCAAAAATCCAACGCACTGCGATGCGTGATGCATTGTTGATAAGTCAAACATTGATCACAGAGGTCGCCAATCAGTTATCGATACATTCGGCGCTACAAGCATTAGGCATCGATATTCTTGATGTTTCGATTGCAGCCATTACACCATCACCTGAAACATTGAAAGCTCTTGAAGCAGAAGCGAGAGAATCGATTCTAAAAGAGGCCGATGATGCGATTTATGCGAGACGTAAGTTTTCTGTCGAACAAGAGCGTATGCTTAAGGAAGCCGAGCTGGAAACCGATTTATCCGTTCAAAATAAGCAGCAACAAATTGAAGAAGCACGTTTAGAAAATGAACGTCATTTATTGCGTGAACAGGCTGAAATTGAGCAGGAAAAGTTAGCCGCTCAAGTCAATGCCGAAGCTAAACGTAATGAGCTTGTGGCATTAAGCGTTGAAAACCAACGAATTCAATCGGATGCGGATGCTTACGCTATTGAGGTGAAAATGCGTGCTTATCGAGAACTGCCTGTCGAGAATTTAAAAGCGATGGCATTGGCAAAAATGGCACCGGAGCAGTTAATGGCTATGGCGTTTGAATCATTAGCGCTAAATGCAGGGAAAATTGGTGAGTTGAATATATCCCCCGATCTCTTTAGCCAAATATTTAAAAAAGGAGCTAAAGCATGAAAAGAGGAGAGGATGTCCGTTTTGTTTTAATTATGCGTAAAACGCGGTTACAGGCACTGATTGAACGTTTTAATACTTGGCCGCAAGCCAAATTTTATTTAGAGCATAATCATGTTGAGGTAAACGATTATCTTGAAGAGCACGATCACTATCAAAAACAATTAGTACAAGCAGAGGCGGTTCTGAAATCAATGGGGCGATTTCAATTGTTAGAACGTTCTTTACTGCCTAGCTACCAATTTACGGCTCGTGATATTGTGATTGTGATAGGACAAGACGGCTTAGTGGCAAATACATTGAAATATTTAAATGGTCAGCCTGTTATCGCAATTAATCCTGATCCTGCAAGATGGGATGGCAAATTATTACCTTTTGAAATAGGCCAACTGCGTGAAGTCGTTTTGAATACGTTAAAGGAAAAGATGCCAAGTAGAACGGTGACTTTTGCTCAGGCGACAACTAATGATGGGCAAACATTACTTGCGGTTAATGATCTATTTATTGGCCCTAAAACCCACACATCGGCACGCTATATTATGAGATGGAATGGGGAACAAGAATTTCAATCCTCCTCGGGGATCATTATTTCAACAGGCTTAGGGTCGACAGGGTGGTTTCAATCGATTTTAGCGGGTGCTCAAGCCGTTATGGGGGGAGCTCATCACCCGTTGTCACAAGGATTTTCTTGGCAAGAAAGGCGACTTCAATTTAGTGTTAGGGAGCCTTTTCCTAGTAAGACAACAGGAACTTCATTTGTTTTCGGTGCGATTGAGGAGAATTCACCGCTGCAACTTGAATCATTGATGCCAGAAAATGGCGTGATTTTTTCCGATGGCATTGAAGATGATTATTTAAATTTTAATGCAGGTTGCATCGCTTCTATTAGCGTTGCGGATGTACAAGGGCAATTGATTGGTTAAATGATAAAATTTAGGCGATGTAAAATAAAATCCCAGTCGTGTGCAATTAATGCAAAGACTGGGATTTTTGTTATTTATCTGAACTTGTTTTTGACCTGCGGCCTCGTGATATGGCTATCAGCATAAATATGATAACAACGCCCCACATTGGCCAATTACTCCAGCGTGCATAAGGTGTTAACCCCGTTGTTGGGGTAATAGATGCAGATAGTGTAGCAGCGGTAAATTGAGGCAACTTAGCTTGGACGGTACCATCTGCTCGAATAATTGCGGTGACGCCATTGTTGGTAGCTCTAAGTAGTGGGCGACCAAGCTCCAGCGCTCTCATGCGCGCCATTTGGAAATGTTGCCATGGCCCAATCGACTTACCAAACCACGCATCGTTAGAAATGGTTAAGAGGTAATCGCTATTAGGTTGGAAATTATCGCGAACCTGTGTTCCAAGGATAATTTCATAGCAGATGGCGGCTGTTAGATGCATGTTGCCTACAGCAAGCTGAGCTTGTTGATAATCGCCCCGGCTAAATCCTGACATTGGCAAATTAAATAATGGTGCGATAGGGCGTAAAATATCCTCTAGCGGTACAAACTCACCAAAAGGCACTAAATGGTGCTTGTTATAGCGATTTTTTGATGGGTACAGATAGGGAGTTGTATCCCCTAATACAATGATGGTGTTATAAAACTGATAGTCACCGTCAATAGGACGGGCATCAACAATACCCGTGATCAGTTTGGTCTGGGATTCAGCTAATATTTTGTCCAGTGATTTTAGCCATGCTTGGTTATCTAATTCGACTGACGGCACTGCGGATTCAGGCCAAACAATTAAGGAAGCTTTGCCAATATAAGGGCTAGAAAGCTTGATATAAGTATCTTTGATTTTTTGTAAGTAGCTTGTTTCCCACTTCATGGATTGGGGAATATTGCCTTGTACAAGCGCCACTTCCGTAGTTTTTGACTCCAGAGGGGTATACCACTGATAGCTCTTGATGATTAAAGGGGCGAAAAGTAGTACGGCAGCGGCGACTAACGGCGTAATACGGCGACGTACCAACGCAAGCACGAGTAACCCACTAATACTAAATAATATTAGAGTTATCAGTTCTACACCAAAGATGGGGGCAAGGCCTTTCATTGGGCCATCAATTTGGCTGTAACCGAATTGAAGCCATGGGAAGCCTGTAAGAACCCAACCTCGTAAAAACTCGGTGAGCTGCCAAATGGCTGGAGCGGCAAAGACTAATCGCCATATTGTTGATTGGGGAAAGAATTTGCTGAGTAGATAACCAAATAACCCAGTGTAGAGGGAAAGGTAAGCTGCAAGCAGGATCACCAATAGGACATTAACAACCTCTGGCATTCCACCAAAGTCAGCAATGCTGACATACACCCAATTAACGCCCGAGCCAAATAGCCCAAAGCCCCATGCAAAAGCAATCGAAAAAGCTTGTTTAGGGGAGCGTTGTAGGGTCAGTAGTTGGAGAAATAGGATGGAAAGGAGAGCTGCAGGCCAGAGGTCAAATGGCGAAAAAGCCAGTGTACCACTGGCTCCGAAAATGAAAGCCAGTAGTAGTCTTAACCACTGACTTTGATAGTATAACGTTAAGTTCATTAACTCTTTTCTTCATCTAAGTTTGGTGCAGGCGCGCCATCTGGAATTTTTACGTGAAGTAAAATAATTCGGCGGCTATCCGACATGGCAACTTTAAATTGATAGCCATCTATAGTGATGGATTCACCTCGAGAGGGTAGATGACCAAAGGCTTGCATAACAAGGCCACCGACAGTATCCACTTCTTCGTCGCTAAAGTGAGTCTCAAACGCATCATTGAAGTCTTCAATTTGGGTTAAGGCTCTAACTGAGTAGGAGTGCTGACTTAGCTGACGAATATCGACATCATCTTCATCATCGTACTCATCTTCAATTTCGCCAACAATAAGCTCTAAAATATCTTCAATGGTAACAAGACCAGAGACACCGCCAAACTCATCAATGACAATAGCCATATGATAGCGTAGTGAACGGAACTCTTTTAACAACCGGTCGACCCGTTTGCTTTCAGGTACAACAACCGCTTGGCGCAACACTTTATCAATACTGAATGGCTCAGCGTCTGTACGCATAAATGGCAGCAAATCTTTTGCCATTAGTAGCCCTTCAATGTGATCTTTATCTTCGCTGATGACAGGGAAACGTGAGTGTGCGGATTCGATAATAACATCAAGGCACTCATCCAGAGTTTGATTACGTTTTAAGGTTACAATCTGGGAGCGCGGGATCATAATGTCACGTACCCGCTGATCGGCAATATCCATGACGCCTTCTAACATGTCACGGGTATCAGGATCGATAAGGTCGTTCTGCTCGGAATCACGGATCAGCTCGACCAAGTCACCACGGTTTTTAGGTTCAGCGTGGAAGAGTTGGTTTAATAGTGCAAAGAACCCTTTCTTAGGACCAGGGTTGTCACTACTCGAAGAGTTATCGTCGCTCATGGCGTTTTATTAATTATTCCTCAATTGATGATAATGGTTAATTTAGCTAAATAAGTCAATTGCTTAGGTTTTTAACTCTGCCAAATATATATTCAACGGCGTGAGATAACTATGGTATTTACTCCCAAAAAACGCGATTAGACTTATTCAGCTAATATTTAACATAAAAATAGACCGTGGGTCATTCTTTTTCTGCAAGATAAGGATCAGCATAGCCCAATTCAGCTAAAATTTCCGTTTCTAGGCTCTCCATTTCTTCTGCTTCATCGTCTTCGATATGATCATAACCAAGCAGATGCAGACAGCCATGTACAACCATGTGCGCCCAATGCTCCTCGGCACTTTTTTGCTGTTCGATGGCTTCCTGTTCAACCACTTGACGACAAATAATCAGATCGCCAAGTAGAGGTAATTCTACCTCTGGTGGCGCTTCAAAAGGAAAAGATAACACATTTGTTGGTTTATCTTTCCCCCGATAAGTCAGGTTTAAATGGTGACTTTCTTCTTCATCAACGATGCGGATTGTCACTTCACTTTGTGGTTGAAACTTAGGGAGTACGGCTTCTAACCAACGTTGAAACAGTGCTTCATCAGGTAGCCCTGTTGTTTCTTCGCAAGCGAGCTGTAAATCAAGAATGACTTCACTCATTTAATTATTTCCTGCTTTTCTAACGCTTTTTGCTGTTCTTTTTCTTCTCTAATTTGTTGACGGCGTTTGTTGTCTTGTTCTTCCCATTTTTCATAGGCAATAACAACTTTTGCGACAACAGGGTGACGAACAACGTCTTCGCTGTGGAAGAAATTAAAGCTAAGTTCATCAACATCAGAAAGCACTTCAATGGCATGACGTAGGCCTGATTTATTACCGCGAGGCAAGTCGACCTGAGTAATATCCCCCGTGATGACGGCTTTTGAATTAAAACCGATACGGGTCAGGAACATTTTCATCTGCTCAATGGTGGTGTTCTGGCTTTCATCTAAAATAATGAAAGCATCATTGAGGGTGCGACCGCGCATATAAGCCAGTGGTGCTACCTCAATAACATTACGTTCAATCAGTTTTTCAACTTTTTCGAACCCTAGCATTTCAAATAATGCGTCATACAGTGGGCGCAAATAAGGATCTACTTTTTGACTGAGGTCACCGGGTAAAAAGCCAAGTTTTTCCCCCGCTTCAACAGCAGGGCGAGTCAGCAAAATACGCCGTACTTCTTGGCGCTCTAAAGCATCTACGGCGGCTGCAACGGCAAGGTATGTTTTACCTGTACCCGCGGGGCCAATGCCAAACGTAATATCGTGATCTAAAATATTCGCTATATATTGCGCTTGGTTTGGTGTGCGAGGCTTGATAACACCACGTTTGGTCTTGATATTAACGGCTTTACCATAATCTGGAATACTATCGGCAGCCTGCTCTAATACGCGGCTTTCAGAGATAGCAAGGTGGATTTGCTCAGGGTCAATATCGGGGATCACACCGCGTATTGGAGCGGTATCAACATACAATTGGCGTAAGATTTTACTGGCCGCTTGGATATTGAGTGGTTTGCCTGATAGCTTGAAACGGTTATCACGACGATTAATTTCAATCGCAAGTCTACGCTCAAGTTGCTTGATATTATCATCAAATGGCCCGCAAAGGCTCATTAAGCGTTGGTTATCTGCGGGCTCTAGAAAGATTTCTTGTGTTGCGATTTGCAACGGTTTTTTATCGGTCACTGAGTATCCTATCGTTAGGGTTGGTAACTACCAACACCAAGCTCATCTTCTTTACGAGTACGTGCGATGACAGAAGCGGGTGATTCGTGAACGCGCAAGCCCATTTGGTCTTCTGTGCGGATCACTTTACCGCGTAGTGAATTGGCATAAACGTCAACGATCTCTACATCAACAAACTTGCCAATCATATCAGGTGAACCTTCAAAGTTCACAACACGGTTGCTCTCTGTACGACCTGAAAGCTCCATAACGTTTTTACGTGAAGGGCCTTCGACTAAAATACGTTGTACCGTACCTAACATAGCACGGCTGTAGCTCATTGCTTGTTGGTTTATGCGCTGTTGAAGGAGATAGAGACGCTGTTTCTTCTCATCTTCGCTCACGTCATCGGGTAGATCAGCGGCTGGTGTACCTGGGCGTGGTGAGTAGATAAAGCTAAAGCTCATATCGAAGTTCACATCAGCGATCAGTTTCATGGTTTTTTCAAAATCATCATTGGTTTCACCAGGGAAGCCAACAATAAAGTCAGAGCTAATGAGAATATCCGGACGTGCTTTACGTAATTTACGGATGATAGCCTTGTATTCAAGCGCGGTGTGTGCGCGTTTCATTAATGTCAAAATACGATCTGAACCGCTTTGCACTGGCAAATGTAGGAAGCTAACTAGCTCAGGCGTATCTTCATAGACTTCAATGATGTCATCAGTAAATTCAATTGGATGGCTAGTCGTGAAACGAATTCTGTCGATACCATCAATCGCGGCAACCAAACGAATTAATTCAGCAAAAGTACAGATTTCACCATCAAATGTTGCGCCACGATAAGCGTTAACGTTTTGACCCAATAGGTTTACTTCACGTACACCCTGCGCCGCTAATTGAGCAATTTCAAACAGGATATCATCACAAGGACGGCTAACTTCTTCACCGCGTGTATAAGGAACAACACAGAATGTGCAATATTTATTGCAGCCTTCCATGATGGAGACAAAAGCGGTAGGGCCTTCCGCGCGTGGTTCTGGCAGACGGTCAAATTTCTCAATTTCAGGGAAACTGATATCGATAACAGGGCTACGGCTTCCTTTAACCTGATTAATCATTTCAGGGAGACGGTGTAGCGTTTGTGGACCGAAAACAATATCGACGCTTGGTGCGCGCTGGCGGATAAAATCACCTTCTTGAGACGCAACACAGCCGCCGACACCAATAATGATATCAGGGTTGCTATCTTTGAACGATTTCCAGCGACCAAGCTGATGGAAAACTTTTTCCTGTGCTTTTTCACGGATTGAACACGTGTTCAGCAGCAGTAAATCTGCTTCTTCTGGAATCTCAGTGATCTGATAACCATGGGTGCTTTCTAATAATGAAGCCATTTTTGATGAGTCATACTCATTCATTTGGCAGCCCCATGTTTTAATATATAACTTTTTATTCGTCGACATGTCTATATCCGGTGTTTTCGAAGTGGCTTAGTATAATGGACTCCGAAACGCGTTGTATACCCGTTATACTTTGAGCATAGAGCCTTTATGCGTAGCTGCTCGAAATATAATGGATATAAATCCAAAGTCCTGTCCCGTTTTGGGAAGGCGCACGCATTTTTGATCATAAACATCACTCTATGATATGAAAAATGCCAAAATAGCCTGAGTTAGTACCCAAAGGCTATGTAATACGCGGTCTCAAAGACAGGTTATCGCCTATTTTTTTCAAGATTAACCTGTATTGTATTCATTTGCAGCATCAGTGACCAGAGTCTCTGAAAGAGATATTCCCTGTCAGCGTAACAATTTTTCGGTACACTACGTAAATCAAATAGTTAATAGTAGCTAATGTAATGAATAAATTAACAGAATATTATGATGTTGTCGTCGTTGGTGCGGGTATGACTGGTGCCGCCGCGGCTCTTGGGTTTGCTCAAGAAGGGATGCGTGTTGCATTACTGGAAAAAGCAGAGCCAACCGCTTTTGACGCCAATAGTGCTCCTGATGTCCGTATTTCTGCCATTAGCCGTTCCTCTGTCGATTTACTTAAACAGTTAGGTGCTTGGCAACATGTTGAAGCAATGCGCAGTGCGCCTTATCGACAACTTGAAACATGGGAAGAAGAAGGGAGCAACGTTGTTTTTGACGCCCATGACTTAGGGTTGCCTGAACTTGGTTTTATGGTAGAAAACCGAATATTGCAGCTGGCTCTGTGGCAGGAGTGTGAAAAATACGCCAATCTTGAACGTATTTGCCCCGCTCAATTACTGTATCTTTATCAACCTAAAGGCCAAAAAGAGTGGGTAGTCTCTCTGGATGATGGGCGTGAGCTACAAGCGAAATTAGTCATCGGTGCGGATGGCGCAAACTCCCAAGTACGTAAATTAGCAGGAATTGGCAGCCGTGGTTGGCAATATCGCCAGTCTTGCATGTTGATCACCGTCCAAACAGCAGGGCCGCAGCAAGATAAGACATGGCAGCAATTTTTCCCGTCAGGCCCTCGGGCATTTTTACCGCTTTATGATCATTGGGCCTCGCTGGTGTGGTATGACAGCCCAGCCAAAATCCGCCGATTACAATCAATGTCGATGGAGCAACTGACTGGGGCGATTACGGAAGCTTTTCCTGAGCGTTTAGGGAAAGTCACCGCATATGCTTCCGGCGCATTTCCGTTGACACGCCACCATGCGAATCGTTATGTGATTGAGGGGCTTGCGTTGGTTGGCGACGCCGCACATACCATAAACCCACTGGCAGGACAGGGGGTTAACCTAGGCTATCGAGATGTTGATGTTTTGCTGAAAGTGGTTACACAGGCAAAAGAGTACCTTGAACCTTGGTCTTCCGTAGAGGTATTAAAACGCTATCAACGTCGACGCTTGCCAGATAACTTAGTCATGCAAGCGGGGATGGATGCATTTTATATGGCATTTAGTGAAACGCTACCCGGCTTGAAAATGTTAAGAAACCTTGGTCTTATGGCTGCTCAACGTGCCGGTGAAGCGAAGAAAATCGCATTAAAATACGCATTAGGATTATAAATTTCATCCTAAATAACCTAAGTTGCGGATAGAAATTGCATTAATGCCCAAGTTGCGATTAGAAAGTTTGACGAGAACCTCAATAATCGCAAAAACTTGGGCAATGATTAATGTTGAAAAAATACACACCGACTCAAAGTCGTATGGATGATTACAGCGCAGATGATATGCGCTGTAATGACTTGAGCAGTAACCAACTTATTTGCAGTTAACAAATACGCTGCTTATTTTTTGCTAATATCCACCGGTTTTGGTTGGTCAGCTACAACATCAAAATTTTCTTCAGTAATAATTGAATCAATGCTTTCGCCTTTTGCGGCAAACGCATTGGCTAATTTTTCAGTATCTAACTCTTTTTCCCAACGGGCAACGACGATACAAGCACAAGCATTACCCACTAAGTTAGTTAGTGCACGACACTCAGACATGAAACGGTCGATACCTAGAATCAAAGCCATACCTGCAACAGGAATGCTTGGCACCACCATTAGAGTCGCTGCCAAGGTAATAAAGCCAGCGCCTGTCACACCTGCTGCGCCTTTAGAACTGATCATTGCAACCAGTAACAGTGAGATTTGTTCCCAAATAGTCAGATCAATATTTGTCGCTTGAGCAATAAACAGTGCGGCCATGGTCATGTAGATGTTGGTTCCATCAAGGTTAAATGAGTAACCTGTTGGGATAACCAAGCCAACTACGGATTTTTCACATCCAGCATGTTCCATTTTTCTCATTAAGCTAGGCAATGCGGCTTCAGACGATGAGGTACCTAATACTAGCCATAGTTCATCTTTAATGTATTTGATCAGTTGAATGATCGAAAAGCCATTATATTTAGCGACAGCACCAAGCACTATCAGAACGAACAGTAATGATGTGATATAGAAGGTCATAATCAGCATCATTAAGTTGCCGATTGAAGAAATACCGTACTTACCTATAGTAAATGCCATAGCTCCGAATGCACCAATAGGAGCAAGTTTCATCAGCATGGCAACCATCTTAAAGACAGGCTCTGAGAAGTTTTGCAGTAATTTAACGATAGGCTCGCCATGCTTACCCGTTGCAGCAAGAGCCAAACCAAAAATGACGGCAATAAACAGTACTTGCAGAATATTACCGTTAACGAGCGGGCTAATAACGGTATCAGGAATGATATTCATTAAAAAGCCAACAATTGAGGATTCATGGGCTTTTTCTACATATCCTGCCACTTTACTGCTATCGAGTGTTGCTGGGTCAATGTTAAGCCCCGCACCGGGACGAATGATATTCGCGACAATTAGGCCGATAATCAGTGCGATAGTCGAGAAAGTGATGAAATAAAGCATCGCTTTCCCTGCAACGCTACCAACCGCCTTCATATTGCTCATACCGGCTATACCAGTAACAACGGTTAAGAAAATAACAGGTGCGATGATCATCTTAACAATTTTAATGAAAGCATCACCGAGTGGTTTTAAGGATTCTCCAATATCAGGGAAAAAGTGACCAAGTGCGATACCAAATAAAATGGCAACAATAACTTGGACATAAAGGATCTTATAGAGTGGTTGTTTTATAATGTTTTGCATAAATCTTCTCTGTAAAATATTGCATCACTGCAAATTATAATTATTAGGATTTGAGAACGTTTTTATTTTGGGAATGATAGGTTGGATGAAATTTGAGTCATGGCAGAAGGCAGAGTGCTCCTGACGCCATTAACCGAGTCTAACCAAAATTCACGCGGAGATTATCACTATTATTAGTTACGATAAAATGATTAAAGTCACATATTCGATAATGAAGTTATCTAAAGGTAAATAAAATTAACTAAGTGTTACTTTTCGAAGCTAAGTGATAAGTGTAGATGACTATTCGAAAGTCAAAAATAGAGAAGTAAGATGAGATGATACAAAGAGGTCAAACAGGGAGTAGCAAGCGTCCAGAGCAGGCGTAGCCTAATCTTGAGATACTTTTCTGTACTGATAAGCGGAAAAGAGAAAAGATATCCATTTAGGCCATTTGGCTCATTATTCTTTGTAGTTATTAGTTATAACAAAAAGTTCAATTCACTGAATAAAGCCATCGTCTATAAGGTTATCATAAACATAGCTTATCCAGTGAATTGAATACGTGATTATAGCAGCTCAACAATACCTTTTTGACCGTCGACTTTAACACGCTGACCATTTTTAAGCGTATTCATCACACGACGGATACCCATAACCGCCGGTAATCCTAATTCGCGAGCGGTTACTGCGCCGTGAGAAAGCGGGCCACCACTTTCGGTGATAACGCCATTTGCTCGATAAAAAAGTGCTGTCCATGCAGGATTGGTGGTACGAGCAACCAAAATCGCGCCTTGAGGGAATTGGGCAAAATCTTCAGGCCCATGAACTAAAAAGACTTCACCTTCAACGGTGCCTGCGCTGCCAGCTAACCCTTTTAGGGATGACCCATCGTCTTCGGTTTCTTCTGATATTTCGCCATAAACCCATTGTGGTGTTGTACTTCTAGCCTGTTCATAGCCTGCTTTGTTGCTGCTTATATGTTGGCGTAATTCGCTAAATGCTTGAGTAGTTTCAGCGTTAATAGCGTCTGCTAACTGCTGTTCTTTCGCAAAATAGATATCCGAGGCTTGATCAATGACACCGCGGATCACCAAGCGCTCACCTAGGGCATGTAAGCCCCGGCGCATAGGTAAAGCCAGGCGAGTGGTTTGGTAATGCTCTAAATCATCTAATGCAGTGTATACCCGTGCCAACCTAATTAACTCTTGCATAAAATAACGCAACTCTTCTGGCGTTTGCGAAATGATCTCAAATTCGGTTTTTGACTGAGCAATTTTTTTACTTAACGCATCGCTGGTTTGTCCATCATTTTCTAAATCCGCCATTGCGCTTATTTGTGTAAGAACAATATGAGGGGCATCTAGCCATGTAGGGTGGTAGGCATCAAAGTCCATTTCACGATGACCATGGTTAGTTAAAAATGCGGTAAATTCAGTGAAAAAGTCGGGATGCGCTTGCTTCAATGTATCCATAATTGAACCTGCATCGATAGCTTTTAATAGCGCAAATAATTTCGCATCATGGCGAACAAGGCGTGATAAGCTCCATAATTCGTTATTCACTTGCCCTGTTTTGGTCTCTGACATTGCAATTAGACTATCAAGTGTCTTATGAGCTAACTGTTCATCCCCTTGATAAAGCATTTTCAGTAAGGCGATTAAGGCTGCGTATAATGAGCGTTGAGTAAGTGAAATCGCAATGTTCGGTAAAAAGTAATCAGAGCCTAATTTATTGATCCTTTGTATGTAATCCCACAGTTCACTCAATTTTTTCTCTTGGAGAGGCTCTTGGTTAAGGGCGCCAATTCCAATCAAATATCGGTCGAGGTCTCGCATCCAAGTAATAGGTAGCTCTTGTACCCATGCAAATTTACGGGCAATTTCAGGCAATGAAGATAAGAGAGTGGGTAAATCATTCATCATTGATGTAGGAAGACGGTTATGGTAAAGCGCAACGGCGTTTTGGTTACCATAAATATAATAATCTTTCATCGTGAACCATTTACCATTAAAGGAAGGTAGCCCCATTAAATTTAAACTGTAGTTCAAAGAGGCATGGAAACCCGCCTCACACATATCCCATGTCAAAGGTGTGATTGGATTAGGGAAACGTTCTGCCGACTCGTCGCGTGTCCAAATTGGGGCAATTTGAGTCACATTACGTGATTGTAATAACCATAATTGTTGGTCATGAAATGCCCACTCAATATCTTGAGGGAACTGAAAATATTGCTCTGCACGAATGGCGAGCTCGGCGACTGCTTGGCACTGTTCAGAAGTTAGTGTTGTTTGATTTTTGGCAGGGCTCACTAAAGGGAGTATGTCCGTTCCCTTATCAGTCATAACAATTGCACGCTGCTTCTCGGCGATTTCTTGGTGAACGATTTGCAAGGAATCGCGATCAACTTGGTATTCATCAATAGGCTCTTCACCACCAACAACGGTTTCTCCTAATCCAAAGGCAGCGTTAATCAGTACAGATGATAAATTACCCCGTACAGGATCAATTGAGAAGGCAACCCCGGCGGCTTCATTTTCACGTACGTCTACCATACGCTGTAATACAACCGCCATCGCGGCATGTTGATGGGGTAACTGTAAATGTTGTCGATAAAGCATGACATGGGTATGCCAAAGGGAAGCATAGCATTGGCGGATCGCATCATGAAGCGACGGGAGATCGCGTACGCCTAAAATAGTATCGTGTTGGCCTGCAAATGCGGCTCTTGGCATATCCTCTAGTGTCCCTGAAGAGCGCACAGCCAGAGGAACATGAGTTAATTGACTATCATGTAAGCGGGTTGATAACAGGGTGGTCAGGCTATCAGGTAATGGCGCCGAGAGTATGAGTTGTCGGATAGATTCGCTGGCATTTTGTTCATTGTCAGGGTGTTGAGCAAGGAGTGAACTAATTTGTCCAAATAAAGGGGAAATGAATTGCTTGTAGGCTTCGCAAGAGAGGATTAAGCCGTCAGGAACAGGGAGGGCTTGGATTGTTTTTGCCAAACTAGCCCCTTTACCACCACTGATAGCAATATCTGCCGCTTGAGTATCATTTAGACTATAGATGAGTTCCATTTTCCACCTTCTTTTTCTTAAATAGGAAATGCAGTACAAGTAATGCCAACAAAGCACCAACAATGACGTCGATACCGTAATGGTAGTGAAGATAAACCGTTGCAACAATGAGACCTGCTGCTAAAGGGGTTAGACACCATGCGATTTTTCGGTAGCCTGTTTTGAATAAAAAACCAACGATATACAGGGTGATCCCTGTGTGTAAGCTTGGGAAAACATCCATTCCAGTGATCCCTTTTTCCACCATACCCGTCAGAAAAAGGGTCATTGCACCATTGTGGACAGGGTAAGTAAATAATGTCGGGAAAGCACCGTATGGCCCGACAGCAGGCAAAATGAAATAGCCAATAAATCCAAAAAAATACATCAACATTAAGCCCAAAAAGTAATGCTCAGAGGTGTTTTTTTGGCGTTGTAAAAAGAAAAATAGAGCACTACCAATAACTAAAAAGTAAAAGCTGAAATAACAAAAAGCAATTAACTCACTGAACCATGGGGCTTGAAGAGCGATCATATGCTCTGGAAGGCTTTTATTAAGCCAAAGATAACAGTCTATGGTGTATAAGAGATGATCCGCGCTCCATGAATAAAAATGAATTCGAATGGCTTTAAACAGTGGGAAGATGGACCAGCAAGCGATAAGTTGTAATAAACCTACCCAATAGAAACGCGGGGATTGCCATTTGGGAAGTTTGCTACAGGCGACTAATAGGATCCAAAAGATGCCGCCAGTGAGTACCGATGGCCAAAGAGTCTCTGTCAGATCTGAGCCAAAAACCCCAATGCACCCTAAAAGCCAGATAATAAATAATTGAATGGCAAATAGCCGATTAAATAAATGTAGATAGTGTGTTTTTAGCATGGAGCAGAGCCTTTGTATTGAATAATTTTATAACCAATAAAGGCACTGATAAAACTCGGAATAAGTACCGTAGGCCAGATGAAGGTAAAACAAGCAAGTAAGGGTAACCAAACTAAACTGGCTAATCCTCCTCCTAATATTTTAAAAAAAGTGATGGTGTTACGTGCATCGGCATAAGTCGCTGCAAACCGAGAGGCCAGTAAAATAGGAATAAAGATAAACATTAAAAAGAAGCCAAGCCAACGCCAAGTTGTACTGTGAGTTGAGGGGCGAGCGTCGGGAAGTAATTGGGGTGTTGGGTTGTGTTGGTAACGTAAAAATGCCTCTGCATAGGAATCGCCTTGCATGAAAGCGTGGCTAGCATACTGTTCAGCGTGTTTAAAGGTTTCTTCATCAGGGCAATTAACGGAAACATCATCCAGAGATTGTGAGATTTGAGTATGGATGCGTTTTTCCCATTCGCGATCGGACTCTTCATTTTCTTGGGCAGTAATCTGGATTGGTTTGCCAACATAGATTTCGGCATGACTCGCAAAGCGGTCGGGCATGGCATAAAACAGCCCTAATGGCACGATATTAAATTCAATCTGTTGAGAGAGTAAAGTGCGAATGATCCGTGCTGCACCACGTTGATAAGGCAATGGTCGGTGGCCCCATTCACTACTTCCCTCTGGGAAGAGAAACAGTGAGCCTCCTGCTTTGAGATGCTCAACACCCGCATCAACCGGGTTTTCGAAGCTGCTTGCACTGATCCCTAAACGTTCTTTATCTTTTTTGCGTACGACGGGAATACCCGTGAAATAAAGGCGCATGATAAAGCTATTGAGCAGTTGGATGGATGCGAGTGCTTGCCCCAGTGGAGAGACTTTTAAGGTTAAATAGCCATCAAAGGCACTGTTGCGATGACTACACAAAAAGAGAGTTGGTTTATTAGTTTGCTGTAGTGGCACATGACCGACAAGGGAACAATTTGGGTAGTATATGCGACGAATAGTTGATGAAACTATGCGGTAATAAAGGGGCAATGGCTTCCCTGCAAGAACTAAAGGTACTTCTTTATTTTGACCCATGAGACTTTTTTACCTTTGTGTATACCTGAAAAACACACATAAAATTCGAATAATCAATCTTGCCAGTGTCACATTAAATTGCGACATCATAAGTGTTTAGCTGTTTATCATTATGTATGTTTATCTACGGATAAAGTTATATATGAGCTCACTTAATACATATTTGAGATAAGTCCGAACGGAAAGCCATCTTAATCAGCACGCTTTTTGATTTAATGTCGCAATATCAAAAGCGAGCGTGCGTAAATTAGGAATATGTCCAACTAATCCTCGGTGAGTACGAGCTTGATTAATAAACACATAATTTTCACCTAATGGCGGTGTTTCTGTTTCACATAAAATGGGGTGCTCCCATCCTTTAAGTAAACCATCGATCGGAAGGTGGTCATCGCCTTTGGTGAGCGCCTGTTCAACTAAATTAGGGTAGTGCTTTTGTATCGCTTTTGCGTTCAAAAATAGTTGCCCTTGGTCATAGACGGCGCATTTGACTGTTTGATGGTTATCACTCAAAAACCAGGTTTGAGAAACTGACTGTTCGGCGGCATGGCGTACAGACACACATTGACTAAAGGCTTTTGCACTCATTAGGTTATTTGCTAGCTCTTCACGTAGGTGTTCCGTGGAGGCAGAGATATTGGCTGTGGGCGAGCGATAAGGGCCGAGAGAGAAGCTTTTCCAGCATTCTTCATCATAAATATCAAATTCTTCGACTAGATTACCTTTTTTATCTATGACTTGAGGAGAGCTAGGAAGCAGCTGGTAGGCACTAGGGCAACTGGCAATATCATCAGCAGAAAATCCATGAAAGAGTTTCCCTGCTGGGTAATACCCCGATTGAATCAAGGCTAAAGATTGAAATGTTCCAACCCAAGGAGGACCAAAAGCATACCATTTAGCAATGCTGTCGCGATTTTTTTGTGTTGCCGATTGTTGTAGATAGTAGCGGATCGCACAGTTTGATGATGAATGAGCAATCAGTAATATTTTTTGTTGCTCCCCATAACGTTGTTTTACTTGATGGATTTTGGCGTCAAGTTGAGCGGCTAAATGGCGGTGATCTGCACGCCAATCATATGCAAGGAAAAATAGGTCAATACCATCGCGATAGCCTAATGCTTTTTCTAAGAGCTGCTTTAACGGTGCGGTGATTAAATTCTCGATTAAACCAGGAATAACTGAGAAGCTGTGTAGTTGTTGGACACCAATATGAGCAGCGGAGTCCGTATATTGATAATGATTCTGTCGAATTAAGCTACGATAGTCTCCCCAAATTAAGGTTTTTTTTTGCCTATCGTATAACTGACTTCCTAAAATACCTGGTAGGTAAATAATGGGCAAATTCAGTGTATGGTTAATTAATCCAGCATGACGCAGTTGTTTTGCAATGGCTGCTATCTTAATCGCGTAATAAGCCCGATTTAACGGCATAATTCACATCTCTTATTGAAAACATGAAAATGAGAAAAGTGCTAATTAGAATGAGAGTAAAATAAAAGTTAATTGCACTTTTCCAGATTGTAATATTCGTTTTTCTCTTCTATTTGTTCGTTTACCTATGCGCGAAACTGGATTGGTATCACTAAGAAGTTGTAGAGCTGCTCGGGCATACCGTTCGAGCAATTTGAAATATCTTTTATAATATACTTTTTTCAGGTGTGATAGATATTTTGTGTCATTTCAGTAAACACATTAAAAAGGAATGATGCATGGCACAATCTTTCATTTTCGGTAAAATCCTAAAAGTATTTTAAGAGGATAGTATTTTGACTTCATTGATTAAATAACGCAATGACGCCACATTATCTGCGGAACCTGTCGAACAACAAGCCTAGTGAAGCTCATATGGGGAATGTTGGAGTAAAGACCTCATGTGACATAAGGCTGCTTTCGAGTCTCAACAAGTGAGAAAGCACCAAACTAAGATATTGAATAAAATTGACTACGAGCACACACTTCTTTTATTTTCGGCACAAGCCATTCAAATAGTTACTGAAAAATTGAGAATACTGATCGGCTCTTTTTTATCTTTAATGTATTACTGTGAAATATTGTCAAATGTAATACCGTAAATGTTAATCTTCTTTGTTATTAAAAAATAGGAGTGTGAAGGATAGTGTTAAGCTCATTGTTTTTTTACTCGTAAAAAAGAGTTATGATAATTACTTGGAAGTAAAAAACTAATAATATGCAGAGGGATTATGAAAAAGAAAATATTAGTTTCGATATTAAGCCTTTTATTAATATCAGTTACGGGGTGTAATGATTCTAATGAAAGCTCAAATACCACTCCATCTCAGAAAAATAAAGCAGAACAATCTGAGTCAAAACAGAAAAACACTAACTTCAATGAAGCTAAATTGGCCCAAAAGATTGAAAAAGGTAATTTATGGACATATGCCATTGAGGAGGAATTTGGCAATATAATAAGGAAAAAAACATCAGTGATATCAGGTGGTTTAAATCCTAATATTTTAAATAATACAAAAAGTGTATTAGATTCATTCAGTTCTGATAAAAATATGACACTTAACCTTCCGGCTTTTAAAGCAATTGATAACAAAACGGATCTAAAAAATAGGGCAGAAATAAGTGGAAGCTTACTGTCATTGGACATTACTTTTTCAATGCATTTCAATAATTCAGAACTAAATAATATCAAAGAAGCATTTGATTATATGGCGACGCTTTCCCCAGAGATCCCTGAATTAGATGCTGCAGGTATTGCTTATGGTAAAAGTTATGTTGATTTATATGAAAAAATGATAAAATTAGGTGATTATGCCATTATCAAAAAAACATATCGTTTAGATGATTATGCGCAAATGCAAGTGTTATACGACGATGCTAAAAAAGCCTACATCAAACTTATTGATGAAAAAGAAAAATTAGAAAATGCATATGAAAATTATTATCAAGATATGCATGTTGAAGAGCTTAAATTAGTGAAGGAAAAAGGCTTAATTATTCGTTTTCAAATTATGAACTCATTGGATCTACTGTCTAATACTATTGAGTCAATGGAGCCAGAGAAAATTGATTTGAAAGTACTTTCTGATGAAATTGCTAAAATTGAAGCTGAGTCAGTCGAGTTAGAAAAATTATTCGGCAATGAAGTGTTACTCAATAAAGAAAACATAAAAAGCTCAGATTATGCAGTTAAAGAATATTTAAGAAAATATCAACAAATTGTTATCGAATTAAAAGTGTTAGAGAAAAAAGCTAAGGAAGGCAAGAATGTGTCGAATGATATTGATACGATTTTTATAAACTATGAATCCTTGATAAAGGATTATAATTCATTAATAACAAAATAATAAATTTTTAATAGAAATGTTAATTGGGCTAACTCAGTTTTGAGCTAGCCCAACGAACTAAGTATTAATATCATCAGTGTTAATTCTTAACGGAAAATTATTAAGATAAATCAAAGGTCGTGAGATATCACGGGAGAAACAATTTTGTAATGAGTCAATGATTTCTCATTAAAACGTGTCAATAATGCTACTTTGTTATTACCTGATAGGTATGCGGATAAAATATAGATATTTTTGTTTTCTGCGAAAAATGCTGACATACCAAAGGGAATGGCTACAGGGTTTTGCTGTTAGATGATTTCTTTCTGGTGTTTGATATACAGCAAAAGGCGTTAGAGTAAGTCAAAACTATTGTACCTAATAGTCTGGTGAATCAATGGCTCCCTAGTTAGCTTAGCTAGCCAATAAGCGCTGAGGGCTATCAAACAAAATTAAGCATCTTTTTGCTCTAAGAATAAGCGACTCAGCCGCGACTATCCGCGTGCGCCAAAGCAGTGGCAACAGAAGCCACAAGAAACGCTTTATACGCCCCATCCTATATAAAGTGAAAGAAGACAGCGGCGATGTGAAGAAAGCTGCTTAAACTGCTCTCGTTTCAAATTTAAAAGGTAAGCAGCTCTACCTCTATGAAAGTGGGGGGGTAAATTTATGGTTTTCTGTGGTGATTAAACGGCAAATTCTCGGGGTAAGCGATCTCCTTATTGCTCGTGTCGATGGGCTAATGGGCTTTCTTGAAGCATCAAATAGCCTCTATCCTCAAGCAAAGCACTATGCCGCTTAAAACACTACGATGTGTTTATGGTAGGTTTGAAACCTGTTTATTGAGCTAGATGAACAGGAGAATAAATCAGGCAATAAGATTTGGTTATAGGGATGACACTGTAATGGATACACTGTCTGATTATTTTTGTTTCTCTGAAAATATCTCAAGGTCATCTATACGATAGGTGCTGTTCATCGTTTTGCCGCTGACGAACACTAAGTGGGTATACGGAACGAAAATAGTATCTGAAATGGCTGTACATTGGTCTACTTAAGGCTCAGAAAAATAGATGATGCAAACCTGTAACTGAGCTTGAGTGATAAATGAAGTTGTCTCTTTTGAGAAAGTATAAGGGATAGCCCAAAGGTATATTAGGTGAAAATTTTACTTTGAAGTGGAGTAGGGGGGAGAGATGGCTGGGGTACCAGGATTCGAACCTGGGAATGCCAGGATCAAAACCTGGTGCCTTACCGCTTGGCGATACCCCAATATATCAGATTTTTTATCCCTAGTTAGGGATGGTGCGGGAGGCGAGACTTGAACTCGCACACCTTGCGGCGCCAGAACCTAAATCTGGTGCGTCTACCAATTTCGCCACTCCCGCAAAACATGGTGGCTATGACGGGATTCGAACCTGTGACCCCAACATTATGAGTGTTGTGCTCTAACCAGCTGAGCTACATAGCCATGTCATACAGTAAAACTGCTTTTTTAACTTCACTGCATGGGATTCAAGACAACCTACGAAGAGGAGAAGATGGCTGGGGTACCAGGATTCGAACCTGGGAATGCCAGGATCAAAACCTGGTGCCTTACCGCTTGGCGATACCCCATCCGAGGATGTCTTCTAAATTCATTAATTTAAGATGGCTGGGGTACCAGGATTCGAACCTGGGAATGCCAGGATCAAAACCTGGTGCCTTACCGCTTGGCGATACCCCAATCTTAAATTCAATAACCGAGAAGGAAATGGTGCGGGAGGCGAGACTTGAACTCGCACACCTCGCGGCGCCAGAACCTAAATCTGGTGCGTCTACCAATTTCGCCACTCCCGCAAACATGGTGGCTATGACGGGATTCGAACCTGTGACCCCAACATTATGAGTGTTGTGCTCTAACCAGCTGAGCTACATAGCCATCTTTTTTGCATTACCTTCATCGGCGTTGCGGGGCGCATTATGCTAATTACAGCTAAGACAGTCAACTGCTTTTTTCACTATTTTTGTGAAAATGCGTCCGTTTGTTTGATGAATAATCATTTTGTCGATAAAGACAGCAAAAAACAAGTCATTCATCGAAAAAACTGTGACATGTCACATGAGAGTAATTGTATCCATCTTAATATGTTGGGATGCCAAACTAACAGTGAAATGGTGATCCAAAAGATCTATCAACGCACGATTTGCCTGTTTTTGGCGTTAAGGAAAAAGAATCTAATCCAGAGCAAAAACCAGAAATGGAGCAACAGTTTCTGGTTTTTGCTGGTGGGATTGTGAGATCAGTTATCAAGGAGTTTTTGGAGCAATTCCCCATTGAGCATAGCGCGTTTTGTTAAGGCGAAGGCGCCGATTGCCGAGGTATGCACTAATTGTGAGGTAACTACCGGTAAGTTTTCACGGAACTCTTTGAGTGTTTGGGTATCGATACAACTTTGGATAGCTGGCAGTAGGACTTGCTCGGCTTCCGTAATATCACCTGCAATAACCACCTTTTCAGGGTTAAACAGGTTGATTGCGATAGCAATGGCTTTACCGATTTGGCGGCCGACATGCTGTATCACCTCTGTCGCCAGAGGGTCATTTTTATTTGCAGCTTGGCAGATATGCTGTATAGAGCAACGTTCTAGTGTGAGTGAGCTAGTAAAACCTTGTTCTAAGCGCTGTTGAACACGGTTTTCAATAGCTTGATTTGAGGCGATAGTTTCGAGGCAACCAAAATTACCGCAATGGCACAAATCACCTAGAGGGTCCACTTGGATATGACCGATTTCACCGAGGTTACCACGGTGATTTAGTAAGATTTCATTATCAATGACCAGTCCGGCACCTGCACCGCGGTGGATCCGAACAAGTAGCGAGTCTTTGCAATCTTTTGTGGCTCCAAAGTAGCTTTCTGCTAAGGCAAGGCTACGGATGTCGTGCCCAACATAGCAGGTAATTTTGAAATGAGCCTGCAAATTATCAATAAGGTGCCAGTTATCCACTTTAATGTGTGGCATATAGTGAACAATGCCGCTGTGTGGGCTAACGAGGCCGGGTAAAATGACTGAGATGGCTATAAGCTCTTTAAGACGGCGTTGATTGAGCGCAATAAAGTCTTCTATCGCTTCAATCAGTTTTTGCTCTACCGCTTGCTGAGAAGGCGCTGAGATTGGATAGTGGGCATCGACAAGTAGCTTGCCGCTTAAATCATAAAGGGCGATAGTGGCATCATAACGACCTAAGCGCACACCTATCGTATGAAAGTTTTTATGCTCTGATACGATAGATATGGCACGTCGCCCCCCTGTAGAGGCTTGCTGGTCGACTTCTTTAATAAGGCCGCGCTCGAGTAGCTGACGAGTAATTTTAGTGACACTTGCGGGGGCAAGTTGGCTCTGCTCTGCAATTTGGATGCGAGATATAGGACCATGTTGGTCAATGAGGCTATATACCACGGCACCGTTGAGTTGTTTTACCAGATCAATATTACCAATTTGCTTTAGCGAGTGACTATGGTTCATCAGCTATATACTCATTTTTTGTAGACTTCCTCTCCGTTGACATAGGTTGAAAGGATTTGGAAGTCGTGGTTAAACGCAGTTAAGTTCGCAACTTTACCCGGCGCGATAGACCCTAAGTGGGATTCGACGCCAATCGCTCTAGCGGGGTAAAGTGTTGCCATTCTTAATGTTTCATCTAATGCGATACCGACATGTTCTACCGTATTTTTAACTGCTTCAATCATGGTTAGTGACGATCCACTGAGGGTTCCGTTCTCATCAACACATAATCCATTCCGGTAGTATATGGTTTTGCCTGCAAAGATAAAATGATCCATTTCACCAGTTTGAGGATCAATACCAGCAGGCGCGGTAGCGTCCGTAACTAAAACTAATTTATCACCTTTCAACCGTTTACTGTTACGAATATTTGCCCATTGTACATGAAGACCATCTGCGATAATGCCAGCGTACACTTCTGGAGTATCATAAATTGCCCCTACTAAACCAGGTCCGCGACCTGAAATATATGGCATGGCATTAAAGAGATGGGTTGAGAAACGGATACCCGCTTTAAAGCCGAGGCGCGCTTCTTCGTAAGTTGAATTTGAATGGCCCGCAGAAACGATAATGCCAGCATTGGTCAATTGGCGAATATAAGACTCACCCACGATTTCCGGTGCTAAGGTGACCTTGGTAATCGCATCTGCATGAGCGGCTAAATAATCAATCATTTGCGCAGAAGGCTGACGAATGAATTCAGGATTATGCGTGCCTTTTTTCACGATGTTGATATAAGGGCCTTCTAAGTGTAGGCCGAGCGCTTGATGACGATGTGTTTTTAAGTACTCCGTCATCACTTCTACACCATGCTTCATCAGTTCATCGGAACAGGTAATTAAGGTTGGTAGAAAACTTGTGCACCCAGAACGCTCATTGGCTTTTTGCATTATCTCCAGATGCTTCAATGTCACATTTTCTTTGTTATCATTGAATTGGACGCCACCACAGCCATTGACTTGTAAATCAATAAAGCCGGGAGAAAGAATAGCACCTTGTAAATCGTGCTGCTCGATATCAGAGGGAAGTTCATCTAATGGGCAGATATCTTTAATAAGAGCACCATCTATGATGACAGCATGGTTATCTAATCTTTCATGACCTGTATAAATAATACAATGGGTTAATGCGTACATGGTATTTGGCTCCTGACTTCTGGAGAGATAAAACATCGGGTCACCGACCTGCTTCCACAGGTCGGGTGATCGAATGATTATGAGTTAAATTTTTCGATAATGTCAGATTCTAGCTGCGTAAAATATTTGAGTGTTTTTACTTTTAGCTCAAGCGTTGCGGGTTCATCACAGACGATCAATGCTTTTTGGTGCATTTGCACACAACTGATAGTCCATAAATGATTGACTGAACCTTCAACCGCAGCTTGAACGGCGTTGGCTTTGTTGGCACCCGTTGCCAATACCATCAGCTCTTCCGCATCCATTAATGTTGCGACACCTACAGTAAGGGCAAACTTCGGTACTTGATTGACATCATTATCAAAGAAACGTGAGTTAGCGATGCGCGTCTCGGGGGTTAATGTTTTGATACGAGTACGAGAGCGTAATGATGAGCCGGGTTCATTAAAGGCAATATGACCATCATTACCGACACCACCCATAAATAGATTAATTTTGCCATAAGACTTAATTTTATCTTCGTAGCGTTGGCATTCAGCATCCACATCCGATGCGTTACCATTTAGCAAATTGATATTTTCTTTTTGAATATCAATATGGTTAAAGAAGTTTTCATGCATAAAAGTATGGTAACTTTGCGGATGATCTTCTGGGATACCCACATATTCGTCCATGTTGAACGTTACAACATGTTTAAAGCTCACTTTGCCTGCTTGATACAACGCGATAAGCGCTTTGTATGTCGCAAGCGGAGTTCCACCGGTCGGCAAACCTAAAACAAAAGGGCGCTCGGCTGTTGGGTTAAAAGCGTTGATTTTATCTGCAATATATTGTGCAGACCAAATCCCAACGTCGTGAGCAGTTTTTAGTGGGAGAAGCCTCATGATACTTTACCTCTAGTAACAGTCTGTTAATTCTATGAAATCTGAAAGATCGCCATACTCTTTATGGCTTAAGTTACATGACATTTGTTGCAAATCAGCGATTGTACTCAATCGCCAGCATGTAACTTTGCTATTTTGAGTTGCTATGCCCCTGACTTTTTATTAACTAACTATAGGAAATTTCAGGGAGTATCGATTCTCTATTAGCTATACAGCTAAATCCAGTAGATAAGTTATTTTTAATCATAAAATAAGCTTTCAATAATAGCCACTAATTTAGGTGGATAATGAAAATTATCATTGACATTTATCACAAATCGAACCTATTTATTTTGTATCGCGAAAAAATTCATCTAGACTATGAAATTGCTACACTCAGACACCTAAATTATTATTATGGTGTATGAACAATAAGATCCTGTGAATGGGGCAATAATAGGGCTTTAAAGGGGGAGTTCGTGAATATTCTTAGCTACTTACAGCGGATCGGCAGGGCATTGATGGTGCCTGTGGCTGTACTGCCAGCCGCCGCAATCCTTATGGGGATTGGATATTGGATTGACCCAGATGGGTGGGGCGCCAATAGTGCAATCGCAGCGTTACTTATTAAATCAGGCGCAGCTATTATTGATAATATGTCTGTGCTGTTTGCCATTGGTATTGCCTATGGTATGTCGAAAGATAAAGATGGTGCAGCGGCGCTGACAGGGTTTGTGGGGTTCTTAGTGGTGACAACGCTGTGTTCACCAGCTTCTTACTCCATGATTATGAATGTTCCGCTTGAAAACGTTCCTGCTGCCTTCAATAAGATTAATAACCAGTTTGTGGGTATTCTGGTCGGTGTGCTCTCGGCTGAGCTGTATAACCGTTATAGCGGGGTGGAATTACCTAAAGCGTTATCATTCTTTAGTGGACGTCGTCTGGTTCCAATCCTGACTTCTTTCTTAATGATTATCCTTGCTTTCATTCTAATGTACGTATGGCCAGTCGTTTATAATGCATTAGTCTCATTCGGTGAAAGTATCAAAGATTTAGGTTCAGTGGGCGCAGGTATCTATGCCTTCTTTAACCGTTTATTAATCCCAGTTGGTCTGCACCATGCCTTGAACTCTGTATTCTGGTTTGACGTTGCAGGTATTAACGATATTCCTAACTTCCTCGGTGGCGCGAAGTCAATTGAAGAAGGTTTAGCGACGCCAGGCATCACAGGACGTTATCAAGCTGGTTTCTTCCCTATTATGATGTTTGGTCTACCAGGCGCTGCTTTGGCTATCTACCATTGCGCTCGTCCTGAAAATAAAGCCAAAGTTGCAGGTATTATGCTTGCGGGTGCTTTTGCTGCCTTCTTTACAGGTATTACAGAGCCACTTGAATTCTCATTCATGTTTGTGGCGCCTGTACTGTATGTGATCCACGCCTTATTAACCGGTATTTCTATCTATATCTCTGCCACAATGGAGTGGATCTCAGGATTCGGCTTTAGTGCAGGTTTAGTGGATATGTTACTGCAATCACGTAACCCTCTTGCGCTACAATGGTGGATGTTGATTGTTCAAGGTCTCGTTTTCTTCTGTATTTACTATGTTGTTTTCCGTTTTATGATCACCAAGTTCAAACTGTTAACGCCAGGTCGTGAAGTGAGTGCAGGTGATGAAACAATTGACGGTTATGATGAAAACTTGAGCTCAGCTGATAGCACAGATAGTGATATTCAGAAAGAAGCCCGTCAATATGTCGCAGCTGTCGGCGGAAGTGACAATATTACAGGTATCGACGCATGTATTACTCGTCTTCGCTTGAATGTGAAAGATTCCAGTATTGTTAATGATGCGATGGCTAAACGCCTTGGTGCCTCAGGGGTTATTCGTTTGAATAAACAAAGCGTGCAAGTCATTGTAGGTACACGTGCTGAACTGGTCGCATCGGCGATGAAAGAAGTGATTGCGAAAGGCCCAATTGCAGCTTCTGCTTCAGCAACAGAAACTGAAAAAGCCAAGATAGCCGAGCCTGTGAAAACAAAAGGTGAAACAATTCTTTCACTGGTAGCACCTGTCAGTGGTGAAGTGTACTCCCTTGATGATGTGCCAGATGAAGCTTTTTCTAGTCGTATCGTTGGCGATGGTATTGCCATTAAACCAACCAGTGATGAGGTGCTTGCACCAGCATCAGGAACCGTCGTGAAAATTTTCGAAACTAATCATGCGTTCTGTTTAGAAACAGAAAATGGTGTTGAGTTAATTGTTCACATGGGTATCGATACTGTTGCTCTAAAAGGTGAAGGTTGTGCGCGTTTAGTGGAAGAAGGTAGTGAAGTGAAAGCCGGTACACCAATTCTGAAGTTGGATATCGCTTTCCTAGAAGCTAACGCTAAATCGATGATCAGCCCTGTTATTATCAGCAATATCGATGATTTTGCTGGTGTTGAAATTTTAGCTAACGGAAATGTGACCGCGGGTGAAACCGTGATCTACAACGTGCTAAAATAGTGGTTTGCTAATCAGTTATTGACAGAGTCAAAGGGAGGCGTAAGCCTCCCTTTTTTATTTATATACTCAGGGCTATATAAAGGCTGCCACTATACTTCGTCGTTGTCTTACTGAAGGGGCGATACTCACCGCGCAAAGTCGCTATTATGCGTATGCGATTTCGGATTTAAAGAAAAGTTTTGATTACAGTATCGCAATAAACACAGAAGAATCGATAACAGAAGCATTGAGCTATTTTTCAATGCTCCATGCAAAACATCATCGCAAAGTGGCCTTATGGTCATTAATTCAAGATAAAATCACTAAGTTATGGATAATTAACAACTAATTTATCTATAACAATAAAGTATAGCCGAAACCATACTGCAAATTGGCGGCTTGATTTGGCATAAGAATAATATCCCAACTATTCTTATGCTCTTCACGTGACAATGAGACTACTCATGACAGTCAGCATCGCAGTGACAAACCGGAAAGAAACATTTTTCACACATAAAATAGGTATCAACCATTAAATTTCCTTATGTTACCTTTCTAATTGATAACATACAACACAGCCTTGAATGCGCCAACATGGCTTCTTAAGTCCGTCTTCACTCCAGATTATTTCATTCTGTTACCTTACAATACATTTTATGTCTAATTCGGCTAGTGAATAATGCTCATTATGCGTATTTGTGACTACATAAGAGAAATTGATGAAAATAATTGCTGACTTAATCCTTAATTCCTATAATTTGAGCACTATATTTAGGATATGGACGTTTAGATTCAAGCGGTCCATCAATTGCATTCATCATTTGATGGGCCACGGGTTATTTTTAAGTGCCATTTTTTATTAATTTGGATTGATTTGTCAGGACAGTATTAGCGTATTTTAACCTTATGAGCCTTGGGTGACGGCTAAGGGCGGTAGCGTATCAAAACATCAGAAATGCTTTACTTTCCAAATTTGAGTGAATATATCACCTCGCCGCCGAATTGTTTCGGGAAAATGAATCATAATGCCAATTGCTTTTGCTTAAATAAAAGGATCATCGAATGAAAATTTACCGCCCATTATGGAATGAAGGCGCATTGCTCTCTCCGCAACAATTTCAACAGCAAGCGCAATGGGAGGCTTTCACTAACCAAGGTGTTTCCGGTTTATTCTCTCCCTTTAACTGGGGAGTGAAAAGTTGAACTGGATGAGTCATTTTTGTCGTCCGGTCGTTTACAAGTTCATCAACTAAGGGCATGGTTGCCGGATGGGGCGTTAATAGATACCCAAGTCAGTGATATCACTCCAGAGCCCCGAGAGTTAAATTCCACCGCGTTATCTCAAACTGACAGCATTGTGCTGGTGCTGGCCTTGCCACTCCTTCAACAAGGGATCATCAATGTTCAGAAAAAAGGGGGCTTTTCTGAACGTTCCCTTCGTTATCAGGAAGAGTGGGTGAATGTGCCGGATGTGTTTGGTCAGGATGATGAATCCATGGCAGTTGCCCGTTTTAATATTGCTGTCCGTTTTCAGCATGAAAATAATGATGCGTGGCAAACGTGTCCTATTGCACGCCTAACTCGTGATGGTCAAGGTGGCTGGGCAATAGATAGAACATTTATTCCCCTCCATGACGCAATTTTCAGCAAGCCGAGAATTATAAGAGCGATTAGCCTTGCTGAATCGCCAAATACGCTCCCGTTGCCAACGACTGATGTCCATGCGCCGTGAGAGCAATGAACGTTTAGCTGATTTTGCCGTCGCCGATGTTTCCTTATTTTGGTTGTTAAACGCCTTAAACTCCCATGCTAATGTCCTCATGAGTTATGAACGCTACCCACAGCGCCACCCTGAAATCATTTGGGCTGAATTGACCCGTTTGGCGGGGAGTTTATTAACCTTTTCGTTAGAGCATGATCTCGCGACCATTCCTGCCTATGTCCATGACGACCTCGAAAATACGTTTCCACCGTTGTTTGACTTGCTGAGCACCTTGTTAGAAACCAGCTTGCCGTCTCGTGTGATTGCACTTGAAATGACGCGCCCAGATCCACAAACTTGGCGAGCTTCATTGCATGACCTCCGACTCAGAGAGGAAGCGGACTTTTACCTGTCTGTCCGTTCAGATAAAACGGCGTGGGAAATTGCCGAAAAATTCCCAACGCTATGCAAAATTGGTGCGCCCGATACTGTTAACACACTTTACAGCAAAGCCTTAAATGGTATCCCACTCACCCCGGTTGATCGCGTGCCTGCGGCACTGCCTGTGCGCATGGAAAACCAATACTTTGCGCTGGATATGGAGGCGCCGGAGATGCGTGAAATGTTGGAAGAAGGCGTCTGTATGCTGTATGTGCCATCTTTATTTGGTTTCTTAGAGTTAGAACTGTTTGCGGTATTACGCTCATGAGCCAATACATTGATATCGATAAACTCATGGCAAAAATCTGGCTGATGGTGACCCAGCTAAAATACGGTCGGTATGACCACGATTCAGAGTCCCTTTACGATACGTGTTGTCAACAAATTGAGGTCGTAAAAAGTGCATTGGGACAAACAAAGTTGGCTCCCGAAGATGTTGAACACATTATTTACGCGCAATGTGCATTATTGGATAAAACGGCGATGGAACTATTGGCTCAAGGTGATGAAGAGGGGGAAGCATTCTACGCTTGGCGAGTTGCACCCTTGCAAACGCGCTATTTTTCATCGCTGGATGCAGGGGAAGCGTTATGGGATCGTATCCGGTCAGTGTTGGGACAGTCTCAACCGGACGATACCGTATTAACCTGTTTTCACCGCGTCTTGATGCTCGGTTTTAGCGCCCATGAGGCAACAACTGAAACGCTAAGTTCCGAGCAGAAAGTATTGATGGATAAACTCTTTGCACAGATTTCACCGCCGGAGTCTACTTTGCCATTAGTTATCCAACATCAGCAAAAATCCAGCCTGAAATTAATACACTCTTTCGGGTTTTGGAGCGCGTTGTTGCTTATTGGTATTGCCGTCATCACTTGGGGCGGTCAAACATGGCTCAATCAATTGCTTTCTGTGATGTAACCGCTTCGTCCATCGATTTCACTTCTTATCCATTTCTGAGGGAATAGAATATGCCTAATTCAGTCATCAATGCATTAACACAAACTGTGAAGAACGCAGTTTCTCATGCCCGTTATCACTTAACGGTTCAAGACTGTCCTGATTTCTTAGATGTACTCAGCTTTGAGTCTGAAGAGGCCCTCAGCCAACCTTGGCGATATGAAGTGACATTAACGTGTATAAATGCGCATATTACTCCCGAGCAGATGCTACTGAAGTCGGGAACATTTACCTATCAAACGCCATTATTGCCCGGTTTTCCTAATCAATCGATACGAACGGTGTATGGAGTTATCTGTGAATTCAAACACTTGAAAACGTCTGCGGATGAAACTTGGTACAGCTTGATATTAGTTCCGCGTGTTGCCTTACTTCAGTACACCAAACGCAGTGAAGTGTATTTAAATCAATCGGTGACAGAAGTGGTTGAAAAGGTACTGCGCCGTCATGGTTTGGAAGGTGCCGACTTTGAGTTTCAGCTTTCTCGTGAATATCCAGTTAGAGAACTGATTACGCAGTGGCGGGAAACGGATTTAGCCTTTATTCAACGGCTTCTCGCCGAAATTGGTATCTATTGGCGAATGGAAATGGACACTCAATTAGAGTTGGATAAAGTGATATTCCATGACGCACAAGAGCACTATCAGTTTGGGGTCTCACTTCCTTATCGCCATGAGTCTGGCATGAGTGACAGTGGTCAAGATAGTGTGTGGGGATTGCAAATTTCGCATCAGGTGGTCAGTAAGGGCGTCGCAACCCGTGATTATAACTACCGTCAGGCTATTAACACCACAGGACAGTACCGAAGCGATTTCAGGGTTTGAAGGAGTCACTACAGGGGAAGTGTACCACTACGCGGAACCTTTCTTGAATGTCGGTGATATTGATACCCCAGAGAGTGGGGCCTTTTTTGCCCAGCTACGCCATGAACGCCTACTCAATAGCCAATCTTTGGTATCTGGGCAATCGACCTGCCCGATACTGGGTCCAGGGCAAGTCTTAGAAATGAGCGGAGGTTTTCCTCAGCTGGCGAAAGACGGTGTGTTAATCACCCATGTTCACCATCGTGGCGCTCGGGATTCTAGCCTTCAGGTGCAATTTACCGGGCAACTCTACCGTGAAACCTTCTGTTTCAGACCCCCTTTACTCCCTCGACCTATCATTGCCGGTACGTTGCCCGCACGAGTGGAAAGCAGTGAAAAAGGCGATACCTATGCGTGGCTCGATGAATTCGGACGCTATCGTGTGAAGTTGGATTTTGATAGAGAGTCGTCTGAGGCCGGTTTCGCCTATTTATGGCTACGTTTAGCAAAGCCCTATGCCGGGGAGACTTACGGTTGGCATGCACCACTGCTGGATGGAACTGAAGTTTCGGTGCAATTTGACGGTGGTGACCTTGACCGACCATATATTGCTTATGCGCAGCATGACTCTGAACATCCCGATCACGTGACACGAGATAACCATACCCGAAATGTGTTGCGTACGCCTGCCAATAATAAGCTGCGCATGGAAGATAAGCGTCAAGAAGAGCACATCAAGTTAGCGACGGAGTATGGCAAAACTCAACTCAATCTAGGTCACTTGGTTAACGCACAACGAGAACAGCGTGGCGCAGGGTTTGAATTGCGGACGGATGAGCATGGGGCTATTCGTGCAGGAAAAGGGTTGTTTATCAGTGCAGATGAACAATCAAAAGCACAGGGGGAAGTGCTGGACATGACCCAAGCTGTGCAGCAAATCCAGCAAGCTAACCAACAGATGCAAACATTGTCTCAAACAGCGGAAAAAGCCAGTGCACTTACAGCCGATATTCAATCGCAAATCGACCTTTTAGATTCTCGCTTACAGCAGTTGCAATCTGCCGTGTTACTTGCCAGTGCGCCGCAAGGG
The DNA here is from genome assembly GCF_028482435.1 of Providencia sp. PROV119. Taxonomy (NCBI): domain Bacteria; kingdom Pseudomonadati; phylum Pseudomonadota; class Gammaproteobacteria; order Enterobacterales; family Morganellaceae; genus Providencia; species Providencia sp. PROV119. Next base: position 80,634 of record NZ_JAMPQL010000001.1, read on the forward strand.
ATTGCATTAACGTCTGGTGAACACCTTCAATTAAATAGTTTAGGTAACACGATGGTTAACGCAGGGCAGCATCTTGATATGGGTGCGATGCAAAACTTATCCGTCGCTGTTGAAAAAGCCTTAGGGTTATTTGCACACAAAGACGAAGTGAAAATCATTGCAAACCAAGGTGCGGTCGAAATCAGTGCCCAACACAATATGATGGAGTTGTTTGCCCAGCAGCAAATCACCATCACCAGCAGCGAAGACGAAATTGTGATATCAACACCGCAAACCCTGACCCTTAACGGTGGTGGCTCATACCTAAAGCTGAGCGGACAAGGTGTTGAACACGGTTCTTCAGGGGATTACATCATCAAAGCGGCGAATTATGTCGTGCCAGGCTCGGGGGCTGATATCGCATGCGAAACGTTGCAGTTCGATGTGACGGATATTGAAACACAGAAGTTAGTGTCTAATCGTGCATTGCATGATTAAAGATAGGAATATTAATGTGAACAAACATATCAGCAACTTATTGATAATAATGATTTCTATTTTCTTTGTTTCTACCGTGCAAGGAAAAAGCAGTACGTCTCCAGAGAGTACAGTTTTTGAGTTTTACTCTAAATATCTAGCAGGTAATAGTGGTAGCCTATTCAAACTACAAAAAGAATATATGACATCAGAGTTGGAAATGAAACTGACGGATTCGACTGATTGTAATTATGATTCAGATAGATCTAAAGATGAATTAAAAAAAATATGTAAAAAAGACAGAGAATGTAAGGTGAATAATGGAAATACTATTTGTAACTGGCAGGGAACGTGGATTGAAACTGATGTTAACTATTTTTTAAAGTCACAGGACGATTCTTTATCGTGGCAGAAGAATATTAATGTGTTCCCTATTTCAGAAAATAAAAATCTAGCTTATGTTTTCTCTATTTTAGGAGATGGTTCAGATGAGAATAGATACCTTCTTATTGAACTAAAGAAGGATAAAAATGAATGGAAAATAAATAAAGTAATAAATACATATGATCAGGGGGATAAGTAATTGCTATGTGGGATCAAAATAAATCAGTTGAGTACATCAAGAATAATGCAGAACCCTCAAGCCTTGGCCAATGCGCATCTTATGTAAAAAAAAGCACTAATTCATGGAGGGGCATCAATAAAAAATTCAGGTATAAACTCAGCTAAAGACTACGGCTCTTGGTTAATTGAAAATGGGTTTACCCCTGTTCCCGGCGCTGAAGCACAAAAAGAAGGCATAAGTTATTCAGTTTTAGGTCAGCAAAAAGGTGATGTTGTTATTATTGAGCGGCTTAAAAACCCAAAAAATGCTAGAAGCATCCATGGACACATGGCTATGTTTGATGGAAAACATTGGGTTTCTGATTTTGTGCAACAAAGAGGCTTTTATCCAAACCAAGAGTATCGAGATGAGAGTACTCCATTTGTATTATATCGCTACGCTGGCAATCAACCCGCAGACGAAAAAAAAGAAGAAAAAACAGGTGCCAAGTTAATTAAAATTGTGTATCCCATTCCTAAAAATGAGCGTGGTCAAGAATTCTCAAATTTAGATGACATTATGGCGCATCTCAATGGTGAATCAACGGGGAGTTATTTACTGGGCCGTAATGGAATGTGGCATAGCGGTATCCATATTACCAATGCGACGACCCCTTGGTGTGCCTTAAGTGCTAAAAAGTTTGAAGAACGCAGTGTGTTTGCGGGAGCCTATACAGGAGAACAATCGATACGTTGTATGGCTGACGGTGAAATTATTGCTTATCGAATCAATAAAGAGTATCAAACAATCCCATGGAAAAACTTTATACTTCAATTATCTGCTTCGTTTGTACTGGTTCGTCATACGCTTCAGTTAGGGGATAGTGAACGTAGCCGATTGCGATTTTATACGTTGTATATGCACTTAGCGCCTCATAGTGCGTATCAAAAAGAAGAAACAACGCCAGTTTGGAAGCTACAAAATACTCTTAATGCCTACCCAGCTGTCTGGCGAGAACAACCTAAAACACCGCGTTCAACTACGTTAGCGAAAGGCTCACTGGTAGAGTGGTCGCCAGAAAAAAGTGAAACCAAATTAACCATTACGAAAAAAAATCAATCACGAGAGTATGGACTCGTTACCGTTAAATCGAATGAAGGCAGTCGTCAGCAAGTCTGGATTTTAGTGGATAACAACAACATTGCTCGTCATGATGAAAATGATATTACGCCGTCTTGGTGGAAGGGTTTTCGTTTGGCACCCGCACAGGATGTGATGGAATTTGATAAAGTCGTCAGTTTGAACACACCGATAGCAATTAAAGCGGGGGACAGTATCGGTCATATGGGCTTTTATCAAGCACCCAAAGAGCAGGGGATTGAGTCACGCTATCAAGTGCATATTGAATGTATTAGTCATGATGACAATCTCCCGCAGTTTTTAAAAAATCCTGACGCCGTTGGTATTAATGACCCATACTATTTAAAATGCTTACCTGGATTAATGTTGTGGGAAAAAAAAGGTGAAAATGAATTTGTTAAAACAGAACGGATAACAAAATGGGAAAGTCTGCATAAATTAAGTGAATTAAAAATAGAAACAGACAAACAACAGCAAAAATACTATTTTTTACCCGAGCATCTAGGGTATTTTCCAAAACAGATTGATATCAGTGACACAGATAAAGATAAAATCGGCTCACTGATAAAGCGTGTTGAAGAAATTCAAGCCGATGAAACAAAACAAGCGGAATACCAAAATATTACCCGACTTGCGCTTTTTCTGTCGCGTTATGATTTAGAGAAAATAGGCTTTAGGGCCTTAACCAGTGAAACAAAAACGTTTGATTATTTAAACGGGTACATTCAACCCAAAGCCACTTATATCAGTGCGATATTTGATACTATTTTGGCTGAAGCTAAAGTGTCACCACGCCCTGAAAAAGGGATTATTGCCCATAATTATCAACGTTTAATTAATAAAATCAAAGGCAGTGCAACGGAGCACTACAATCCAGAAGAATACCGTCGCGCTTTCCATAACCCCATGTTTTCCCATATCGTGAATAAAACTATTGTCAAACACCCTAGTGATTGGTATTACAAAAAAAACGATAGTGTATGGCAAAATTTTCTAAACATGCTGAGTGAAGAGGCTCCCTTATGGCGTTCTTACAGCGAAGAGTTTCTTGATGGTATGGTTTGGATGCAGGATGTAACTAGTGAAAAATTAGGTCCTGAAGTGTGGCATATGCATCCGTTGGTGTTTTTGGATTCATTTAAAATAAAATTAACTTCAACGGATAAAAACTTTACGTCTGAAGACGCTAAGGATGCATTAAGGATAATATACGAGAAATATGGATATGAGATAGCTAAAATAATTGAGCAGCTATATAGAGATGAAACTAGACATTTTAAGTCTATGCAGTATAAAAAGTGCGGAGCTGGGGGAATGGAAGTTTCAGGTAAGAATCCCCAACCTCCTGGATATGGTTGGAATGAATCTCTGTTCACTCGACACCCTGAGTATACTCCAGTTGGAGTTTGGTGGTCTTTTGAAAACCAAGGTATGAGTGGGAAGGGAGGGAATACACAAGTTATAGATAGGAAAAAAGGTTATATTATTTTTCCATCTGTACTGGCTGCTATGGAATATAAAGTTGATTATATGAACAGACATAATGGGAACTGGGCCCAGTGGCACACTAGAGATCCTGTAACTCAAGAGAATTATAGAAATGCTATTATGAAAATGCGATATCCATTTGTCAAAGAAATGCAGGAAGAAAATAAATGAAAATAACTCTCTTAACTATAATAATATTTATATTAACAATATTCAGCTATAGTATAAAGGCTGCAACGCCTGAACAGTGCTATTCCTATTTTACAGAGTTGATTAGGAGTAGTAACTTCGATTTTTCTCAATGGAATTTAAAACCTAAAAGTGTCAATTTAATTATTGATGAAGATAATAATGATCATATCATAGCAAAACTTTTAATTGATACCGATGGGACTGGAACAATAGGTTGGGTTTTTTTTAATAAAAAAAACAATACATTGCATGATATTACATTTGATCCTGATAACCCAATTGATTTAAAATTTAATTATGAATATTTAAAAGCACAAAATAAATGCTTAAAAGGTGAGGTAATATATCGAGTAGAAAAGCCAGGTAGATTATATCTGATGAAAAAAAACAATAATAGTTTTATAAAAACAAAAATATTTATTATAAATGGTGATTATGTTAGTGTTTTGGAAATGAATGAGAATAATAGTTTTATACATTACCAACTAAGAAATGATGATGTTGTTACAGGCTGGGTTGAGTCAGATGCATTAAGAAAAATAGATTTTGTTGACTCATGGTAATAAATATTAATAGTTATTTGGCATTATTGTTTATCTATTTATTTAATTTTCACAAAAATCCGTTTTATTGTCAATACAACCACAATTAACTGAGCGTTAAATCAGAAACAGAGCATGAAAAAAGTGTTTGATTTATTCCCAGATGCTAATTGGACATTTGAGATTCCTGTATATTTAAAATGAGAAGGCTTTCACGATGAAAAGAATTTGTTTTTTATTTTTTTGTTTTTTTTTGTTTTTTTTGTTTTTTTCTTTTAAATCAATGGCTGACTGTGCTCATATAATCAGTAATTCGAGTTGTTCACAGTATATTAGAGAATTAAAATCTTTAGGAAAAACAAATTTTCATGCCAGCCCTATTGCTAACGCTAAACTAAATAGTTTGTTTATCATTAAAGGAGATCTTTTTACATCATACTTAACAAATGATGAGTTTGTTTATGGAAACTATGAGGATAGTAATAGTGTTATTTTTTCTGGTTGGATTAAAAAAGAAGACTTAATTACCTAAGATGATAAGATAAAAAATAAAGCTATAGATTTCAATGATTTTGTTTTTTATACGTCATTTAAAAAAATAAAGTTAGGTATCGGTTATCAAGATTTTTATAAAGACTGGGGGAAGTGTGAAATAAATATACAACAGGATCAGTATGTTGGTATCTCTGGAAACCTCCAAGAGGTCGAAGGTGGCTATTACAAATATTTTGAACATTATTGGGATGGACTTTATATTAAAACATCAAATATTAATCGTGAAGAATTAAAAAATGATTTCGATTGGTACCGCATTACTGAAATTAATGTTTTAAATGATAAATATATGACAAATCGTGGTATTTATGTTGGTATGAAGGAAAATGAAATCGTTAATGCCTATGGTGATTGTCATAAAAAAAATAGTAATTCATGTAGTTATAGTTACAAAAATAATAAATTAACATTTAATATATCAAATGGAGTGATTACTAGCATTGATATGGAAGAGTTACCATTATGATTTAAGGTATTTATGGGAATCAATGTGATTATGGCTATTTATTAGTCATTCTTCTTCTGCCAAGTTTTACTGACATTCTAATTTACAAAGGAGGAGCTAATGGATAAGTACAGGATAAATATACTAATTTTATTATCGCTATCTTTATTCACATTAAATTCTCTAGCTGCAATAAGTTGTACATCAAGTATCTCAGATTATCCCTACAATACAAATCAGGAACCAATCGCTGAAAAGGTGCAATCAAATGGTCGAGTATATTTTATTCTTCCCCCAATGTTAACTGTAAAGAAAAAGATCTTTTTTTAATCAAGGATGATCTCGTTAATGCTTATGTTATTTACAATGATTTTACCTCTATAATTTATTTGGATAAAAAAGGTAATGTTCTGACGGGATGGATAATCTCTGATCGGTTAACTCCGACAGGAACAGGGATAGGGCCTTCTGATGAAAACAAGTAACAAGTTTCATACTATATATCTATAAATTAATCATTAATTCCAAGGCGAAAAATTTAGTTATTGGTATTGCACTCCTATGGCCCACTTTAGCCTACGCCCAGTAAAGTTGTGACTATGCACTTAGTACTCCTACAGCTTCTAATCACTGAGAACTAGCTAAAATCGTTTCTCCAAGTAGAGCCTATTTTTATAACGCACCTAGTGATGAATGTCGTCGAAATGATTTTGTTATATTTAAAGATAATCTAGTCGTTTTAGATAAAGGTAAAGAGTTTAGCTATGTCGTGTATTTAGATAAAAATTCAAATATGACAAATGGATTTATCAAGAATGAAAATTTGTCAAAAGTAGAATTATCATCTTGTGTCAATGAAAATGATTTTACCGTCAATGTTCATAATTTAAATTTTAAATTGAATGAATCAACCAGTACAGTAAAGAGTGATGTATTAGCATCAACAGGTCAAGAGCCATCACTATTCTATATTGGGCAGAATGACAACGGAATAACGTCGTTTGCTTTAGATTATAAGTATAATGACCAGGTTTTCATCTACTTATCTACATTGAATAGTGATGTGTATAATCTTGATGAAGAAACTATCACTCAAATGAATTTTAATATACCCAATCAGTTTACCTCTAGAGGCGCTGGTATTGGTAGCCATTTTAATGATGTAATACAAAAATATGGGCATTGCGGTGTTATAGAGCAACGCTCTGATAGTACAGCGATAACCTATACTTATTTTGACAAGTCTCTAGTTTTCACAATAAAAGAATATAAGGTTATAGATATCAATTATTTAACCTTGCCATGGGCGGTTTATATTCTGATTCGTATAAATTTACATGAAAATACACCTCTTAATTTTAACTTTTTTATTTTATTCTTTTTATGCTTATAGTAATGACGGTAAAGCTATATCTGTAGTCTATCAATACATGAAAAATAAATTACCTGAAATGGAGGCCTGTGTTTCCTATCAATTGTATCAAGAGGATGAAGATTTTCATTACATAAAAGTCAGAACTGAAAATAAAAATAAATCGTGTGCTGGGGATCCTAATATATCGGTGACTTTATTTAATTTTAAAATATCAAAAGTAGATAACCAATTATATAAAGAAGATCAGCTAGGTATTAATGGTTATCAACCAATTAACGATGAGAGTCAATATGTCCACGGTGCATATTCATATGAACACAGAGGTGAAAAACTTATAGATGGTACGACGTCATTTATTAACTGGACGTTCAATTTTATTGATAATAAAACTGTGAATTTATCCATAATATCTTGGCACGCCCCTTTTCGGTGCGATGGAAATTATGATATCCAGCATAATAAAAATGAAATTGAATTGATTTACAATAAAAATAATGAGGATGAGTGTGACGAAAACCCACCACAATTTACCATTAAAAGGGCTAATGGTAAATATTTTGTAAAAAGCCCATTATTCTACAATGACATTTGGCATCCTCTGAAAAGACTACCTAGAAACTAATCGAATGAACAGGGCTGTTTTCCCCGTAATAGCATCGATATTCATTGTATTCAGTTATGGCACAAGATCTGAATGTCCGGCCATCTGTGTAACATATGCATCTGTTGATGTTTTTATATTTGTTTAATGCATGGGATGGCGCAAGTATGATGTCAATTAGGAATAAGTATGATATTAATGATTTTATGCCGAAATCACAAGATGTTTTTTGTGTTCTTATATTAAAATACAATAAAGAGGAACTGCTAAATCTAATAATGGAAAGGAAAATTAATTATGCACTAAAAATAGTTAGCGTTCCACTAGGGATTATAGAAAAAATAGCTAGCGGGGATTACTAGTGAGTAGAATAATTGTACTTTTATGCTTTATTTCATTATCAACATTCGCAAATTCTAACTATGGGACTTGGGGTGTTGAATGTAATAGCGATGATGCATTTCATATCACATTGAAAGGTAACGATACACCTTTGGTTATAAATAACAATCAAATTATCATATCCATTCATTCTAAAAAAATTAATAATAATATAGAAGTATATTATGATAATATCATTGATTTGGGTGCTGGCGGAATGAAATTAGACTGGGGTAATGTTAGTAACTCAAAAGTAGTTGCAAACATTATTTTAAATGAAAATACAGGGTATATGAAATGGTATGGATTTTTTGATAAAAAAACAAATACATTCTTTTGGAATGCAGAGCCTGATTTTGTTCAAAAATTTGAAAAAAATGGAATCATAACAATTTACAGATGCGATATTTGAAGCTACCTCCAATGAACGCTAAAAATAGTGTACTTCTCATGCTATGTATAGCATTTACAACAAGTGCTAATGTTGATTATGAAAATTTTGCAGTAAAAAATGTTTATTCCCAACCTAATCATAAATTAGTAGAGCCTTCAAGTGGTAATGAACTCTTAGACTCTATTAGGTCTAAGGAGTCTTTTTTGCCCGCTAATTTCTCGGGGCATTATCGAATATATACATTTGGTTGTGGCGGCGGAGCACTTTGTGGTGAGGTTTTAGATATTAGTTCAGGTTTAGTTGTAGCAATGCTTCCTGATGAGTATTTAGTAACGAATCACATCGATGATTTAAAAATAAAATTCAATGTAAATAGCTCTTTAATATATATCGAGGGAGATTTATCTAATGATAATGAAAAAATAAAATCATACTACTCATTCTTTAATAATAAATTTCATATAGTTAAGTGAATTCTTATATAAATTTAGAACCTTATTTTAGTTTGCGACTTATTTATATTAAAGTAATAATCAGGTGTTGCTGTAAGTAATATTTATTGTCATGAAAAAATTTATTTGATATTAATTATACAATTTTCTGCGCATGGGAAAGAAATTCGCTGTGGCCGGTTAGATAACCCCTCACCGAAAAATTTTTGGCTTATCGATCGCATGCTGAATGGAATATATCTCAGCAAGGAGGACGAGAATCGGAAGGAATTGAAAAAATTATTGATAATTCTATTGAGCCTTTTCAGCAAAAAAATCCCCGTTCGCTGTATTCCCTTTATCAGCACCCTCAGTTAATTGAAGCCAAATGGGTGGGCCCGTGGCTGTATCACGTGAAAAACAACGCGGAGTTAGCCGCTGAAATGGCGCAGTTTCCGCAAGTTGTCACCGTCATTTTTTCCTCGTTAGAGCTCAAACCGCTGGCGATGCAATTGGCGTGGGGATGCACCTTGGTAAAACCCGATCTCGAAACGATAGTGAGCCGGTTTTATATTCATGCGGTGATGCCTGTGTTAGCCCGTTGTCAGAAAGAAGATTGGCACTACTACCTGTTTTCGGGCACAACGACGTGGTGGCACCAGACATTGTCAGGCTGGCAACCGACCGATATCACCACCAAAGCGCAGCCAAAAACCCACGACAGAACGGTGTATTTGGATGAGACGACTTGGCAGCAAATTGATGATGATCTAGAAGTTAAAAGTGTTTTAGCCCAATGGCAACAGATGCCAATGAGCCAGCATTTTCCGCCCTGTATTCAGCGGCAGAAAGTCATCCAAACTCTCAAAAAAGCAGAGAAAGCAGGTTTAACCCAAAGTGATGATAGAACGACCTATGCATTACTGTATTTGGAAGGATACCAATCTTTGCTGATGCAATTGTTAGATGCTCCCTATATCGAGAATATTCAGCAAGGGAAATACTCTCTAGCCCAGGCAATAAAAGAATTTCAACGCAAAAATAAGGCGGTTATTTAATGCAGTGGATTAAACGAAATAATGAAAAATCATTATGGTTTCTATGGTTACCCTTTGTGATAGCGATTGGGATATGGAGCGTATTTCACTCAACGGCTAGCGCAGAGACATCTATTGAAGATGAAGAAGTTCGATTAATTATTCATAGTCAGATAGATAGGCCAATATCTGGATTTAGTGTAAATGGTGTTCACGGAGGAAATGCTTCAGCTTATGGTGGCGGTGCTGTCACATGCTGCGGAATTATTAAAGGTGATATAGCCGTAGTTAAATGGACATTAAGCGTAAAAGGCTCTCAATATGATGCTGGAATGCGCCCAGAAAAAAGAAAAGTTGAAATATTATTACCAGAAAGAAAAAAAGGTGAAAACAACCTTCACGTTCTTTTTCTACCAGAGAATAGAGTTTCATTGAAATGGAGCAGTTACATTTTTAAATCACCTTTTGAAAAATAAAATATAAATGTTTATATGGAATATAAAATTATGAGCGAAAATTCAAGTTATCATCAGAAGGAACAAGCTAGCCCAGATGCTATCATAGCGGGTACCAGTCGGGCGAAACAGCAAAGAGAAGGGAAGTTAGGTAATTGCTCAAAAACATTACATATAGCTTTATTTTTTGATGGTGTTGGAAAAAATATAGATCAAGATCAGCCTAAAGAAAAAATGAGTAATATTGCTAAACTATTTCGGACTTTTAAGGATAGCGCGTATAAAACTGACACTGAAATATTCCATAAATATTATATTTCCGGCCTAGGGACTCCTTATCAAGCTCTAGCGGGTAAAAAAGCCAGTCAAATCGCATCGGAAATCTATAGTGATTTTAAAGATGAGGCATTGGATGAAATTGTCAATGCTGAGATTGATGCGTTTAAAGATATTGGCATTGATTCTTTATTTGGGGAAGGTGGTGTTAAAGATATTGAAGAATTATTGTCTCCCAAAGGTCAAATGAAATTGATGGGAGAGACTCTTATCGATTATACAGCCAAAATAAGCAAAAAAGGCATTGAGGAACACCTTTTTTAAGAGATAACGAGTTTATTGCTTATAATTTTGTGACTGGTGTTGAAACGCGGATTAATGATTTAAAAGAGGTCATAAAAAGGGCTTACCAAGAAGCGAAAAATACTGGTGACATTCCACTTCATCGCATATCAGTTTCTGTGTTTGGCTTTGATATGGGCGCGACATTAGCGCGATACTTTATTGGCGTTTTAATTAACCAAATTTGCCAAAAAGATTATGATACGGGTCTCTATTTTTACGGGGGCGTTCACGGTGGTGCTTGGGTTGACATTCCTTTTGTGGGACTATTCGATTGCTCTCGTGACACGCCTGAAAGTGAGGATAACGGATTAGATTATGGATTAAATATACTAACACTTCCGGCAAAAAGTAATAAGGTAACGGAAGTTGCTATTGACTCATTAATTACTATGGTTTCAGGGCGTAAATATATTGACCATATGACACCGCTGCCTACAATAGTTAAAAAGTCTTTACATTTGGTAGCTGCCCATGAAAAACGCAAATGGCGTTGTCTCTATTTAACGGGCAGAAGTGGGGAACATCATCAGGAAGAGCTATTACCCGGTTGCAGTGAGGATATCGGCGGGGGATTAAGAGCCAATGAACAGAAACCTAATGAAGAACTCGCTAAAGTCGCCTTAAATAAAATGCATTTAGCCGCATTTCATGCTGGAGTTCCATTTCCTGAACTCGATGCATTGCGCGAGATGGATTTTGATACGTGGCTCTATTTCCAAGATGAACAAAAGGTGGAAGGAAAAAAGGCAACAGAATGGGTAGATTATTATCAATCAGGCATTCCATTAAAAAAATTGACATTTACGGCCTTGAATGCTCACCTCGACAGTTATTTTGCGTGGTTAGGCCAGAAGCATTATGAATATAAAAATGAGCTACGAAAATTAGAGGAGCAAGAGAAAGCCGAATTATTATCCGCAGGTTCACATCAAGGTGGTTTTAATATTTCAGCTAAGTCTAGACAAGCTGCGTTCGGTGCTTCTGAAAAAATGGCGTTATTGAAGAAAGATTGGGGGTGGTTATCTGAAGTAGCAAAAATGGCATGGCAAGTCAAAACACGAAAGCTTAGCCCTGTTCCACCTGAAATTTTTGATAAAATATACTGGCCCGCTAAACGTCGGGCACAATACTATATCGACTGTGGCACGGCGGGATATGATAATATGCCATTTCCGATATCATATGTTCCTGTTTCAAATGAGCTCTATAGTTGGTTTGTCCACGATATACAGCGCGCAGAGGGAATAAATTATCACTATTTTTATATTCGTTTAATGGAACCACTCTCTGGGGATTTTCCGCCAGATGAACCTGAAGTAAATACGCCTCCAGAGCCACCACTGTATGTTGGTAATGATTTTATATTCACTGGGTGGCCTAAATTTTAAAATTTCACACTCAATCAATATTATAAGGAAGTTATGACTGAAGGAAAAATAGGTACCGCATTTTTATATACTAAAAGAAAGTCACTTTCATTTTTTTGTTATTATATTTTAACTGCAATTTTATTGACATTATCAATTAAGGTGGTTAATTCTTTATTTGTAAGCGCTAATTATCGATACACTCATGAGGCCCTATCAAAAAGTATTGACTTGGATTTGGGGTTTTCTATTTCATTTGCCTATGGTTTGGTTATTCTGATCATTTATGGTCTCGCTTATTGTACTTTTTCATTACTGGAAATCCAGCGATTGCGCAGTATTGGCTATCGGTATCCTATCGCTATCTGTTTCATTATGTTCTTACTGAATAGAGTATCTAATTACTTTTATACACTAGTTGGATTAAATTGGATTTCGATTGTTATCGGTGTTATTTCATTCATTTATTTTATTGTATTGATTTTTCTTTCAGAAAAGGAAATGTATATAAACCAGAAAACCAATGTAACGAAGCCATAGTGTGAATAGTGTGAGTCTGAATCTAAAACCATTGAGGATTTTGGACTCACATAAAAACATTTAGAAGTATTCAAATTATTGTGAATTCTCAATTTTTTTAAATATCACAGTCAAATTTATTTCCTTTTAATGAATTAAGCGTATTCGCTACATTTGCCTGAATAAAATATTGTCCTGATATTCCGAGGTTACGCTTTACGCCAATTCCTTCTTGATAAATATATCCCAACCGCGAATAAGCTTGTGAAGTGACTTGCTTGGCATACGCAACAGGCGGCATATCGTTCAGTGAACTATGTGGGCGAACATGGTTGTAGTGTTCACGCCATAGCTCGATTTCGTATCTGGCTTCGTCTAAAGTTCTGAACCCATGAGGGTTCAGACATTTATTTCTGAATTCACCATTCAGGCTTTCCACAAAGGCGTTTTGCGTGGGGTTTTCTGGCTGGATAAAGCCCAATGTTATACCGGTTTCCTTGCTCCAAAAAAACATCGCTTTGCTGGTAAATTCGGTCCCATTATCGCAGGTAACCTTGTTGGGTTTGCTTCGTTCTTCCATCAATTGGTCCAAGGATCTGGCGACCTGCCTGCCACTGATGGCCACAGAGACTAATTGACCGACCATTTCCCGCGAATAATCATCCACGACATTCAGTACCCGAAAGCACCGACCATTGCTGAGTTGGTCTGAAACAAAGGCCATAGACCAACGTTAATTGGGAGCCGTTGGTACTTCCATGGGCTGCTTTGACTGGGTTAGCTTCTTGCGCTTCTTCGTCCTGACCTGCAAGCCTTCCTCGATGTAGAGGCGATATGTACGTTTACGGTTCTGGACTCGGCCTTCACCTCTGAGCAAACCATGCAGCATCAGATACCCATAGCGGGGATCTGGTATCCGCCATAATGTGCCATCGACAGCCATCAAGGTTAATCCGTTCCAGTGTGATAATGGCAGTTTATCAAGCCAGAGCTGGCTTGTTTTTTCAAATACTTTGCGAACGGCATCTTCCCCTAACCGTTGCCGAGCCTGAACAACGGCACTTGGTGCAACGTAAGGTCGGTTGCTCGGTAAAACAATATCGAGATGAAAAACGAGTTGAGCCATGGAAAGAGAACGAAAAAGAGACATTCGTCAATGAGTTCAGCGGAAAGGAGGTCAGAAAGGGCTGTAAATTCTTTTGGCGAGAAAGCCAGAACAGTCTCGAAAGCTTGGCTAAGTAACATAAAAAATCTGTAATCCTCGGATGATTACGTATTTTTGCAGAACTGTAGGATCATTCAATCCATTATTTAGTTCTTAACTGATCAACATTAAGGCGTAAGCCTCCCTTTTTTATTCCCTTAAATTTGGCGAAATTTCAAAACACATTGTCCGTTATGCGTAAGTCAATCACGGCTCTTCACAATAAGATAACAACGTTATCTTGAATGGAGATGTATTGGTGACTCTACTACTTTGTCTTTTTGGTTTTATTTCTGGGATCACGACGGCACTTTTTGGTTTCGGTGGGGGCTTTATTACGGTTCCTCTACTCTATGCACTCATTACCTTGGTGTGGGGGTCAGAGAGCGAAGCAAGTGCAGTTGCGATGCAAATTGCCGTCGCAACTTCAACCTGCGTGATGATTTTCTCTGCCTCACTATCAAGTAGGGCGCATTATCGGAAAGGTCATTTAAATTGGAGCATTATTCGCCCGTTTATTATTCCTATCTCTTTAGGCGGTATTTTGGGGGCTTTTATTGCGCTCTCTGTTGATAGTGAATGGATCCGTTGGCTCTTTATTGGCTATCTTGTTATTACGATTTTAGATTGCCTGATAAGACCCGGGTTTATGAAAACACACACTGAGGGCATAACGCCTTCAGGCGGCGGTGTTTTTGCTGATATACCTATTGGTTTAGTCATAGGGGCGGTTGCTGCATTTCTCGGTGTGGGGGGGAGTGTGATGACGGTGCCACTAATGCGACGTCGTGGGGCGACGATGATCCAAGCTGCTGCGTTTGCGAACCCACTAACATTACCGATGGCGATAACAGGAACGTTGACCTACTTTTATTTTGCGTTAACGGAACATGTTCAATTAGGTGCTGGCTTTATTGGGATGGTTTATATCAAGGGGGCATTAATTCTGATTGTGACATCATGGCTAGGAATTCGTTTTGCCAGTTTATTGATGTCATACTTGAGCGATAAGCGCCATGCTCAAAGTTATCCACTGCTCCTTCTTATTGTGTTAAGTGTTATGCTATTAACCTAATGTATTGCTTTAATATCATTGTTTCAGGTGCGAAATACAAGGCAATATGTGTTTAATCAATACATAGTTGATCAAACGGTTGTTTCTTGACAGATTATGGTAGAATATATTTTGCTATTACGCGCTTTTGGCATTGAGGAATGATGACAATGAATGAGGCAGAGACTCGCCCAACAAATTTTATCCGTCAGATCATTGATGAAGATCTGGCGAGCGGGAAACACACTTCGGTGCATACACGTTTCCCACCTGAACCGAATGGCTATTTACACATTGGTCATGCAAAATCAATTTGCCTGAATTTTGGTATAGCGCAGGATTATCAGGGTCAGTGTAACTTACGTTTTGACGACACCAACCCAGTCAAAGAAGATGTTGAATATGTCAACTCGATTCAAGAAGACGTTCAGTGGCTAGGTTTCCAATGGAGCGGTAAGGTTCACTACTCTTCTGATTATTTCGATATTCTATATCAATACGCTATTGAGCTTATCAACAAAGGCTTAGCGTATGTGGATGAACTGAGCCCAGAGCAAATTCGTGAATATCGTGGCACTCTAAAAGAGCCGGGTAAAAATAGCCCTTATCGTGACCGTAGTATTGAAGAGAACTTAGCGCTATTTGAAAAAATGCGTGCGGGTGGCTTTGAAGAAGGTAAAGCTTGCTTACGTGCAAAAATCGATATGGCATCACCTTTTATCGTTATGCGTGATCCCGTTTTGTATCGTATTAAATTTGCAGAGCACCACCAGTCAGGTAATAAATGGTGTATTTACCCAATGTATGACTTCACGCATTGTATTTCCGATGCATTAGAAGGCATTACACATTCACTGTGTACATTGGAATTCCAAGACAACCGCCGTTTATATGATTGGGTGCTTGATAACATCACGATTGACTGTCATCCACGTCAATATGAGTTTTCACGCTTAAACCTTGAATATACGGTCATGTCTAAGCGTAAGTTGAACCAATTAGTGACAGATAAATTAGTTGATGGTTGGGATGACCCGCGTATGCCGACAATTTCGGGTTTGCGTCGCCGTGGTTACACCGCTGCATCTATTCGCGAATTCTGTCAGCGTATTGGCGTGACTAAGCAAGACAATAACGTGGAAATGGCGTCGCTGGAATCATGTATTCGTGATGATCTTAACGAAAACGCGCCGCGTGCGATGGCGGTGATCGATCCTGTACGCCTAGTCATTGAAAATATGCCAGAAGGCGAAGAGATCTTGACCGCACCTAACCATCCAAATAAACCTGAGATGGGAACTCGTGAAGTGCCGTTTAGCAACGAGTTGTATATTGATCGCGCAGATTTTCGCGAAGAGGCTAACCGTCAATACAAACGTTTAGTATTAGGTAAAGAAGTTCGCCTACGTAATGCTTATATTATTAAAGCAGAGCGCGTGGAAAAAGATGCAGAAGGGAACATCACAACGATTTACTGCACCTATGATCCACAAACCCTAAATAAAGACCCTGCCGATGGTCGTAAGGTGAAAGGCGTTATTCATTGGGTTAGCGCAGCGCACGCACTACCTGCTGAAATTCGTTTATATGACCGTTTATTCACCGTACCAAACCCAGCGGCGGAAGAAGATTTCTTATCGGTCATTAACCCAGAATCATTGGTTATTCGACACGGGTTTGTTGAGCCAAGCTTGCGTGAAGCTGCAACAGATAAGCCATATCAGTTTGAACGAGAAGGCTATTTCTGTGCAGATAACCGTTTAAGCAGCGCGGATAAACTGGTGTTTAACCGTACGGTAGGCTTGCGCGATACTTGGGCGAAGATAGAGAAACAATAATTGCCCCCTTGTGTGTGTCGAGTCTATAGGGTTTTCCTATGGCTCGATGCACACGTTAGGTATAATAAAAAAGCTTCAGGGCTATATTCAGCCACTGAAGCTTTTTTTATGGGAGAATAGCCGATATCACCAAGACTAAGGCTTTTGGGTATCCACTTTTTCTTTTAGTAATTGATGTAAATATTGATTCGCGGAAGTGACTTTCCCTTCGCTGTCTTTGACCTGATACTCTTCACCTGTGATAGAGGATTTGGACGCGACGTTATCAATAAATTGTTCAGTGGTGCTCAAGCGTTTGTGTGTTTTGCTTAACTTTAAGCGTAGATGAGACTCCGCATCGGTTGCACTGTGCTCAGAGCCATTACGGGTAAAGATTAAATTCTGCTGTTTACCTAGTTCGGTTAACAGTGCTTCTGTGCGCGTGCGTTCTTCAGGGCTTAGTGCCAGTGCTTGTGTGGCCACAAACAGACCTAATAATAAAACGAAAACAGTAGAAAAACGGCGGACTAGATAAGTCATGTTTGATTGCAAAATTTGCTCTCCTTAATTTGATATAAGGAAGATTATAGCGAGTCACTTTACAGCAGCTAGAGGAAATAATCTGAGAATAAGAGGTTATGGCATAAATCGGTAGCCAATCCCCGTTTCCGTTAATAAATGAATAGGGCGAGCGGGATCATTTTCCAGTTTTTGGCGTAAATGCCCCATATAAATACGTAAGTAATGATTATGTTCAACATAATTAGGCCCCCAAACTTGTAACAATAGGTGGCGTTGCGTTAGAACTTTGCCACTGTTTGCTACGAGTTCACTGAGCAAGCGAAACTCAATAGGGGTGAGATGTAACTCTTCATTTTGTTTGGTGACGAGACGATTGATAAAATCAATTGTGACATCACCAAATTGGAATATTGCGTTTTCTTGAGTGACTTTACCGAAGCGACGTAAAGCGGCTCTGACCCTTGCAAGTAATTCGCTAATACCAAAAGGTTTAGTCAGGTAATCATCTGCTCCGGCATCTAATGCCGCAACTTTCTGTGACTCCTCCTCGCGAGCGGAGAGAACGATGATCGGGATATTACTCCATTGGCGCAGATCACGGATCAGATCTAAGCCATCACCATCCGGTAAGCCAAGATCCAGTATTAACAGATCAGGTTGGCGAGTTCCCGCTTCAATTAACCCCCGATGGCGGTTTTCCGCCTCAAAAACTTTCCAGCCTTCCCCCTCCAAAGCTAATCGGACAAAGCGACGGATCTCTTTTTCATCTTCAATGATCAGTATTTGATGGGGATTCACAATAATTATCTAGCTCTTCAATATCTGGAAGTTGTTTAAAAGGTAGAACAAAGTGGAAGCTAGCTCCACCTTTTTTATTATTTTCGGCCCAAATGTTGCCATCATGCAATTGAATAATGGCTCGACAAATTGCTAACCCAAGGCCTACACCGGGAATAGCCGACTCTTTTTGGGCGCGAGAAAATTTATCGAAAATGATTTTTTCCTGCCCATCAGGGATAGCGTTGCTCGCATCCCAAACTTCAATATGTACTTGATTATCCTCTATTTGAGCACAAATTCCCATCGGGGTATCTTTATCACTGTATTTAGTCGCATTCTCCAGTAAGTTAATTAATACGCGCTCGATTAAATTGCCATCGCAATAGAGCAATAAGTTGGCAGGAATATCAATAGATAGAGGGTGGCTATGCAAGGTGTAATCAAGGGTTCTAACCGCACTGCCTGTGATCTCTTGCAGTGATTGCCACTCAAAATTAGGTTGAATACTGCCGGATTGCAGCCGTGCCATATCTAATAAATTGTTAACTAAACGTGAGGTGCTCAGTATCTGCTGGCGCATTTGATTCACTTGCTCAGTATAAGGAGAATTTTCAGCGCTCAGATTCAAGGTCAAAATTTCCGCCTGGCCAAACAACACCGTCAAGGGGGTTTTAAGATCATGAGATAATGCGGCTAATAACGAATTTCGTAACTGCTCACGCTCAATATCTAATTTTGCACTTTCCGCTTGCTTTGACAATTGCAAACGCGCTAAAGCGCTAGCAATCAGCCCTGTAAAAGTTTGCAACATGCGCTGCTGTTCAGGGATCAGCAACTGACGGAGATTGTTGGGTTCAATGGCGAGTACAGCCAGTGTTTGATCGGCGGTTGTAATGGGTTGTAATTGATAAGGTACACTTGGGAGGGTATCTGTCCCCGCACCAGCAGGTTGCCGCTTCTCGAAACTCCATTTAGCAATAGCCTGATCAATTTGCATAGGGCTATGACCTTCACATAACAAAGGGGAGAGCTGATTGTTTTCATCTGGTAACAATAAACAGGTTTTTGCTTGAAAGGCGTTATTGATAAAGTGATAGCCAGTTTTACCAATATCTTGCTCTGTGAGTGCTCGGCTTAATTCTTTTGTCATTTCATATAGATGACGAGTTCGTTGCTCACGGTAGCGCGCGATCCTCGCTTGATATCGCATACCCGCAGTTAGATTCCCGACCACGACACCAACAATTAGCATGACGGTAAAGGTGACCAAGTACTGCATATCCATAATGGCGAGTGAAAAATGGGGTTGTACAAAAAAGAGGTCAAAGCTAATTACATTGATTAGCGCAGCAAAGATGGATGGGCGACGCCCATAAAAAAGCGCGACTAATACAACACCCAGTAAATACAGCGTAACAAGGTTGGCTTTATCGAGGGCCAGCAAAAAAGTACGTGAAAACAGGGTAATCACCGTACAGATAGCGATAGCCACTAAAAACCCATTAACATCACTCCGCCATTTTTCAGAAAAAGGCTTACGTTCAGGCTCCTTGACCCAATCATTTCTCTCCTCGAGTGCAACAATAACTAAATCAAGATCTGGGCCTAATGCGCCTAAACGTTCAGCAAAGTTTGTATGAGTACCAAAGTCTAGCCAGCGGCGACGCTTCGTGCGCCGACCTACCAATATTTTGCCTAGATTGTGTTCGCGCGCATAGCGTAAAACCGCTTTTTCTTCGTAAGGATCGGATAACGTTGCTGTCTCGGCTCCCAAGTCCTGAGCCAAGCGGAGCGCTTTAAGGATAGCCCTACGGTGCCCTTCAGGAAGGCGATGTAACTTTGGTGTTTCGACATAAATGGCGTGCCAAACAGAGCCTAGTTTTGCCGCTAACCTTGCCGCCGCTCGCACCAGTTTTTCGTTGCCATTATGGTGACCAATACATAACAGTAAACCATCTCGAGTATGCCAAACAGGAACGTGCCCTTTACCATCGCGAAACTCTCGCATTTGGTCATCGACTCGGTCGGCAGTACGGCGTAAAGCCAACTCTCTAAGGGCTATCAAATTACCTTTACGGAAAAAATGTTCGATCGCACGCTCGGCTTGTGCGGGGATATAGACTTTACCTTCTTTTAGGCGCTGGCGGAGATCGTCTGGGGGAAGGTCGACTAAAACGATTTCATCGGCGGCATCGAATATGTGATCGGGAACCGTTTCACGTACGTGGATCCCTGTAATGCTACCCACAATATCATTCAAACTTTCAATATGTTGCACATTGATAGTCGTTAAAACATCAATACCCGCATCAAGAAGCTCTTCAACGTCTTGCCACCGTTTCGGATGGCGGCTACCTGCTGGGTTACTAAATGCCAACTCATCCATCAAAATGATAGCAGGGTGCCTTGCAATAGCAGCATCAATATCAAAAGCACTCATACGACGGCCTCGATGATTTAAGCGGCGCGGCGGTAACTGAGATAAACCATCAAGGAGCGCGGCGGTTTCTTCCCTTTCATGGGTTTCGACGACCCCCACTAAGACATCTAGGCCTTGCGCCCGCAGGCGCTGTGCCTCTTGTAGCATCGCATAAGTTTTTCCGACGCCTGCACAGGCGCCGAAAAATATTTTGAGTTTGCCACGACCACTTTCATTGGCTTTTGCCAGCAATTCATCTGGATTTGGACGTACAGGATCTTGATTGTCCATAACTAACCTCAGTAAGTAGGGAGATTGGCCTGCTGCTTAAACTCATCCAATGCCACGTTCAGTTGCAACACGTTCACAACGGGTTCCCCCATAAAGGCAAGGAGTGGCTTTTCTGTTTGTGCCTCTATCAATGATTCTACTGCTTTTAGTGGGATCTGTCTGTTCTTTGCGATACGCGGTGCTTGATAGAGTGCTGCCGCAACAGAAATTTGTGGATCTAAACCACTGGCAGAGGCGGTAAGTAGATCGACAGGGATAGCTTGTCCCGCATCTGGGTTTTGCATCCTCAACTGTTGACTACGCTGTGCGAAATCTTCGTTTAAAAGTGGGTTACTTATTGCAAGATTACTCCCACTTGAGGCTAACGCATTGTAAGGATAATCAGCCGTCGCTGAAGGTCGGCCGAAAAAATAGCGGTCAGATTGGTAATTTTGACCAATCAAAGTAGATCCAATAACACGCTCTTCTTGCTGGATGAGCGAACCTTGGGCTTGCCAAGGAAATAGAACATTCGCGAGTCCAGTAACCAATAGAGGATAAGCGACACCCGTTATAATCGCCAATAAAATTAATACCACAATGGATGAACGGATCGTGTTCATAATTGATTCCTTATAAACCAAAGAGGCTAATGACCATGTCAATAAGTTTGATGCCAACAAAAGGAACGATCAGACCGCCAAGGCCGTAAATACCAAGGTTGCGTTGTAATAACGATTGTGAACTCATAGGGCGATAATTGACCCCTTTTAATGCCAATGGGATCAGAAACACAATGATCAAGGCATTAAAGATCACCGCCGATAATAATGCGGAAGCTGGTGAATGGAGCTGCATGACGTTGAGGGCATTAAGTTGTGGCCAAGTTACCGCAAAGGCGGCTGGAATAATGGCAAAATATTTGGCAATGTCGTTTGCAATACTAAATGTGGTGAGCGATCCCCGAGTCATCAACATCTGTTTGCCTATGTGCACCACTTCAATCAGTTTGGTTGGGTTTGAATCTAAATCCACCATGTTACCCGCTTCTTTCGCGGCCTGTGTACCAGAGTTCATGGCAACGGCGACATCGGCTTGGGCAAGGGCAGGGGCATCATTGGTGCCGTCGCCTGTCATGGCAACCAAACGGCCTTCCGATTGATATTGTCGAATTAAGGCTAATTTGGCTTCTGGCGTCGCTTCTGCTAAGAAATCATCAACACCCGCTTCTGCAGCGATAGCGGCTGCCGTTAGGTGGTTATCCCCAGTGATCATTACCGTTTTGATCCCCATGCTACGCATTTGAGCAAAACGCTCTTTGATGCCACCTTTTACAATATCTTTTAAGGCGACGACACCAAGAACAGTTTGGTTATCTACGACGACCAATGGAGTTCCCCCTTGATGAGCAACTTGTTCGACTAACTTGTCTGCTTCGAGTGGGAATTTACCATGATTAGCTTCAACATAACGGCGAATGGCATCGGCTGAACCTTTGCGGATCATCCTGTCACCAACATTGACGCCGCTCATACGGGTCATTGCCGAAAAAGGAACAAAAGTGGCATTTAAGGCGTGAATATCTCTTTCACGTAAATTAAATTTTTGTTTCGCGAGTACTACAATGCTGCGACCTTCAGGTGTTTCATCGGCTAACGATGAGAGTTGAGCTGCGTCAGCTAATTGTTGTTCAGTGACACCTGATAACGGTAAAAAGGCAGAGGCTTGGCGATTACCTAATGTGATTGTGCCTGTTTTATCCAGTAATAGCACATCAACATCCCCAGCAGCTTCAACCGCACGCCCGCTGGTGGCGATGACATTCGCACCTAACATGCGGCTCATCCCTGCAACACCAATAGAGGAGAGTAATCCACCAATGGTGGTTGGGATCAAACAAATTAATAGCGCAATCAGCACTAAAATAGAAACTGCATTGCCAGCACCTGCATATTCTGCTGCAAAGAGAGTAAAGGGATACAGGGTTGCGCAGGCGAGCAAGAAAATAATGGTAAGCGCGGTCAATAGAATAGTCAGTGCGATTTCATTAGGTGTTTTGCGACGTTGCGCTCCCTCAACCATGGAGATCATTCGGTCAAGAAAAGTTTCACCGGGATTAACGGTACACTCAACGATCAGCCAGTCTGACAATACACGGGTGCCCCCCGTCACTGAGGAGAAATCCCCACCAGATTCACGGATCACGGGTGCTGATTCCCCCGTAATTGCACTTTCATCGACGGAGGCACCGCCTTCAAGCACTTCACCGTCACAAGGAATGGTTTCACCCGCACGGATCAAAACGATATCACCTTTGCGTAGCTGGTCTGAATTGACGGTTTCTTGCGGGGCATCCAAGCTAGGGTTAGCAAGACGTACCGCACTGCTGAGTTTCTTAACCCCTTTGAGACTAGCCGCTTGTGCTTTGCTGCGCCCTTCTGCGAGCGCTTCAGCAAAATTAGCAAATAAGACAGTAAACCATAACCATAAGGTTATCATGCCACTAAACCAAGCATCCCCAGTACTATAATGGGTGAGCATCGCTAGCCATAACAGCGTGGTAATAAGACTACCGATATAGACCACAAACATGACGGGGTTTCGCCATTGAGCTTGCGGTGTACATTTTTTTATCGCATCAATAATCGATTGACGAACGAGTTTACGGTCAAAAAGCTGAGTTTTTTTACTGTTCATTTTATTTCCCTCATTATGCTGCTAACCCAATTTGCAAATGTTCTGCTATCGGACCCAGCGCAAGTGCGGGCACGAAAGTTAGAGCACCGATGAGTAAAATGGTTAAAATTAATAAGCCAATAAAAACAGGCCAATACGTCGGTAAACTGGCGGTACTTGCCATTTGAGGTTTTTTCATTGCTAATGAACCCGCGATAGCAAGAACAGGGAAGATGACACCAAAGCGGCCTAAGAGCATGGTGATTGCCAGTGCAACATTGTAGAACGGTGTGTTTGCACTAAGCCCTGCAAAAGCACTTCCGTTGTTGTTGGCAGCAGAAGAGAAAGCGTATAGCACTTCACTAAAACCATGAGCACCAGGGTTAAAAATGGCAGCGCGGCTCACATCTGTCATTAAAGCGAGTGTAGTACCGCAAAGTACTAATGTCGGTGTAACTAAAATAGCAATAGCCACCATTTTCATTTCTCTCACTTCAATTTTTTTACCCAAATATTCGGGAGTACGGCCAATCATTAAACCGGCAATAAATACGGCAAGTAAAACAAAGAGCAACATGCCATACAGACCGGAGCCGACGCCACCAAATACCACTTCACCAATCTGCATTAGCCACATTGGCACCATACCGCCTAACGCAGTAAAAGAGTCATGCATGGCATTGACGGCACCGCATGACGCTGCGGTAGTCACAACGGCGTATAATGCTGAGCCAAGGATCCCAAATCGGCTCTCTTTTCCTTCCATATTGATTGGGCTATTTGCCGCAAAATCAGCTAAAAAAGGGTTGCCAACATACTCGGCATAAATCACCGTTGTAGCCGCGATGACAAAAATAATCGCCATGACCCATAACAGGGCATTTCCTTGTTTGTTATCCCCCACGGAGCGACCAAAGGCAAAACATAAGGCTGTTGGGATCAAAAAGATCGCTAACATCTGTACGAAGTTAGTCAACGCCGTTGGATTCTCAAAGGGATGAGAAGAGTTTGCGGCGAAAAATCCGCCTCCATTTGTGCCCAAGAGTTTTATCGCTTCTTGAGATGCCACAGGCCCCATTGGAATGAGTTGAGCTGAACTATCTAGATTATTGCTTAAGACATAAGGCGAGAAATTCTGGATCACACCTTGGCTAACAAAAAAGAGCGCAAAAATAACTGCTAACGGTAAGAGTAAATAGAGCGTAATACGCGTGAGATCCACCCAAGCATTACCCAGCGTCTTACTGCTGTGGCGTGCAAAAGCACGGATCAGAGCGAACACGACTGCGATGCCTGTTGCTGCGGATAAGAAGTTTTGTACGGTTAATCCAGCCATTTGGCTCAGGTAACTTAAGCTGCTTTCACCACTGTAAGATTGCCAGTTGGTATTGGTTACAAAACTAATTGCAGTATTAAAAGCGAGATCCCAATTCATCCCTTGAAATTTTTGTGGGTTAAGAGGGAGGTTGCCTTGAAATAGCAGCAGAATAAAAAGTAACGCAAAGCCCAATGCGTTAAACAGCAAAATGGCGAATGCGTAACGTGACCAATTCATCTCTGCCATTTCTCGACCTGGCTGTTTTAGCCCACTGAAACGCCAAATGATCGTCTCAGTTTTGGCGATAAAGTGTGGCATATCGCCTTCTATTAATCGGGCAATAAATAGTCCGAGTGGTTTCGCGAGTACAAATAGCACCAGTAAAAAACTGGCAATAAGTAGTAATGCACTTGTGGCCATCTTAGAAATCCTCCGCGTTAAGCAGGGCATAAATGAGATAAACCAGCAGTAAAACAACGAAAACTGCCCCAATAATGGAAAGTAATGACACAGTCGTTTCTCCTTATTATTTCCATAGGAGTAGGGTAAGGATTACGTTGTAAAGAAGCTGATAAAAAGTCAGTTAGGGGTGTAAAAAAAGTATAAAAATCGCGATAAAAAGCGGCAGTGCGACGCTTTGTTAATCGATGTTGTTAATTTATTGTGGTCTTTTTGTTGTTTTTATTCATTTTGCTGTTAATTATTGTAATAAACCTACATTTTTTCTCAAAATTGACGATTTTTTTATCTTTTAAGTGGTCAGATCAGTAGTAAAATTACCAATAGAAGAGTATTATTAAGGCAGTTAATTTATCTTTCATACTATCTGTACGATTTTGGTCACTCTTGAATGGGTACTATGTGTAAGTTAGGGGCAAACTAAAATCGGCAAATAATGTGGCTACTGACAGGAGGATATCGATGTCCGCATATCACGAATACTCCCGGAATCAGGTGCTTTTACGCCGCACAGCAGCGTTAACCGCTGGCATACTTGCATTTCCGGTTATGGTTTTTCATCCACAACGCGCAAAGTTTTATAGCTACCTTTATAAAGTGTGGGCTAAAACAAGTGATAAACCCGTTTGGCTTGAGCGCTCAGAAATGACCATGAATACTCATCGCTAATTGGCGATCCTGCTCCCCGCAACACTAGGTTGTGGGGGGAATATTAATTTCAAATGCTAGATTATTTAACCTGACCTATCTCCACCATTCCCTCTTTTTCTATGCCGATGAGGCGCTCATTAGCGCATCACTTTTCCTTTTTCATGGACCAAAGTATAATGCCGACTATGAAGCGATGGCGCGCCTTTAAATTTCAATTAAGACTCAATAGTCAGTAATGGCATGACATAGCGCACTTTGCAGGGCTTGTTGCTTTTTTCAACCACGCCTCCTTAGCGCTCCAAAATGAAAACCATGAGGCAGGAAAAACGATATCCTGTATACAAAAATGGCTTCATGGCTGATCCTCACGACCATTATGAATATAGTAGGGATCTTACCCTTTAGGGTGGGGAGGATGTCAAAAGCTAGACACTCTAGATAGCTTGTCACAAAACCAACCATTTTTGCTAGAACAGGCAAAACCGATGCAGTAAAAGGACAATATTATGCGTAACTTAGCGTTGGAAGAACTTATTAATAATGAGCTGAAAGTCAGCGAATTCCAAGACTATGCGCCGAACGGTTTACAAGTCGAAGGGCGTTCACATGTACAAAAGATTGTAACGGGAGTCACTGCCTGCCAAGCATTACTTGATAAAGCCGTTGAAATGAATGCGGATGCTGTCATTGTTCATCATGGTTACTTTTGGAAAAATGAACCCGTTGTGATCAAAGGGATGAAAAGAAAGCGTCTAAAAACGCTCCTCGAAAACGATATTAACTTATATGGCTATCATTTGCCTTTAGACGCACATCCTCACTTAGGAAATAATACCCAGTTGGCGCATATCATGGGGGTTAAAATTGATGGTCATATTGAGCCATTAATGCCATTTGGTTACTTTGATCAGCCGATTACGCCTGCTGAATTAACTGAACGACTGGAAACGCACCTTGGGCGTAAAGCACTCCATTGTGGTGATACGGGGAAACAAGAAATTCGCCAAATTGCATGGTGCACAGGGGGTGGACAAGGCTTTATTTTGCAAGCCGCGGAATTTGGTGTAGATGCTTTTGTAACAGGGGAAGTATCTGAGCAGACGATCCACATTGCAAGAGAAATGGGGATCCATTTTTACTCAGCGGGGCATCATGCGACTGAGCGTTATGGGATCAAAGCACTTACTCAGTGGCTGGTAGATAACCACGGGCTAGATGCGGTATTCATTGATATTGATAATCCTGCTTAAGCGTTATTTAAAATAAACATGTGCAGCCCAATCAATATTGGCGCTGCACATAGACAGTGAGTTGAATTTACTGTGTGCGATAGCGAAGGGATGATAGGCTGAGAATAATGCTGCCTATTACCAAAACCCCACCTAAATGTTGGCTCCAGCCTGCCACCATCAAACCTACCGCAAGCCCTATATAATAAAATAGCCCTAAAATGGCACCCGCAGTGCCTTTATTGTCGGAATAGCGGCTAAGTGCATGAGCTAGAATATTAGGGATTGCAATACCATAGCCAATGACGACCCCTATTACAGGCGCGATAAACCACACTGAATGCATTAGGATAAAAACTAGGCAACCACTTATTAGTGAAACAAAGCTTGATAGCTTAACTAATTTTTCTGGTGACCAATTTTTACCCAATAAATGGCGATTTAACGTCGAACCAATTCCTACACCTAACGCTAATAAGATCCCAGTTAGGCCAAATTGTTGTTGAGATAGCCCTAATTGTTCAAAATGAAAGGGCGCCAGTTGGTAATAACTGAATAAATTAATGTTGAAAAATGCTATCAATATCACATTTCTGACAATTTCTTTATCCCTAATCATGGTGAATAAAGTGGTTAAAAATGGGCTGTGTATCACATTTGCTGGTCGAGTTTCTGGAAGTCGATAACAAGACCACAACAATAACCCAATAGCTAAAACCGCTAAGCCAATAAAAACGGCTTGATAACCGCCACTACTGACTAATAATGAACCTGCTAACATACCCATTGCTGGGCTAATGGCTAGAGCGATCCCCATAATAGAGAATACTTTAGATAATTCATGGCCTTGATAACAATCACGCATGGCTGTTTGGGTGCCAATAGAGCCTACAGCTGCACCAAAAGCGGATAACATGCGCATAAGCAATAATAAATAAAAATGCGTTACAAATAAGGCTCCAATCGAGGCAACTCCATACAATAAAAGTCCTGCAAGTATTGTTGGACGGCGGCCTAGTGTGTCACACATTCTTCCCCAAAATACGACGCCGAATGCAAATGCAAAGAAATAGAGTGAAAGCGTCTGTGAAGCTTGTTCTGCATTAACATGGAAAGCGATAGCAATCCCCGTTAATGCTGGGCTGTATATGGTTTCAACGATTTGTGGAAACATCATTAAGGCAACAGCCAGCCATAATGAAAGAGGGCGTTTCATATTAATAATCCTATATCTGTCACTGATGGCGAGCAGTTTAGTTGTATTTTTACTGTCTTATTACAATAATAAAGACAATAAATATCAAAAATAGGACATGTTATGGCATGGCTTAATCAGCAAGATAAGTTTGAGACACATTGGTATCAAGCTCCGATATTAGGGATTGCAGCGGAGATGGGGCAACACGACTCAGGCTTTCATGCTCACGATATGGGGCAATTACTGTTTACGCAGCAAGGTTGTATCCGTATTTCATTGGAAAACCGCTTATCATTACTTCCTCCTGGCAGAGTGGCTTGGATCCCCGCACAGGTTGTTCATCGTGCGCAAATGCGGGCGTCTGTTGGCTATCGCTCCGTTTATCTAAGCCAACAGTTTGCTCAGCAAATTGGTAGTGAAGTCATGGTGTTAACGGTAACACCGCTATTGAGAGAGCTTCTTGAACGTATTGCTATTGCACCTTTTGATAGCCAGTGGCAAACAGGGCGGTTAGCCAATTTATTACCTGTGTTTATCGATGAATTGCAAAATGCGAGTAAAGAGCCGATGTTTATCGCTATACCGCAAGATCGCAGACTGAAACATGTCAATATGGAGCAGCTTCCTCCACCATTAGTCGCGCTGGCCCAAACCGTTGGAGCAAGTGAAAAAACGATTACACGTATTTTTTTGCGTGAAACAGGCATGAGTTATCAGGTTTGGCGCCAACAGTGGCGTTTTATAAAGGCTGTAGAGCTTCTTGCTCAAGGGAAGCCCTACCATTTTATCACTCAAGAATTAGGGCTAACGAGTGATAGCGCATTTATTAGTTTTTTTAAAAAAATGAGTGGTGTTACACCAAAAGAATACCAATCAACTAGCTAAATCATGCGATAGAAAAGCCCCGATTTTCGGGGCTTTGGTATGTAGGGAATCGAATCGTTTTAGTGAGAATATTATTTTTTTGATAGGTTAGAGTTAAACTCACGTTTCCCGTAGCCAGTATATAGCTGGCGAGGACGTGCGATTTTCAGACCATCATCATGCATTTCGTTCCAGTGTGCAATCCAGCCGATAGTCCGTGCAATAGCAAAGATCACGGTGAACATAGATGATGGAATACCCATTGCTTTCAGGATGATACCTGAATAGAAGTCAACGTTAGGATACAGTTTTTTCTCAATGAAGTATGGGTCGTTTAGTGCAATACGCTCCAGTTCCATCGCCACTTCGAGTAGGCTATCGTTCAGGCCAAGCTCATTTAGAACTTCATGGCAGGTTTCACGCATAACAGTCGCGCGTGGGTCATGGTTTTTATAAACACGGTGACCAAAGCCCATCAGACGGAAAGAGTCATTTTTATCTTTCGCACGCTCAATAAATGCTGGAATGTGTTCAACAGTTTGGATCTCTTCCAACATACGTAGACAAGCTTCGTTAGCACCACCATGAGCAGGTCCCCATAGCGAAGCGATACCCGCAGCAATACATGCAAATGGGTTTGCACCGGAAGAGCCAGCAGTACGTACGGTTGACGTTGAAGCGTTTTGTTCGTGGTCGGCGTGTAGGATTAAAATACGATCCATTGCGCGCTCAAGCACTGGGTTAACCACATACTCTTCACATGGTGTAGAGAACATCATGTACAAGAAATTACCTGCATAAGACAGGTCATTACGAGGGTAGACGAAAGGTTGACCGATGGAGTACTTGTAGCACATCGCCGCAACCGTTGGCATCTTAGACAGCAGACGATACGCAGTGATTTCACGGTGGCGAGGGTTGTTAACATCCAGCGCATCGTGATAGAAGGCTGCTAGCGCACCTGTCACACCACACAATACTGCCATAGGGTGTGAGTCGCGGCGGAAGCCTGTAAGCATACGGGTAATTTGCTCATGGATCATGGTATGGCGAGTTACCGTATTCTTAAAGGTATTGTATTGTTCTTGCGTTGGCGCTTCGCCGTATAACAGGATGTAGCAAACCTCTAAGTAAGAGGCTTCGGTTGCCAATTGGTCAATTGGAAAACCGCGGTGCAGCAGAATGCCTTTATCACCATCAATGTAAGTGATTTTTGATTCACATGAAGCAGTAGAGGTAAATCCAGGGTCGTAGGTGAAATACCCTTTTGAACCTAAAGTTCGGACATCGATAACGTCTTGACCGAGAGTTGGGGTTAGAATGTCTAGTTCAATTGTACTTGCACTCTCAGTCGTTAGCTTAGCTTTGTTATCAGCCATTTACGGTCTCCTTAGCGCTTGATAATCAACACCCAACAACCAGAACTCAGCGTTATACTGCGTCTTTACACATTGTTCTACCGGTGTGTTGTGGAAATCAGCTAGCTATCACATTAAATCCTGAAATCTGACTACCGATGACAATGTCTTTTAGGTTGTTTACGAGTGTGTAGATGTTATGTTCTTTTTGTTGTTTTCCCTACAATATCATTATTTTTAGTAAGGGAAACTAGTTTCATAACTTTTCAGTTTTCTTTCACGCCGATTGAGATATTGGCGACGTTCAGATAATTCTACCAGCCATATATGTAAGATAAATGTTGAATCATTGTCAAATAAGATAAGCACATTTATATAAAATGTTTAAATCGTGATCCCTCTCACTGTTCGGGCTAAATGTCACCAAACATTTTGTGTGGGAATTGTAATAGCAATGTGAAGACTTTATACTGGCAGCAGGTCTCCGGATTACCCTGATGTAGGAGTTCCAGCGTAATCAGTATGCAACTCTACTTGAACATGATGGACTAACGTTTAGTTTAAGTTGCATTTTGTACCCCTGTCGCTGTCCATTTCCGCCCCAGGTCCGGAGGAAGGAAAATAATAAAGAGCTGTGTGGGCAAAATTGTGAAAAAACAAAGACCTGTCAATCTTGATCTGCAGACGATCCACTTCCCGATCACTGCAATCTCTTCGATCTTGCACCGTGTCTCTGGCGTCATTACTTTCATCGCAGTTGGTATTCTGCTTTGGTTGTTAGGGACATCTCTCTCCTCTCCAGAAGGCTTTCAATACGTATCCGAAATAATGACCGGCTTTTTTGCTAAGTTCATTCTTTGGGGAATTCTAACAGCATTGGCTTACCACATTTGTGGTGGTATTCGTCATATGCTGATGGACTTCGGCTGGGTTGATGAAACACTAGCCGCAGGTAACTCATCTGCAAAAATCACGTTTGTTATTACTGTCGTTCTGGCAATTCTGGCGGGGATATTAGTATGGTAAGTAATGCTTCAGCTTTAGGCCGCACTGGTATTCAGGACTGGCTGTTAATCCGTGGTTCAGCGATCGTTATCGTACTCTATGTACTGTATCTTGTTGGCTTTATTGCCATCAACGATATCACTTATGAAACATGGCGTGGTTTCTTCGCATCTTCTGTGACGAAAGTATTTACTATCCTCACATTGTTCTCGATTTTAGTGCATGCCTGGATTGGTTTATGGCAGGTGCTCACTGACTATGTTAAGCCATTGGCACTACGTTTAGTGTTGCAGCTTGTTATTGTTGTTGCGCTGCTGGCTTACTTAATTTACGGAACAATTGTGGTGTGGGGTGCATAAATGAATCTGCCAATAAGAGAATTTGACGCTATCGTTATCGGTGCAGGTGGCGCAGGTATGCGCGCTGCATTGCAAATTTCGCAACTTGGCTTATCTTGCGCCTTGTTGTCAAAAGTTTTTCCAACCCGTTCTCATACGGTATCAGCGCAAGGTGGTATCACTGTTGCACTAGGTAACACTCACCCAGATAACTGGGAGTGGCACATGTATGACACCGTAAAAGGGTCTGACTATATCGGTGACCAAGATGCCATCGAATACATGTGTAAAACGGGTCCAGAAGCGATTCTTGAATTAGAACATATGGGCTTACCATTCTCTCGTTTGGACGACGGTCGTATTTATCAGCGTCCATTCGGTGGTCAGTCTAAAAACTTCGGTGGTGAGCAAGCGGCTCGTACCGCTGCTGCTGCTGACCGTACTGGTCATGCTCTGTTGCATACGTTGTATCAACAAAACCTGAAAAACCACACCACTATTTTTTCTGAGTGGTATGCCCTTGATTTAGTTAAAAACCAAGATGGCGATATCGTTGGTTGTACGGCAATTTGTATGGAAACTGGCGAGCTAGTTTACTTCAAAGCTAAAGCAACGATCCTTGCAACAGGTGGTGCAGGCCGCATCTATCAATCCACAACAAACGCTCACATCAATACGGGTGACGGTGTTGGTATGGCTGCCCGTGCGGGTGTGCCACTACAAGATATGGAAATGTGGCAATTCCACCCAACAGGTATCGCAGGTGCAGGGGTTCTGGTAACAGAAGGCTGCCGTGGTGAAGGTGGATACCTATTGAATAAAGACGGCGAGCGTTTCATGGAGCGTTATGCGCCTAACGCGAAAGACCTTGCTGGTCGTGACGTTGTTGCTCGTTCAATTATGATTGAAATCCGTGAAGGTCGTGGCTGTGATGGCCCTTGGGGACCTCACGCGAAATTGAAATTGGACCACTTGGGTAAAGAAGTTCTGGAATCACGCCTACCGGGTATTCTTGAGTTATCTCGTACCTTTGCTCACGTTGACCCAATCAAAGAGCCAATCCCAGTTATCCCAACGTGTCACTATATGATGGGCGGTATCCCAACTAAGGTTACAGGTCAAGCGATTCGTTATAACGAAAAAGGCGAGGATGAAGTCATTCCAGGTCTGTTCGCTGTGGGTGAAATTGCGTGTGTATCTGTACACGGTGCTAACCGCCTTGGTGGTAACTCATTGCTCGACTTAGTGGTATTTGGTCGTTCTGCGGGTCTACACCTGAAAGAGTCACTGATGGAGCAAGGTTCAATGCGTGAAGCATCTGAATCTGACATTGATGCTGCAATGGCTCGCTTTAACCGCTGGGAAAATGCACGTACGGGTGAAGATCCTGTTGAAATCCGTAAAGCGCTGCAAACCTGCATGCAACATAACTTCTCGGTATTCCGTGAAGGTGATGCAATGGCGAAAGGTTTAGAAGAGCTGAAAGTCATCCGCGAGCGTTTGAAAAATGCACGTCTTGATGACACATCGACCGAGTTCAACACTCAACGTATTGAATGTTTAGAGCTGGATAACTTGATGGAAACAGCTTATGCAACAGCACAAGCTGCAAACTTCCGTACTGAAAGTCGCGGAGCGCATAGCCGTTTCGACTATCCAGATCGTGATGACGTTAATTGGCTGTGTCACTCATTGTATTTACCGCAATCTGAAACGATGACGCGTCGTGAAGTGAACATGCAACCTAAGTTGCGTGAACCCTTCCCGCCGAAAGTACGTACTTATTAATGCGTGGTG
Organism: Providencia sp. PROV119; assembly: GCF_028482435.1. NCBI lineage: Bacteria > Pseudomonadati > Pseudomonadota > Gammaproteobacteria > Enterobacterales > Morganellaceae > Providencia > Providencia sp. PROV119. The sequence goes on from NZ_JAMPQL010000001.1 coordinate 114,136, forward strand.
TTAATCCAGTTGCGGAGAAATGAACTATGAAACTTGAATTTTCGATTTATCGCTATAATCCGGACGTAGATAACGCGCCACGTATGCAAGATTACACGCTCGAAGTGCCTGAAGGGCGTGACATGATGTTGCTGGATGCGTTGATCCAACTGAAAGAGAAAGATCCAACATTGTCATTCCGTCGTTCTTGCCGTGAAGGTGTATGTGGCTCTGACGGCGTTAACATGAATGGTAAAAATGGTCTGGCTTGTATCACACCGCTGTCTGCGTTGACTCGTAGCGGAAAGAAAATTGTGATCCGTCCATTACCAGGTCTGCCTGTTATTCGTGACCTGATTATCGACATGAGCCAGTTCTATACTCAATACGAAAAAATTCGTCCGTATCTTATTAATGATAATAAGAACCCACCGGCGCGTGAGAATTTACAGTCACCGGCACAGCGTGAAAAACTCGATGGATTATATGAGTGTATTTTATGTGCATGTTGCTCAACTTCTTGCCCATCGTTCTGGTGGAACCCGGACAAATTTATTGGTCCAGCAGGTCTTTTAGCTGCATACAGGTTCCTAATTGATAGTAGAGATACTGAAACAGATGCTCGATTAGATGATCTGAACGACGCTTTTAGTGTTTTCCGCTGTCATAGCATCATGAATTGTGTCAATGTATGTCCTAAAGGACTAAATCCAACGAAAGCTATCGGGCATATTAAATCTATGTTACTAAAACATAGTGCATAAAACCGATTTAACCTGCGGTACGAAAGTACCGTAGGTTATTAAATAGTAAAAAGTAAAAGCAAAAAAGTGAAAGTAATAAGCCAAACTGCAAATGATGAAGACGCGAGCAAACTCGAGGAACCTTTAAAAACTGCAGTCAGTTTTTAAAGGTTCCTTAAAAGGGGAGCCCGGAGTGATAAAGGGAAACCCAAAGTGAGAACATGCATAAAGCACGTCCAGAAGAACCTTTATCGAGGCCGCTTAAACGCGGCAATTAGTTAACCACGGCGAAAACTAAAGCTGTAAAAGCTTAAGGGATCACAATGCAGAACGGCGTAATGAAGGACTGGCTGGATTCGAGCTTTCTGGCAGGCGCGAACCAGACTTACATAGAACAACTCTATGAAGATTATCTAACTGACCCCAATTCTGTTGATGCTGGCTGGAGAGAAATCTTCCAGCAACTGCCTGGAGCAGGCACCAACGCTGAGCAATTCCACTCACAAGCACGCGAATATTTCCGTCGCTTAGCAAAAGACTCGACTCGTTATCATACCTCTGTTAGCGATCCTGCAATCGACGCAAAACAAGTAAAAGTTTTGCAGTTGATTAACGCATTCCGCTTCCGCGGGCATCAAAATGCAAATCTTGACCCATTAGGTTTATGGAAACGTGAATCTGTTCCCGATTTAGATCCAGCATTCCATAATCTAACGAAAGAAGATTTCGACGAAACATTCAATGTGGGTTCTTTTGCGATTGGCAAAGAGACCATGAAACTTAGCGACCTGTATGATGCACTGAAACGTATTTATTGCGGTTCTATTGGTGCTGAATACATGCATATCACAAATACTGAGGAAAAACGCTGGATCCAGCAACGCCTCGAGTCTGTGAATGTCGCTGAGCAATTTACGAAAGAAGAAAAACGTCGCTTCTTAGCTGAATTAACAGCAGCAGAAGGGCTAGAGCGTTATTTAGGCGCTAAATTCCCAGGTGCAAAACGTTTCTCATTGGAAGGTGGTGATTCACTGATCCCAATGCTGAAAGATTTGATTCACCATGCGGGTAAACAAGATACGCGTGAAGTTGTACTAGGTATGGCTCACCGTGGTCGCCTTAACGTTCTTATCAACATTTTAGGTAAAAAACCGGCTGAACTATTCGATGAGTTCGCAGGTAAACACAAAGACCACTCAAGTGCTGGTGACGTTAAATATCACCAAGGCTTCTCTTCTGATTTCCAAACCGAAGGCTCACGTGTTCACTTAGCATTGGCATTTAACCCATCTCACCTTGAGATAGTTAGCCCAGTTGTTATTGGCTCTGTCCGTGCTCGTCGTGACCGTCTTGATGAAGGCCGTAGCAATATGGTGCTACCAATCACCATCCATGGTGACTCTGCGGTAGCAGGCCAAGGCGTTGTTCAAGAAACACTGAACATGTCTCAAGCGCGTGGTTATGAAGTTGGTGGTACTGTACGTATCGTCATTAACAACCAAATCGGTTTCACAACGTCTAACCCGAAAGATACTCGTTCAACAGAGTATTGTACTGACATCGCGAAGATGGTCCAAGCACCTATCTTCCACGTGAACGCTGATGATCCAGAAGCGGTAGCATTTGTCACTCGCTTAGCACTAGATTTCCGTAATACCTTTAAACGTGATGTGATGATTGACCTCGTTTGTTATCGTCGTCATGGTCATAACGAAGCTGATGAGCCAAATGCAACTCAGCCAATTATGTATCAAAAAATCAAAAAACATCCGACCCCACGTAAAATCTATGCTGACCGTCTAATTGAAAGTGGTGTTGTGACTGCTGATGAAGTCACTGAGATGGTTAATTTGTACCGTGACGCGCTAGATAGAGGCGACTGTGTCGTTGAAGAGTGGCGTGAAATGGGGCTACATTCTTATACATGGGAACCGTACCTGAACCATGAATGGAATGAAGAATACAAATCCACATTTGATTTAAAACGCTTGCAAGAGCTTGCGGTTAAAACCAGTACTATCCCTGCTGAAGTTGTCACTCAGTCTCGTGTTGAGAAAATTTACTCTGACCGTGCTGAAATGGCAAAAGGCGAAAAACCTCTTGATTGGGGTGCAGCAGAAACATTGGCATATGCAACCTTGGTTGATGAAGGTATTCCTGTTCGTCTATCTGGTGAAGATGCTGGCCGTGGTACGTTCTTCCACCGTCATGCTGTTGTTCATAATCAAACGAACGGTTCAGTATATGTACCGCTGCAAAATATCCATAACGGGCAAGGCGTGTTTAATGTTTGGGACTCAGTTCTGACAGAAAACGCGGTGTTGGCATTCGAATATGGCTACGCGACGACAGAACCACGCGCTCTGACGATTTGGGAAGCTCAATTTGGTGACTTCGCAAACTGTGCGCAAGTGGTTATCGACCAATTTATTAGCTCAGGTGAGCAAAAATGGGGTCGTATGTGTGGCTTGGTAATGCTTTTACCACACGGTTATGAAGGCCAAGGCCCAGAGCACTCCTCTGCACGTTTAGAGCGTTATCTGCAACTGTGCGCAGACCAAAACATGCAAGTGTGTGTGCCGTCAACGCCTGCTCAGGTTTATCACATGTTACGCCGTCAGGCACTACGCGATATGCGTCGTCCTCTGATTGTGATGTCACCTAAATCACTGCTGCGTCATCCATTAGCGGTATCAAGCATGGAAGAGCTGGCGAATGGTAAATTCCTGCCAGTAATCGGTGAAATAGATGAAATCAATCCGAAAAACGTGAAACGCGTCATTCTGTGTTCAGGTAAAGTTTATTACGATCTGTTAGAACAGCGTCGTAAGAATGAACAAACAGATGTTGCTATCGTGCGTATTGAGCAGCTATATCCGTTCCCACACGAAGATATTCAGCAAGCGCTGGCGCAATATGCGCATGTTAAGGATTTCGTATGGTGTCAAGAAGAGCCATTGAACCAAGGCGCTTGGTATTGCAGCCAACACAACTTCCGTGAAGCTATCCCAGCAGGGGCGACTTTACGTTATGCAGGTCGTGCTGCTTCTTCATCTCCAGCAGTTGGTTATACGTCCGTTCACCAAGAGCAGCAACAAGCTCTGGTTAATGACGCGTTGAACATTGAATAATTAAAGGATAGAAAATGAGTAGTGTAGAAATTCTTGTTCCAGATCTTCCTGAATCCGTTGCTGATGCTACGGTTGCCACATGGCATAAAAAACCAGGTGATAGCGTTGAACGTGACGAAGTGCTGGTTGAAATCGAAACGGATAAAGTTGTACTAGAAGTTCCTGCAAGTGAAGCGGGTGTACTAGAAGCTATCGTTGAAGACGAAGGTGCAACAGTGTTATCTAAACAACTGTTAGGCCGTATTCGTTTGGGTGATAGCACTGGCATGCCAGCGGATGTGAAACCTGCTCAAGAAGCTGCACCTGCACAACGTCAAACGGCGAGCTTGGAAGAAGAGAGCAATGATGCACTGTCTCCAGCGATCCGTCGCTTAGTTGCAGAGCATGATCTTAACCCAGCAGATATTAAAGGCACGGGTGTTGGTGGTCGTCTGACTCGCGAAGATGTTGAAAAACATTTAGCAGCGAACAAATCAGCGCCTGCTGCTAAAGCACAAGCACCTGCTGCTCCACAAGCGCCACTGGCACATCGTAGCGAAAAACGTGTACCAATGACACGTCTGCGTAAACGTATTGCTGAGCGTCTGTTGGAAGCGAAAAACAGCACTGCGATGTTAACAACCTTTAACGAAGTTAACATGCAGCCAATCAAAGATCTGCGTAAGCAATATGGTGAAGCGTTCGAAAAACGTCACGGTGTGCGTTTAGGCTTTATGTCTTTCTACATTAAAGCAGCGGTCGAAGCACTGAAACGTTATCCAGAAGTGAATGCTTCTATTGACGGTACAGATGTGGTTTACCACAACTATTTCGACATCAGTATTGCGGTATCGACACCTCGTGGTCTGGTAACACCAGTATTGCGTGATGTTGATGCGATGAGCATGGCTGATATCGAGAAGACAATTAAAGAACTGGCTGTTAAAGGTCGCGACGGTAAATTAACGGTTGAAGACTTAACTGGTGGTAACTTCACTATCACTAATGGCGGCGTATTTGGTTCTCTCATGTCCACACCTATCATTAACCCACCACAAAGTGCAATCTTAGGCATGCATGCTATTAAAGATCGCCCTATGGCGGTTAACGGTAAGGTCGAAATTCTTCCAATGATGTACCTTGCATTATCTTATGACCACCGCCTAATTGATGGTAAAGAGTCAGTTGGCTTCTTAGTGGCTATCAAAGATATGCTGGAAGATCCAACTCGTTTACTGCTGGACGTATAGCAACATAACAGGGCAGGGGCATACCTGTCCGGTCTGAAGTAACCGATGCAACCGGCTCCCGCCAGTTGCTAAATCAGTAACAATTGCAGGAGGCGAATAAACGCCTCTTCAGACTCAATTATGGATAGAACATCATGAATTTACACGAGTATCAGGCAAAACAGCTTTTTACACGCTACGGTTTGCCAGCACCAACGGGTTATGCCTGCTCATCAGCAGATGAAGCTGTAGAAGCGGCTAAAAAAATCGGAAACGGCCCATGGGTTGTTAAATGCCAAGTTCACGCAGGTGGACGTGGTAAAGCTGGCGGCGTTAAAGTCACAAGCAATATCAACGATATCAAAGAATTTGCTGAAAAATGGTTAGGTAAAAACCTTGTTACTTACCAAACAGATGCAAATGGTCAGCCTGTTAACCAAATTCTTGTTGAACATGCGACAGATATTGCTAAAGAGCTGTATTTGGGTGCAGTAGTTGACCGTGGCACACGTCGTGTTGTGTTTATGGCTTCTACCGAAGGTGGTGTTGAGATTGAGAAAGTTGCTGAAGAAACGCCAGAACTGATCCACAAAGCAGTTATCGACCCATTAACAGGTCCTATGCCTTTCCAAGGCCGTGAATTAGCATTTAAATTAGGCTTAACGGGTAAACAAGTTAGCCAATTCGCTAAGATCTTCATGGGCCTAGCGACTATGTTCTTAGAGCGTGACCTTGCTCTAATCGAAGTCAACCCATTAGTTATCAATACTGAAGGCGACCTAGTTTGTTTGGATGGTAAATTAGGTGTTGATAGCAACGCACTATATCGCCAAGCAGAAATGCGTGAAATGCATGACCCATCTCAAGAAGATGCGCGCGAAGCACAAGCTGCACAGTGGGAACTGAACTATGTTGCACTTGATGGCAACATCGGTTGTATGGTTAACGGTGCAGGTCTTGCAATGGGAACCATGGATATCGTTAAACTGCACGGCGGTGCACCAGCTAACTTCTTAGACGTTGGTGGTGGCGCAACTAAAGAACGCGTAACTGAAGCATTTAAAATTATCCTTTCAGATAAGAGCGTTAAAGCTGTTTTCGTTAACATTTTTGGTGGTATCGTTCGCTGTGACCTGATTGCAGACGGCATCATTGGTGCAGTAGAAGAAGTTGGCGTGAATGTACCAGTAGTGGTTCGTTTAGAAGGTAACAATGCAGAGTTAGGTGCGAAGAAACTGGCTGATAGCGGTCTGAATATTATCGCAGCAAACAGCCTGACGGATGCAGCTAAGAAAGCAGTAGCAGCGGCGGAGGCCAAATAATGTCTATTTTAATCGATAAAAACACCAAAGTAATTTGCCAAGGTTTCACTGGCGGTCAAGGAACTTTCCACTCCGAACAAGCGATTGCTTACGGTACTAAAATGGTTGGTGGTGTGACCCCGGGTAAAGGTGGTACAACTCACTTAGGCCTACCTGTATTTAATACTGTTCGTGAAGCTGTAGAAGCGACAGGCGCAACCGCTTCTGTTATCTATGTTCCAGCACCATTTTGTAAAGATTCTATCTTAGAAGCAATTGATGCGGGCATTAAACTGATTATCACTATTACTGAAGGTATCCCAACGCTGGATATGCTGACTGTGAAAGTGAAATTAGATGAAGCTGGCGTACGCATGATCGGTCCAAACTGCCCAGGTGTTATCACGCCGGGTGAATGTAAAATTGGTATCCAACCAGGTCATATCCATATGCCAGGTAAAGTCGGTATCGTTTCACGTTCAGGTACGCTGACTTATGAAGCGGTAAAACAAACGACAGATGCAGGTCTTGGCCAATCAACTTGTGTTGGTATCGGTGGTGACCCAATCCCAGGTTCAAACTTCATTGACATCCTGAAGATGTTCCAAGAAGACCCACAAACCGAAGCAATCGTCATGATCGGTGAAATCGGTGGTAACGCAGAAGAAGAAGCGGCTGCTTACATCAAAGAGCACGTAACTAAGCCAGTTGTTGGTTACATTGCAGGTGTAACAGCGCCTAAAGGTAAGCGTATGGGCCACGCTGGTGCGATTATCGCTGGCGGTAAAGGTACAGCTGACGAGAAATTTGCTGCATTAGAAGCTGCGGGCGTGAAAACAGTACGTAGCTTGGCAGACATTGGCGATGCTGTGAAATCAATGTTGGCAAAATAAGCTCTCGCTTAGCATAAACATTTAAAACAGTGAGGCTCGTATTCCAAAAGAATACGGGCCTTTTTTGTTGTGCGTGGCGCGCTAGACACAGAGGGATAACACAGGTGCTGTTATCGATAAATTAGCGGATTATCGCAGTGTGGATACGTGAGATGGAGTGTCGTACTCTTTTTGGCGGCCTAGTTTTTTTAGATTTAATTGTACTATGCAACTACCCTTTAACGGGTTCCAATTATCGCCGTTTGACGGTTATTTATACTGCTTAAATGTTGTACTTCAGTCTTAAATTGGGTGTTTTTCACTCAATGTGATTAAATATACTACTAAAGTGCCATTTTTAATAACGGATGCTTAGTCTTAATTAATAAATCTAAAATAGTCAAATAAGCAGAGATTATTTAGTAATTAATAAAATTCATAATAAAAACCAAATAGGCTAATATTATAAATTAAATTATCTTTTTATGAAGTTTTAAATAAAAAGTTAATTTTTTAGGCTCTCTTTTAGAAAATTAAGAATATTTGTACTATTATCAATAACAGACAATTAACATTTAAATAACCATTAATTGATGATAAAGATAATCGCTTAACAACAATCAAAAAAGTTGACGCAAATCAATTCATTAGTACTAGCATTATTTTTATAATTTGCTTAAATTGGTGTGCGATCAAATACTCATTTTTCTATTATAGGGTATAATTATTGATATATATTCAGAATTCAAATCTGAATCACGCAAAAGAAGTTTATTGTATGTGAAGATAAGCGTACTATTATTATAGTGTCGTTAGAGTTTTTGATTTTGTTAATTATTTGTTGTTTTGAGGCATTTTTTGCTGGTAGTTAAGAGGCTTTCTTTAATTGTATTGGAAGCTGGGTTGCCGCAAGTCGGTGTCTTCCTGCTAGGAGCAAGGAGTCAAGATGTTTGATATTGTCGAACTGTCAAGATTACAGTTTGCCTTAACTGCGATGTATCACTTCCTGTTCGTACCACTAACGCTTGGTATGGCGTTTTTGCTTGCGATCATGGAAACGGTATATGTGCTGTCTGGTAAGCAAATTTATAAAGATATGACTAAATTCTGGGGCAAGTTATTTGGTATTAACTTTGCTCTAGGTGTTGCCACTGGTTTGACTATGGAGTTCCAATTCGGGACTAACTGGTCTTACTATGCCCACTATGTTGGAGATATCTTCGGTGCACCACTGGCAATCGAAGGTTTGATGGCATTCTTCCTTGAATCAACGTTTGTTGGTTTGTTCTTCTTTGGTTGGGATCGCTTAAGCAAAACTCAACACCTTGCGGTGACTTGGTTAGTTGCTTTAGGTTCTAACTTCTCTGCGCTGTGGATCCTCGTTGCGAACGGTTGGATGCAAAACCCTATCGCTGCAGACTTTAACTTCGAAACAATGCGTATGGAAATGGTCAGCTTCTCTGAGCTGGTCCTGAACCCTGTTGCACAAGTTAAATTCGTTCACACAGTTGCTGCTGGTTATTGTACTGGTGCGATGTTTGTTCTGGGTATCAGCTCTTACTATATGCTTAAGGGCCGTGACCTTGCGTTTGCTAAACGTTCATTTGCAATCGCTGCAAGCTTCGGTATTGCCGCTGTACTATCTGTTATCGTTCTTGGTGATGAATCAGGCTACGAAATGGGTGACGTGCAGAAGACCAAGTTAGCCGCGGTAGAAGCTGAGTGGGAAACGCATGCTCCACCTGCAGCGTTTAACCTGATCGCTTGGCCTGACACCGAAAAAATGGAAAACAAATTTGCAATTGAAATTCCATGGGTGATGGGTCTTATCACAACGCGTTCACTGGATACACCAGTTCTAGGTCTGAAAGATCTGATGAAGCAACACGAAGTTCGTATTCGTAACGGTATGATTGCATACGGTGAGTTACAACAACTTCTTGCGGGTAATAAAGACCCTGAGTTGCGTAAATCTTTCGAAGCGAACAAGAAAGATTTAGGTTATGGTCTTCTGCTGAAACAATACGCACCAAATATTGTTGATGCAACAGAAGCACAGATCCAAAAAGCGGTTAAAGATAGTATCCCGAATGTAGGTCCATTGTTCTGGGCATTCCGTATCATGGTTGGCGTAGGCTTCCTGCTGCTGATTATCATCGGTCTATCCTTCCTGTCAGTGGTACGCAACCGTATTGGTCAAAACAAATGGTTACTACGTACTGCATTGTTCGGTATTCCATTACCGTGGATTGCGATTGAATCAGGCTGGTTCGTTGCAGAATATGGTCGTCAGCCGTGGGCTATCGGTGAGGTTCTCCCTGTTTCCGTTGCACACTCAAACTTGACAACCCATGATCTGATTTTCTCTCTAGCTCTGATCTGTGGTCTGTATACACTGTTCTTAATTGCTGAATTGTTCCTGATGTTCAAATTCGCTCGTAAAGGGCCAAGCAGCCTGAAAACTGGCCGCTACCACTTTGAACAGAAAAACAACTCTGCACAAGACGTTCAGTAAACAGGAGTCCACTTATGTTTGATTATGAAGTTCTTCGATTTGTGTGGTGGATTCTAATCGGCGTTCTGCTGATTGGCTTCGCTGTCACGGATGGCTTTGACATGGGCGTCGGCTTCTTATTACCAATTCTAGGTAAAACAGATACTGATCGCCGTATCATGATTAACTCAGTTGCGCCGCACTGGGATGGTAACCAAGTTTGGTTGATCACCGCAGGTGGTGCGATGTTTGCAGCATGGCCACAAGTGTATGCTGCGGCATTCTCAGGTTTCTATGTCGCGATGATTTTAGTGCTTGCAGCACTGTTCTTCCGCCCAGTCGGTTTTGACTACCGTTCTAAGTTGGAGAATCCAAAATGGCGCAACATGTGGGACTGGGGTCTATTTATCGGTGGTTTCGTTCCACCATTAGTTATCGGTGTTGCGTTTGGTAACCTGCTTTTAGGTGTTCCATTCCAAATCGATAGCCAACAATATCTGACTTATACAGGTAACTTGTTCGGCCTACTGAACCCATATGGTCTGTTAGCTGGTGTTGTTAGCTTAATGATGATTGTGACTCAAGGTGCAACATACTTACAAATGCGTACGACCGGTGAACTACACCTACGTGTTCGTAAAGCAACTTATGTAACAGCATTATTAACTCTGCTGGCTTTCGCAGGTGCAGGTGCTTGGTTGGTTATGGGTATCGATGGCTACGTTGTGACTTCAACTATCGATACATTAAGCGTATCTAACCCACTGAACAAAACTGTCGAAGTTGCTTCAGGTGCGTGGTTGACTAATTTCAACAACTATCCTGTGCTGTGGGCATTACCTGCTCTAGGTGTGGTACTGCCACTGTTGACTATGCTGTTTAGTAAAGCAGACAAAAATGCGTTAGCGTTTGTGAGTTCATCTCTCACTATCGCTTGTATCATTTTAACTTGTGGTGTTGCAATGTTCCCATTCATCATGCCATCAAACATCATGCCAAATGCAAGTTTGACCATGTGGGATGCAACATCTAGCCTGTTTACTCTGCAAGTTATGACGGTTGTTGCGATTATTTTTGTTCCAATTGTATTGGCTTACACTGCGTGGTGTTACTACAAAATGTTTGGCCGTTTGGACAAAAACTTCATCGAAGGCAACAAGCATTCACTGTATTAAGGAGCATAACATATGTGGTATTTTGCCTGGATTCTTGGCACGCTGTTAGCTTGTAGTTTTGCAGTGATTGCAGCTCTAGCTTTAGAGCATGCGGAAGATAAAGCTGCTGCTAAAGATGGCGAGTAATAAATAATGCTGGTGGATAAAAGCTATCAGCTATTGGATAAGGGTCCGGTACGGATCCTTATCCTTATATTAGCGTTAGGGATTGCTGGGAGTGTCATGTGGGATCCAACCCAATTTGCGGCTAAAACCAGCTCATTTCTTATCTGGCAAGGGTTATTACTTATTTGGGCAACCTGTAGTGGCATGATTTTTGGTGTCGGATTTCGACCTAATAAATTGATTTGGCGACTACTTTTCCATCCTTTACCTGCCATCATTATCCTTATCTGGGGCTTGGTTAAAGTCTTCAGCTAATCTAATTGTCAATTATGGGTCTGCGGATCCATAATTTTTTTTTGATAACTTTACCCCTAGGTCATTCCAAAGCGCCACCGTCTTGAGTATAGTGGCACCGTTAATTAATTTAACCTAGGATGGAGTGATTGTTATGTTATTTCGTTGGCCTGTTCGCGTCTATTATGAAGATACGGATGCGGGCGGTGTGGTTTATCATGCACGTTATCTCGCTTTTTTTGAACGGGCTAGGACCGAGATGCTACGGGATAAAGGTATCAATCAACAAAGTTTACTGGCTGAGAATATCGGGTTTGTTGTCAGGAGTATGACAACGGACTTTGTTAGAGCGGCTCGGCTGGACGATTTATTGGAAATTGAGACACAAATCATTGAGATGAAGCGTGCCTCTTTAACCTTTCAACAAAGGTTAATTGATTCACAAGGTAACCTGCTTTGCGGGGCTACGGCCCTGATTGCTTGTGTGGACACATCAAAAATGAAGCCGACAGCGCTTCCTAAGTCTATTGTCGCGGAGTTTAAACAGTGACTGACATGAATATCGTGGATTTATTCCTAAAAGCGAGCCTATTGGTTCAGATCATTATGTTCGTTTTGATTGGTTTCTCTATTGCTTCTTGGGCCATCATTATTCAGAGAACAAAAATTTTAAATGCGGCAGCTCGAGAAGCGGAAGCGTTTGAAGATAAGTTTTGGTCTGGTATTGAGTTATCTCGCTTATACAAAGAAAGTCAGGCTCGCCGTGACTCGCTAAGTGGAGCAGAACAAATTTTCCATGCAGGTTTCAAAGAGTTTGTTCGTTTACACCAAGCGAATATTCATGCACCGGATGCTGTTGTCACCGGGGCATCTCGTGCTATGCGCATTTCGATGAACCGTGAGCTTGAATCCGTAGAAGCGCACATCCCATTTTTAGGGACGGTTGGTTCTATTAGCCCTTATATTGGTCTTTTTGGTACGGTATGGGGAATTATGCATGCCTTTATTGCATTAGGTGCGGTTAAACAAGCAACACTACAAATGGTAGCGCCGGGTATCGCTGAAGCGTTGATTGCAACAGCAATTGGTTTATTTGCAGCAATCCCAGCGGTAATGGCATATAACCGATTAAATCAGCGAGTCAATAAGCTAGAACAGAGCTACGATAACTTTATGGAAGAGTTTCTGGCTATCTTACATCGCCAAGCATTCTCTGCTGATAAGAAATAATACGGGGAGATAAGCGAATGGCGCGCAATAGTCGCAGACGTGAGCTAAAATCCGAAATCAACATTGTTCCATTGCTGGATGTTTTGTTGGTACTGTTGCTAATTTTTATGGCGACAGCACCGATTATTTCACAAAGCGTGGAGGTTGATCTGCCGGATGCCGCTGAAAGCCAGACCGTATCATCAAGCGATAATCCACCGATTATTTTAGAGGTTGCGGGAGTTGGTCAATACAATATGTTAATTGATGGTGAGCGCTTAGAGCTACTACCACCAGAACAGATTGCGGCTGAAGCGAAAGCTCAGCTAGATAAAAATCCAAAGGCGATTTTCCTTATCGGTGGTGCAAAAGAAGTGCCCTATGATGAAGTGATTAAGGCATTGAATATTTTGCATCAAGCAGGGATCAAATCGGTCGGTTTAATGACTCAACCCATGTAATTGAGTGAGTAATGATTCTTTTTTTGGAAACCAATTGTGGGAAAGACAAAAGAGAAAAAAGATAATTTAAGGCTTTCTCTTCTAACGTCGCTTGCGTTGCACGTTTTATTGATAGGCCTAATTATAATTGGTTCCTTAGTTTCCGTTGTCAAACTTGGCGGCGGAGGGGAGGAGGGGACTGTCATCGATGCGGTGATGGTCGATCCCGGCGCGGTTGTTCAGCAATATAACCAAATGCAACAACAAGAAAATAGCGCTAAACAAGCAGCTAAAGAGCGTAAAGAGAAAGAGCGTAAACAAGAAGCTGAGCTAAGGGAAAAGCAAGAGCAGGAACAAAAACGTCTGCAACAGCTTGAGCAAGAGCGTATTCAAAGTGAACGAGAAGCGCAGGAGCGGCAAAAACAAGTTGAGCAGCAACAAAAACAAGCAGCTGAAGCGGCAAGAAAAGCGAAGGAAGAGCAAAAAATAGCGGAAGAAGCGGCGGCAAAAGCCAAAGCAGAAAAAGAACGCTTGATTAAAGAACAAGCTGCCGCGAAGGAAAAAGCAGAGGCCGAAGCGAAAAAAGAAGCTGAAGCGATAAAAGCGAAAGCAGCGGCTGATGCTAAGGCGAAAGCGGAGAAAGAAGCGAAAGCTAAAGCGGAAAAAGAGGCGAAAGAGAAAGCGGAGAAAGAGAAAGCGGAGAAAGAGAAAGCGGAGAAAGAAGCGAAAGCTAAAGCAGCTAAAGAAGCTAAGGCCAAAGCCGATAAGGAAGCAAAAGCCAAAGCAGCTAAAGAGAAAGCAGAGGCTGCAAAAAATTCCGCTGAGATTGATAATCTACTCGGTGATTTGACCTCTACAGGGCCAAGTCGTGAAGGTGGAGCGGCTTCCGCAGGCCAAGGTGGCGGTAAACGTTCTGGGGCATCCAATGCAGACGTTGAAAATTATGCAAGTAAAATAAAAGCCGCGATTCAGAGTAAGTTTTATGATTCAGATACTTACCGTGGACGTACGTGTGAAATTAAGTTACAAATTGCACCTGATGGCTTATTAGTAAGTATTACCCCTAAAAATAATGCTTCTAATGACCCAGCATTGTGTAGTGCAGCAATCAGAGCTGCAAACCTTGCAACGTTACCACGCCCACCGGCGGATGTGTATGAAGCATTTAAAAAACAAGGAAGTACAGTTGTATTTAGCCCAAAATAAGATAAGTCGGAGCTGTCTGTATTGAATTTATGTCTGCTATAGCATAAATAGTTCTTACAATATCTAGTTTTGTTAGTATACCTTTGTTAAAATTCAGCGAATTATTGTGGCAGTGAATACCACAGTAAGGGAGATAAGGATGAAGCAGGCTTTTAAAGTAGTTCTCGGGTTCCTCATGTTATGGGCAACAGTTGCTCAGGCTGAAATCCGTATTGAGATCACGGAAGGTGTTAATAGTGCTCAGCCAATAGGGGTTGTTCCTTTTAAATGGTCTGGCTCAGGTACACCTCCACAAGAAATCGGGCAAATTGTTGGTGCTGATTTACGCAATAGTGGCAAATTTAACCCTATTGAGCCTAGTCGTATGCCTCAACAACCTGCGACCGCTTCTGAAGTAGTTCCTGAGGCTTGGACAGCATTGGGGATTAATGCCGTTGTTGTCGGTCAAATCCAACCCGCGGCTGATGGCAGCTATGTGGTTAGCTACCAATTAGTTGATGTTGCTGGTAGCCCAGGCACGGTCTTATCTCAAAACCAGTATAAGGTCACTAAAGAGTGGTTACGTTATGCCGCCCATACCGCAAGCGATGAAGTTTTTGAAAAGCTGACTGGTATTCGTGGTGCATTCCGTACACGTATCGCCTATGTTGTGACTAATAAAGGGGGTCAATACCCTTATGAATTACGTGTTTCTGATTATGATGGCTATAACCAATTTACGGTTCATCGTTCTCCGGAACCTTTGATGTCGCCAACTTGGTCACCTGATGGTGAGCGTTTGGCGTATGTGACGTTTGAAAGTGGCAGTTCAGCACTGGTGATTCAGACGCTATCGACTGGCGCCGTTCGTCAGGTTGCATCATTCCCTCGTCATAATGGTGCTCCAGCGTTTTCTCCAGATGGGACTAAACTGGCTTTTGCTTTGTCAAAAACAGGTAGCTTAAATCTTTATATTATGGATTTAGCGAGCGGCCAAATTCGTCAAGTGACTGATGGTCGTAGTAATAATACAGAGCCAAGCTGGATGCCAGATAGTCAAACATTGGTCTATACATCTGACCAAGCGGGTCGTCCGCAAATTTACAAGATTAATATTAATGGCGGTAGCCCTGAACGTGTGACCTGGGAAGGTACACAAAATCAGGACGCTGATGTTAGCCCGGATGGATCTTTCATTGTAATGGTCAGCTCCGGCGGTGGTCAGCAGCATATCGCCAAACAGGATCTGGCGACGGGTAACGTTGAATATTTAACGAAAACGTTTCTAGATGAAACGCCGAGTATCGCACCTAACGGCACTATGGTTATTTATAGCTCCTCTCAAGGCTTGGGGACTATATTGCAGCTAGTTTCGACCGACGGGCGTTTCAAAGCGCGTCTTCCGGCAACCGATGGACAGGTTAAATTTCCTGCTTGGTCGCCGTATCTGTGATGCATAATAATAATGTGTGGCAAACTATTAAGGATCAAAACGATGCAACTGAATAAAGTGCTTAAAGGGCTGATGATCGCATTACCAATCATGGCTGTCGCAGCTTGTAGCTCTAACAAAAACAATGACCAAAATGGCGCGGATTCTTCAATGAACCAAACTAACAGTGGTCTGTCTGCGGAAGAGCTGGCACGTCAGCAAATGCAAGAACTGCAAAATAACAATATCGTTTACTTCGGTTTCGATAAATACAACGTATCTCCAGAATACGCTGATATGTTAGATGCTCATGCAGCTTTCCTACGTAACAACCCATCTGTTAAAGTTGTTGTTGAAGGTCATGCGGATGAGCGTGGTACTCCTGAGTACAACATCGCACTGGGTGAACGTCGTGCTAATGCAGTTAAAATGTACCTGCAAAGCAAAGGCGTAGCGGGTGATCAAGTTTCTCTGGTTTCTTACGGTAAAGAAAAACCAGCTGTGTTAGGTCACACAGAAGCTGATTACGCTAAAAACCGTCGTGCAGTTATTGCATACTAATCGATAAGCGAAATTATCTCTTATGAACAGTAACTTCAGACATTTATTTGTAGGTCTGTCGTTATTGGTTGGCGTAGCGGCCCCTTGGGCCGCTATTGCCCAAGCGCCAATCATTAATGTCGGATCCGGTTCATCCGGTGATCGTCTTACTCAGCTTGAGACGGCAGTTAACTCTCAAGGCCAGATCTTATATCAAATCCAGCAACAGATTGCTGACAACCAACGCGATATCGATACATTGCGTGGTCAGATTCAGGAAAATCAATATAAACTGAATCAAATTGTTGAGCGCCAAAAAGATTTGTATATGCAATTAGGTCAGGTGAGTGGCGGTACTACAGAATCATCAAATTCATCGGCAGCAGCGGACTCCTCCACTTCAGCACCTGCACCAGAAGCTTCTGGTGGTGGCGAAAAGGAAGATTATAATGCTGCAGTTGCGCTTGCGATGAAAAGCAAATCTAAAGCGCAAATCGATGAGGCCATCGGTGCATTACAAAGCTTTATTAAAAGCTATCCCAAATCTAGCTATCAATCTAATGCTAACTATTGGTTAGGGCAACTTAACTATAATAAAGGTAGCAAAGATGATGCGGCATTCTACTTTGCAACTGTTGTGAAAGAATATCCTAAATCCCAAAAAAGCAGTGAGGCCCTGTATAAAGTCGGCCTGATCATGCAAGACAAAGGGCAGAAGGATAAAGCAAAAGCAGTTTATCAACAGGTGCTGAAACAGTATCCGAATAGCGCTGGTGCTAAACTTGCAGAGAAAAAGCTTAGCTCACTTTAATGATTAACCCCGAAGAAGTAATTACCGAATATTTCGGGGTTAACCGTATGATAAGTGTGCATTCAATCGTTTTTTTCAAAAAAATCATTGCACCATCGTCAGAAATGAGTAATATAAGCCGCCGTTGACGCAAGAATAAGTTGTTAAGTTTAATGGGTCGTTAGCTCAGTCGGTAGAGCAGTTGACTTTTAATCAATTGGTCGCAGGTTCGAATCCTGCACGACCCACCATTAACAGCCTCTATTTCGTTAATGTGCTTTAAGATGTGTGAGTTAATTTAGTCGGTAGAACAAGAGCTCATTGAACGCTTGTTCGTATTAGGCCTCAAACACAATGAGTCACCCTGCACGACCGCCATCTTAAAATAAAAAAATCAGTTATATCAGATGGGTCGTTAGCTCAGTCGGTAGAGCAGTTGACTTTTAATCAATTGGTCGCAGGTTCGAATCCTGCACGACCCACCATCTTAAGATAACAAAATCCAGTCATATTAGATGGGTCGTTAGCTCAGTCGGTAGAGCAGTTGACTTTTAATCAATTGGTCGCAGGTTCGAATCCTGCACGACCCACCATCTATAGAAATGCCATTATCTTCAAATCCTTCCATTTTCTAGCGTAGTTAAATTGTGTTATTCAATCTAAAAGCCCATCAAGCAAAATAGCGCTATATTGGTCACAATGGCTCGTATGTGTCGATGATTTCCAGAAATGCGCCTGTATCCTCTCCTAATCGATTAATTATACCGGTATTAGGGTAAGGGGCGGCATTGGGAATGGACACGTGTAGACGCCGATTTTCAAACCTCTTCGTATGAGTAAGTCGATATTTAGTCGCGATCTTGTGGCTATCATCACCTAACTCTTGAGCAAAAACCATTCAGCCTGAGTTATTGTGTGGGTATTGACTTCTTTTTTTGAGAACTTACGCAAGGTATTACTGACCTACTTGGACTAGTCTAAATAAAACATCAATAACTGATCACCTTGTAAAATATAAATTATTTTATCTATGGCAAAGACTAGGAAAGGACTAGCGGATGAAAAAACTATTAGCAGTATTCTGCGCAGGGGCTTTTGTTTCAACCAGTGTATTTGCGGCGATCCCTCCCGGCAATGATGTGACAACTAAACCCGATCTTTATTATTTAAAAAACTCACAGGCTATTGATAGTTTAGCGTTATTGCCACCACCACCTGAAGTGGGCAGCATCTTATTTTTAAACGACCAAGCGATGTATGAAAAAGGCCGTTTATTGCGAAATACTGAGCGTGGAGAACAAGCCGCTAAGGATGCTGATCTGGCTGCGGGCGGTGTTGCGAACGCATTTTCTGAAGCTTTTGGTTATCCCATTACCGAAAAGGATGCGCCTGAAATTCATAAATTGCTGACGAATATGATTGAAGATGCGGGGGATTTAGCAACTCGCTCAGCCAAAGAGAAATACATGCGCATTCGTCCATTTGCGTTCTACGGTGTTGCTACCTGTAACACGAAAGATCAGGACAAATTATCTAAGAATGGCTCTTATCCTTCCGGACACACCGCAATTGGCTGGGCATCTGCACTCGTATTGTCAGAAATTAACCCAGAAAACCAAGATAAAATTTTAAAACGTGGTTATGAACTTGGCCAAAGCCGAGTCATCTGTGGTTACCATTGGCAAAGTGATGTTGATGCTGCTCGTATCGTTGCATCGGGTGCGGTAGCAACTTTACACTCCAACCCTGAATTCCAAAAACAGTTACAAAAAGCCAAAGACGAATTTGCTAAACTGAAAAAATAGCTTTACTTAAAACGATACCGCCCCATCAGCGACAACGAGAGGGGCGGTTTTTTATTGTGTTTTATATGGTAAAATCGCGTCAGATCCCTTCAGGCAATAAACTGTTATCTTGCAACATGCCAACTACCAGTGTTTGCATGCGCTGGCCAAGAGTGTGGTCGATGGTATAATTGCGCTGCTGGGCGACTTCCACCGTGATTTCATCAAAGCATTTCATCAACAGATGTAAGTTGTATGCAGCTTGTTGCGCATTACGGTAATCAAACAAGGTTTCCATTGCTTGGATAATGTGCTCTGGCATCCATTGTTGATATGCTCTGCCGTGATACCAAACATCTTGCTGCCCTTTACTTTTGTTTGAGACATAGCACTCTAACATCGTCAGTAGGGCATTTTTCATATCAACGTCTCTTGACCAAGCGCTCCAGAGTTCATTACGCGAAAGGGCAATCGCAACTTGATGTGATTCATACCAAAATTCGTTCACAATAAACGTGAATTTGTTTTGACTGAGTTGCTTAGGCGGAAGTTGTACCTGATCACTGTCGGGAAGGTTATCCGTGATACCGCTTTTATCGAGTAAAATGGTGTAGCCACGGGCATAAGTATTATCAAGCCCATATTGCTTCATCTTTTGCAATCGACTTGGTTCAGCAAAGGTAAAATCAACTTTTCTTCCTTGCTCGTAAATCGCTAAACAAGTCGGGCATTCAGGCTCATTTTCACCACCATTTGTAAGATGTAGAGCCACTAGAGGCTGACCAAATTGGTGTATCCATTGTTGGTCATGAAAAAGTGCTGTTACACCTGAACCGACTAATTCAATATCAATGTCTGAATAATGATCAATTTGTTGTTCTCTACCTCTTGAGCCAGTCAAAATGACGGCATCAATTCTAGGATCGAGCAAAGAAACGGAAATAATCTTATTGATTAAAGATGCAGGTGATTCCATAGCTAACCCATCGAATTTATTGATGTGGCTAAGATACCTGTAAAATGACTAAAATGCTAAAAAACTCGATAATTATCATGATTATTTAGTGAAATAGTGAGAAATCACGCCATCATCACCAAAAATCGAGAAGACTTCCTCAATGAATTGGGGTATCTTGTTTAGTATATAAAACAAAAATGTGGTTTTCGACCCATTTTATAGGCGATTTTAGATGTAAAATTGCATTATGCTAAACAGAGGCACAAGATGAGCGAGTTTATTGATTTTAACCAGTCGGTTTATCCGTTCCCTGCTAGACCTGCATTGCTAAGCTCAGAAGAGAAAGCATTTTATCGTGAGCGCATCAAAGCGTTATTGCTGGAAAAAAATGCGGTGATAGTTGCACATTATTATACCGATCCTGAAATCCAAGCATTGGCTGAGGAAACAGGTGGATGTGTTGCTGACTCTCTGGAAATGGCTCGTTTTGGCGCCCGTCATAGTGCATCAACCCTGCTAGTCGCGGGGGTACGTTTTATGGGGGAAACCGCAAAAATCTTAAGCCCTGAAAAAACCGTTTTAATGCCAACATTAGATGCCGAATGTTCACTTGATTTAGGCTGCCCAGAGGCGGATTTTGCGCGTTTTTGCGATCAGCACCCTGATCGTACAGTGGTGGTTTATGCGAATACCTCTGCGGCGGTGAAAGCACGAGCAGATTGGGTGGTGACATCCAGTATTGCGGTAGAATTAATCGAGCATCTTGATAGCCTAGGCGAGAAAATTATTTGGGCGCCTGACCGCCATCTTGGCCGTTATGTTCAACAACAAACAGGGGCTGATATTTTGTGTTGGCAGGGCGCTTGTATTGTTCATGATGAATTTAAAACCCAGTCTCTGAGCAAAATGAAAGCGCTGTATCCAGAAGCGGCGGTGCTGGTTCACCCTGAGTCTCCTCAAGCTGTTGTCGAGCTTGCTGATGCTGTCGGCTCGACAAGCCAATTAATCAAAGCGGCGCAAACGTTGCCTCATCCATCAATGATAGTCGCGACCGATAAAGGCATTTTTTATAAAATGCAGCAAGCGTGCCCTGATAAGTCTTTGTATATCGCGCCGACCGCGGGGGAAGGTGCGACATGCCGTACTTGTGCCCATTGCCCTTGGATGGCGATGAATGGTTTAAAAGCAATAGCACAAGCCTTAGAGAGTCACGGGGAGCAACATCAAATTTATGTGAGTGAAGCGCTACGTCAAAAAGCGATGTTACCTTTAAATAGAATGCTAGATTTTGCAGAGAGTCTAAAATAAAAGAGCACTATTGTTTATATCGAGGCCACGCGGAATCATAATGTGGCATGACATAGGGTTGAGAGAAGGATTTTGGGATGGATTTCTTTAGCACAAGTAATGTATTAGTGAATATTCCTCTATGGGATAGTGTGTATGAATTGTCATACATCGAAGCAGTAGGAACAGTGGCTGGTTTGTTATGTATTTTGCTAGCTAGTCTTGAAAAAACCATTAATTACTTGTTTGGTTTAATCAATGTGACGCTGTTTGGGGTGATTTTTTTTCAAATCCAACTGTATGCTAATTTACTTTTACAGGTATTTTTCTTTATCGCCAATATTTATGGTTGGTATGCGTGGAGCCGAGTGGATAACCAGCAACAAACGGAACTGAAAATTCGTTGGTTAAGCATGCCTAAGGCGACGATAACAGTGATCATCTCTTTATTTGTGATCATTTACCTAACATACAATATTGATTGGGTCTTTGGGGTATTGGCGGAATGGGCAATTAACATTTTGAATCTGTTTGGCGCTAACCTAACAATGCCTGTGTTAGAACCCGATGCATTTCCATTCTGGGATTCGACCATGACAGTATTATCTGTGGTTGCAATGATCCTGATGACGCGTAAGTACGTTGAAAATTGGCTTTTATGGGTGATCATCAACGTAATTAGTATTATCGTATTCTATAAGCAAGGGGTATATGCGATGTCATTAGAGTACCTCATTTTGCTAGGTATCGCGCTGAATGGTTCAAGGCTTTGGGTGAAATCGGCAAAACAAAACGGCTCTGTGCCCCTCTCATAAACCACGGTGACGAAAATTAACAATAAAACGGCTAAAGTAACATTATCGATGTTTTGCCGTTTTTATTGTTTTTTACTCTAAAATTCCCCCTAAATATGGGGCTATTGTGCTGTTTAATCGCCTTTAGCCTCATTTTATAATCTGAAAGCTTAAAACTAACTATTTCATACTAAGCTTGCCTGTTTACAGAAGGCGGCTGAACGGTTAGATTAAAATTTCGATACCTGTCGTCTTTCAAGTTGCAGCATTGTGAGTGGTAAGAGAATCTCTCTTCGCTTAAAAGTAAGTGTTTACCATCGGCCTGCTATTGGAATCCATAGGGTATGTAAATCATCTATATAAAAAAATAAACATTGGATTAACGGGTATGAATTATCAGAACGATGACGTCAGAATTAAACAAATAAAAGAATTATTGCCACCAATTGCGTTGTTGGAGAAGTTTCCAGCGACGGACAAAGCGGCGTTTACCGTTCATGAAGCACGTCTCGCCATCCATAATATACTGTCAGGCGAAGATGATCGCCTTGTGGTTGTGATTGGTCCTTGCTCTATTCATGATACTAAAGCTGCTCTGGAATATGCCGAGCGCCTTAATAAGTTACGAGAAGAACTCAAAGATTCGCTAGAAATTGTGATGCGTGTGTATTTTGAAAAACCGCGTACCACAGTAGGTTGGAAAGGGCTAATTAATGACCCTAATATGGACAATAGCTTTAATATCAATGAAGGGCTACGTATTGCCCGTGAACTATTGGTGAAAATTAATGACCAAGGCCTGCCGACCGCAGGTGAATTTCTCGATATGATCAGCCCTCAATATGTCGCTGACCTAATGAGCTGGGGGGCGATTGGTGCACGAACAACAGAATCGCAAGTACATCGTGAATTGGCTTCTGGTCTCTCTTGCCCAGTTGGCTTTAAAAATGGAACAGATGGCACGATTAAGATCGCTATTGATGCGATTAATTCAGCACGTTCACCGCATTGTTTCTTATCGGTCACCAAATGGGGGCATTCTGCAATCGTCAATACTAGCGGGAACCCAGATTGCCACATTATTTTACGTGGTGGTAAAGAGCCAAACTACAGTGCGGAACACGTTAAGGCGGTGCGCGAAGGGCTAGTGAATGCAGGTCTAACCCCCAGCATTATGATTGACTTTAGCCACGCAAACAGTAACAAGAAATTTGAAAGACAAATGATAGTTGCTGATGACGTCAGCGAGCAATTACGCCAAGGTGATCGCTCTATTACAGGTGTCATGATCGAAAGCCACCTTGTTGAAGGCAATCAAAGCCTAGAGTCAGGTGAGCCTCTGGTTTATGGGAAAAGCGTCACTGACGCATGTATCGGATGGGATGATACAGAAAAAGTATTGCGCCAATTGTCTGATGCGGTGATTGCTCGTCGCCAGAAGTAATCGATAGTATTTCATATAGGAAGCCAGAGTCTTGTTGCTCTGGCTTTTTTACGTTATTAGATAGGAGAGTCGTACTCTTTAGATTGGTAAACCGACAGGCAGCATACCACTCTCCTATTACTTATTATGAGATTAGAATCTCTAAAGCTATTGACCGATATGGTGTAGATAGCGATAGAGCAATCTAAACTTACTTTTTGGTTGTGTTGAGCTATTTTCGGATGAGTTCATGATGAACATAATCGCACTACCAAAAATAAAACGCCAAAATACCTTAAATCACGATCCGCTAAAAATACCTGTAAAAGGGGTTTTTGTGGCCTTTCTGCTCATGAATAAATAATGCAAGGAAAAATCAATATTTAAGATTTTTCTTGTCGAGCTATTCACTGTATTTACTCGTTATTATAGTTTGTTTATTTTTATTATCTTAGTTTTATATTTTTTGTTTTCAGTAAAAATGAACAAATCATTCAAAAAACTTCTCTTTCTTTAATAGTCGCTAAAGTAAATAATCCCTTTTCGATATTATAACTAAAGGGAAATATTAATGAGGAAGTTACAACTTGCATCGTTAACATTTGCATTAATCAGCACGATGGGAAGTGCTTTTGCGTCAACTAACCAAGAGGGATATTACGGTTCCGCACGACTTTCTAAAGTGTGGCAAAAAGCGGATAGTATGGATACGAGTCTCCGCCCAGGGATTGGCCAGTTTGTTTCTGGTGATGATAAAGATGATTTCTACAATGCTTCTCTTGCAGCGGGTTATCAGTATGGTAATGGCTGGCGTACCGAAGGGGAGTATAGTTTTAATAAAAAAGCGGAGTACACCAGTGGCTCAACCGCTTTTTCAACCAGCTTTAATCATCACAAAACGGAATCGCAGCGTTTAATGCTGAATGTTTATCGTGATTATGATATCTACCAAGGGATTTCAGTGTATGGCACCGTGGGATTGGGTGTTGCAAAAGTGAAATCATCGGGATGGCAAGGTAATGCCGCACGTCAATATGGTAGCAATACTGACACTAACTTAGCGTACTCGATTGGCGCTGGTGTAAGTTACGAGCCTATTGATAAATTAAATTTTGACTTGGGATATCGTTATATTGATTTAGGGAAAATCGAAAGCGGTATGAATCGTTTTGCCAATGCGCGTGGCATACAGGATGAGCAGATGAAAGCGCACCTTAAGTCACAAGAGCTTGTGTTAGGCGTTAGATATCTATTTTAATTTTTAACGTATTATTATTCATTGGAATATGTCATACAAAAAGGGTTGGCGATTAGCCAACCCTTTACTTTATTTAACTTTAATTATTTTGCTTTGCCTTGGTTGGCAACCGCTGCTTGTTTTGCAGCGATTTCATCTTGGTTGCCAAGATAGTAATGTTTGATTGGTTTCATGTTTTCATCAAACTCATAAACCAGTGGCACTGCTGTTGGGATATTGAGGTTAAGAATTTCTTCTTCGCC
The DNA here is from genome assembly GCF_028482435.1 of Providencia sp. PROV119. Taxonomy (NCBI): domain Bacteria; kingdom Pseudomonadati; phylum Pseudomonadota; class Gammaproteobacteria; order Enterobacterales; family Morganellaceae; genus Providencia; species Providencia sp. PROV119. The sequence continues at coordinate 138,780 of NZ_JAMPQL010000001.1, forward strand.
CATGTTATCCAAGTATTTTACCAGCGCACGCAGTGAGTTACCGTGAGCTGCAATAATCACTTTTTCACCCGCCGCAACACGTGGTTTGATCTCTTGTTCCCAGTAAGGCACAACACGCTCAATGGTTGTTGCTAAGCTTTCTGTTACTGGCAGTTCCTCGCTAGACAGTTTTGCATAGCGTGGATCGTGGCCTGGGAAACGTTCGTCATCTTTTGTTAGCTCAGGTGGCGTGATGGCAAAACCACGGCGCCAGAGTTTAACTTGCTCATCACCATATTTAGCCGCAGTTTCTGATTTATCTAGACCTTGCAGTGCACCATAGTGACGCTCATTTAGTTTCCAGCTCTTTTCAACAGGCAGCCATTGCTGATCAACCTGATCAAGGATGTTCCATAAGGTATGGATAGCACGTTTCAGAACTGAGGTATAGGCGAAATCAAAGACAAAGCCTTCATCTTTCAGCAGTTGGCCTGCATTTTTTGCTTCTTCACGGCCTTTGTCTGACAGCTCAACATCAGTCCAGCCAGTGAAACGGTTCTCTTTGTTCCACTCGCTCTCACCGTGTCTTACCAAAACCAGTTTAGTTACAGCCATAGCTTAAACTCCTATCAGTACATTCAAATTAAAATGAATCATTGCTGACTTACATTATAGGGATAGTCAATCCGAACGCTAGTCACAACTGATGTTTTACCCAAACCAAATCAAAAAAGTGATAGTCAGTCGGTTATTTGGATAAAAATCGTACCTTAATCAGCTTGTTTTTTATCCAGCAACCATTTTGACTGGGTAAGTAAAAAATAACAGATGCAATAGATTTAACCCGAAGTGAAACGATACAGCAAGCCATAATTTGCCACTCCACATCCATGCTAGTCCATAAATAATCCCTGCAAGGGTCGCAAAAAGGATCAGCAACGGGCCTCCCGCGAAATGCACAGCCCCAAACACTAAGGCACACACGATTAATGCAAGATAAGGGGAGCCAAACCATTGAGTGAGGCGCTGCTGGAGATAGCCACGAAATAATGCTTCTTCGGCTAATGAGACAAATAATAAATTGCAAATAATGAATGCAGGTAACCAAGTCGGCAAATGCCACTCAAAACCTAGTCCTCCCGCAATGGCAGCAACAACCAATAACATAGGAACGGCAATGATCAGTAACCACCATTGCCAAGGTTTTGCTGTTTTGGGGGCTTGAGCTGAAAATAGGCTGGGGAGACAAAATAACAAAACAAAAGGAACCAAGGCCTTATCAAAGTTAAAGTACATGGTAAATGGTCTGCTTTGCTCGCCAACAATCACGCTATCGAAGTATTTGAGGTTATGAAATCCTGGGAAAAAATGAATCAATAGGCCTACAGCGCAGATAACAAGCGTGACCTCGCTAATAACTTTGACCCAGACATGATATTGAAAGCGCCAACCTATCACGCCAATGACAGTAATAGCGACAAATAAGAGAATTGCTTGCCAACTTAGTACACCCGTAAATAGTGCTATTGTTGTCGCAAGTAAGAGTAAAAATGTGGCAATAAATCGATGCGTTGCAAGTATTGTGAGTGAAGCCGCCAAAATAAACCAACTGGCCATACGTTGTTCCTAAAATCTATTCGAATTATTTAAAGCGGCACAGTGTAATTGTTTTCAGTTATTTTCCGAGGAAAAAGCACAGCTATTGGTCTGGAATGATAAAAAATTAATATAAATAAACAGGTTATATAGCTGAGTATTAAGTGTGCGAACTAATCATTAGATTAATTTAGGTCGATAATCGAACATTATCGACCCCAATGATGGCGCGGTTAGACCGTTTGTTGCTCGACAGTTTCTATGTCATAACGATATTTGCCGTTATCAGGAACAAACTTCAATCGATGGGTAATGCAAGTTGGCGCATCTTCTTGATGGTGAGTAACAAAAAGAAGCTGAGTCGTGCCTTGGCTGAGCATTACATCAATAAAACGTAGGACTAATAAACGGTTTAAACCATCTAGCCCTTGAAGTGGCTCATCTAAAATCAAAACAGCCGGATGTTTGACTAAGGCGCGTGCGATAAGCACAAGTCGTTGCTGACCCCATGATAAGCTATGGAAAGGTTGTTGTGCTGTTTGTGAGGGAAAACCGAGTAGGGCTAGCCACTCATAAGCCAGTTGAATTTGGCGATCAGAAGGTGTCTGATATAAACCAATTGAGTCGTGGAACCCAGAGATGATCACATTAATCACGCTAGTCGCGACGCGGTACTCTTGATGAATGCTGTTACTAACATAACCAATATGGCGTTTGATATCCCAAATCGTCTCACCTGTGCCTCTGCGACGACCAAATAGCGTTAAATCATTACTATAGCCTTGAGGATGATCTCCGGTAATTAGGCTTAATAGCGTGGATTTCCCTGCACCGTTTTCGCCGATAATTTGCCAATGCTCATTGGGATTAACCTGCCAGTTCAAACCATGCAAAATCGGTTTGTCGTTATAGCTGACCACGCCGTTTTTCAAAATAACCCGTGGAATATCGCTAGGAAGTGGGGCTTCAGCCGTTGGATCTTCCATTTCAGGGATAGTGAGATGTTTTAAGCTTTCGCTATGTTGAAGCTGGGTGATTAACGTGTTAGCAAGTACTGACTCACGGCTGCCTGATAAAGTCAGTTTGCAGTCGGCTAATACGCCCATATTGTCAATAAAGTCGGGTAACTCATCAAATCGGTTCAGGATCAATACAATTGTTAACCCTTTTTCAGATAAGCTGCTAAGTAACTCGCTCAGATTATTTCGTGAATAGACATCAAGGCCATCAAAAGGCTCATCAAGCACTAATAAATCAGGTTCCCCCATAAGGGTTTGGCAGAGTAAAACTTTGCGTGTTTCCCCTGTTGACAGATATTTAAAGCGTCTAGAAAGCAGATCGTGAATGCCAAATTTTGTGGCCAGTTCAAGACAGTATTCATTGTCTCGGTGGTGGAGTTGGATAATTTCAGCGGCGGTATATCCGGTATCGTCTTCATCTTCACTAAGCAGATCCGTGTTATTACGCTGCCACTCTTCATTAATCATGTTTTGCAGTTGTTCGAAAGAGAGGCGTACGGGAGATACAAAGCTATTTTCCACAATACCTGAGAGTGGTTTTAGTTCCCCTGATAACGCTTTTGCAAGTGATGACTTACCACTACCATTGGCCCCAATAAACGCCCAACTTTCATGCTGATTAATGGCTAATTCAGGAATATCCAGTGTTTGTGTGTCACTGAGCTTAAAGCTGCTGTGACGAAGGGTGATTGCTTTCATGCCACTTCCTTATTTTTGTCATTATTTTTGTCGTTATTTACCTGTCACCTCAACAAATAATCATGATTACAGATAAAGTCAATCATTCACTGGAGAAAGGCGCACAAAAAACAAGCTTGCACTTATCTATTGGTGAGGAAATGGCGTATTTAGATAAGTGCACGTGGTTAGCATAGTGTGGCAATAATCACTTGATCGGCATTAAATAGCGCTGTGACATTATCGTTGAGCTGCAATTGTTGGCTATCGACTTCTTGGTTACTGAGGGTAGAGCATAGGCTCTCACCACCTAATAGGGTCACGATCACTTCGCTGTTTTCTTGACCACGTTCAAGTGCGGTTATCTTCCCAGCGAGTTGATTGTCAAATTCACTATTTTTTATTGGTTGCTTCGTCAATTTTATCCAAGGTGCTTTAATCAGAGCGAGTACTTCCTTACCTTCAGTAAGGCGTAGACGGTTGGCACTCTGTTCTGTAAGAGCGGCATTAATGATGGTTTTATTGTCGGCCAATAACACTTGGACATGTTGTTGAACTTGGTTATGGTCACGAGCAATCAGAGTACCAAAAAACTGATTACGCGCGCTGGTTTGCAATGAAAAACGGGAAATCGCGGCTAGAAGACTATCAAGAGGTAATGTGTCTTCTTTGAGAACATCAAATGCTTTTTGCTGAATTTGTGCCAGTAAGTCGTATAGCTGTAGCAGCCTTTCCCCATAGTGGGTCAATGTTGTGCCACCACCACCTTTACCGCCAGTGGCTCTATCCACTAAAATATCGTCAGCAAGCTGGTTCATTTCATTGATAGCATCCCAGGCGCTTTTATAGCTGATCCCAGCCAATTTAGCACCTTGGCTAATAGAGCCTGTTGCTTTGATTTGCTTGAGCAATGAAATTCGGCGAGGGTCTGCAAATAAACTCCCTTGTAGCTTTAGTGTCAGTAAGATTTCTGCTTGCATAAATATAACCCTTCCTATCAGATTGAATATACTCAAGTTGTACTTTGTATTAGTGAGAGTATATAAATAAACTGTCATCGCGACGCTTAATAAAAAAGCACGTTTAGTGTGTCGTTAGAAATAGAATTTGTCTACAATAGTGACAGCTATCCCGCTATTATATACGTTATTATTTAAATTCAGCTTTATTTTCCCTCGTCAGCGCATCAGTTGGCTGGTGGGCACAGTATCACTGAAGAGGCTTTAATGTTAGAAATTTTAAAAAGCATGGGCTTTGCCCTGTTGATGGTTCCCGTTGTGATGTTTTTGATTATGGGGCTAATTTACGGCCTCGGGGCTTTCTTTAATCTGCTATCTAAAGCTCACGTTCCGCACCATCATACAGAGAAGGAATAACCCTCCTCCCTATTTAAGTTCGCCTGTTTTTTAGTGGTACACTGAGAAACAGGCAACTCTATCTATTTGTCTTTGGTTGATACGCTTTTAAAGCAAGTCTCCCCTCACTTTTCTGCTTCTGGTATAAGTTTTGATGCAATTCATTGCGCTAGCACACTTTTCTGCACGCGATGACTTTAAGTTATCGTTATATCCTGTTATATATAGCGTGATAACTAATATTAGGGTGGACTGAAATGAAAAAAAATTTGATCACGTTGTTGGCGGGTGTCACGATGACACTTTCTATAGCAAGCCATACGGTTGCAGCAGAGAAAATAACTGTTTTTGCTGCCGCCTCTTTGACAAATGCGATGAATGAAATTTCTGAACAATATCAGAAAGAAAACAAAGTAGAAGTTGTCTCATCATATGCATCATCATCGACACTTGCTCGTCAAATTGAGCAAGGAGCGCCTGCAAATCTATTTATTTCTGCCGATCAGCAATGGATGAATTATGCTATTGATAAGCATTTGATGGTTGAAAACACGCGCTACACTTTATTAGGTAATGAGTTGGTATTGATCGCACCCAAAGATTCCAAAATTGAAAAGGTGGAGATCAATAAACAAACGGATTGGAAAAAGCTGCTTGATGGCGGCCGTCTGGCGGTAGGCGATCCGGAGCATGTTCCTGTTGGGATTTATGCGAAAGAAGCATTGAGCTATTTAGGGGCATGGGATACGGTCAATCCGTTATTAGCACGTACCAATAATGTGCGTAGTGGTATGGCCTTGGTTGAACGCGATGAAGCGCCTTTAGGGATAGTGTATGGCTCCGATGCCGTTGCTAGCCAAAAAGTCAAAGTCGTTGGTATTTTTCCAGCAGACTCGCACAAACCCGTTGAATATCCAATGGCTATTGTGAAAGACCAAGATAATCAAGCAACTCGTGACTTTTATGAATATTTGAAAACGCCAGCCGCTTCAGAAGTATTCAAACGTTACGGTTTCACCCCACGTTAAGGGATTTTAGTATTGCAGATGTTAAGTGCTTATGAATGGGAAGCCATCTACCTGAGCTTAAAAGTTTCAAGTGTGGCAGTCATGTTTAGTTTGCCACTAGGTATTTTGGTTGCATGGGTATTGGTGCGTTGTCATTTCCCCGGCAAAACACTGCTTGATAGTATTATCCATCTACCATTGGTGTTACCGCCAGTGGTAGTGGGGTATTTATTATTGATCAGTATGGGACGCCGCGGTTTTATTGGGGAATGGCTGTATAGCTGGTTTGGGTTTAGCTTTACGTTTAGCTGGCGCGGTGCCGCATTGGCCTCCGCCGTGGTGGCTTTTCCATTGATGGTGCGGGCGATCCGTTTAGCGCTCGAAGCCGTTGACCGTAAACTTGAGCAAGCGGCTCGAACATTAGGCGCGACGCCATTACGTGTCTTTTTTACGATAACTATCCCATTATCACTGCCCGGTATTATTGTGGGAACGGTATTAGCATTTGCACGCTCATTAGGGGAGTTTGGGGCGACTATCACCTTTGTATCGAATATTCCCGGAGAAACACAAACCATCCCACTTGCGATGTATACCTTAATTGAAACACCGGGGGCGGAAGTGGATGCAGCCCGCTTGTGTGTGATTGCTATTATCTTGGCATTAATTTCACTATTAGTTTCAGAATGGCTGACCCGTTGGGGCAAAAAGCGATTGGGGGTAGCCTGATATGTTAGAGCTGGATTTTTCACAGCAGCTTGGTGAGTTAGCGCTTGAAGTGAATACCTCGCTACCGACAGAGAGCATTACTGCCATATTTGGGTTATCTGGAGCAGGGAAGACCTCATTAATTAATGTGATAGGGGGGCTAACCAAGCCTAATCGAGGGCGCATTGTGCTCAATGGACGGACGCTGGTCGATATCGAAAAAGGCATCTGCTTGCCGCCCGAAAAGCGCCATATTGGCTATGTCTTCCAAGATGCACGGCTATTTCCCCATTATCGAGTCAAGAATAATTTACGTTATGGTATGGCTCCCGAAATGAAAGGGCGCTTCGATGAAATTGTGGCGTTGTTAGGCATTGAAAAACTTCTAAATCGTTTTCCTATTACATTATCAGGTGGGGAAAAACAGCGTGTTGCTATTGGCCGCGCACTGTTAACCGCACCTGAAATTTTATTGATGGATGAGCCATTAGCTTCTCTTGATTTACCGCGTAAACGTGAGCTACTACCGTATTTAGAAAAACTGTCTCAAGATGTCAAAATCCCTATTTTATATGTCAGCCATAGCTTAGATGAGATTTTACGCCTTGCCGATAAAGTGATTGTGATGGCACAAGGTAAAGTTAAAGCTTTTGGAGCATTAGAGGAGGTGTGGGCAAGCAGTGCATTGCGTCCTTGGCTCCAACAAGAGACATTAAGTAGCGTGTTAAATGTGATATGTCATGGTCACCACCCTGACTATGAGATGACTGCGGTGATTGTGGGCAGTCAAAAATTATGGATCCCGCGTATTGATACAGAAAGAGGCGGGCAGTTGCGTTTACGCATTGATGCCTCTGATGTGTCTTTAGTATTAGAAAAGCCACAGGTCAGCAGTATCCGTAATATTTTATCAGCGGAAGTGGTTGAATGGATTGAAGATGGCGAGCAGGTGGATGTGAAGCTTGATTTAGGCGAACAGCATTATTTATGGGCGCGTATCACACGTTGGGCGCGTGACGAATTGTCTATTCGCAAAGGTCGTCGAGTTTATGCACAGGTTAAAAGTGTTTCATTAAGCCGCCATTACACATCATAACAGTACGTTAGCTGATATCTAAAGTCATGCCGCTTGAGTGAACAGCATAAAGTGGCAAAATGAGTTAATTAGGGGGCTTATTATTGGCCCCCTAATAGATAAAATTACAATACGTATTTATGGATCACTTCAGCGATACCCGGTTGGGTGTTATCACGTGTAACCAGTTTTGCTTGTTGTTTGATTTCATCGACCGCTTGGCCCATAGCAACACCTAGTCCAGCCGTTGTTAACATGCTTAAATCGTTAAAGTTATCACCAAAAGCAACCACATCATTCATGGTCATACCCTGTGATTCAACCCACTGTTTTAGTCGTTGGCCTTTGCTGTTTCCTTTGCGGCCGACGTCGACTTGATCAGCCCATGACCATTCACATTCCAAGCCAAAATCATCTTCAATACCGCGAACAACCTCTTTGAGCTGATCGATATTTTCTGAACTGACGGCAAATTTCCAAATAGATTGATAATCATGTAAGACATCAGCATAGTTTTCGACAAACTGAATATTAGGACGTTGAGCCACTGGCAGGGTTTCTGCCCAACTTAGCGTCCTTTTGATCCCTTCTGTCGGTGCGTTGTATAGCATGGCATCATCAACATACATTAAATGTTGAATATCGGTGCCACGCAGCCTTTCAATCATTTGTGTTGCTGATTCGAGTGTCATAGGGTCTGAAGAAAGAACTTTTTTACCTAAATAATCATAAAGATAAGTACCATTGCAGCAAATTGCAGGGGTATCAAGGTTAAGCTCTTGGTAGAAAGGATGAATGGCAACATGATGGCGCCCTGTCACAATCAACACTTTAACGCCTTGGCGACGTGCTTCATTTAATGCAGCAAGTGATTCGGGCAAAATTTTCTTTTGAGGATCAAGCAGTGTTCCATCAAGATCGAGCGCAATAACGCGGTATGACATAAACGGCTCCACGTGATTTGAGGTTACATATGCCTTAATGAGTGGCCATATGATGGTTTTTGTCGTTGTCAGCTAAACAGAAAGGGATCTGTTAGCCTGATAATAATCCAGTGCTAAAATAATTTTATCATCTTAGCGGATATTGCAGATTAACTAAAGTGGCGCAGAATGAATCGAGTCAGGTTATTGGTAATCTGTTGTTTTAATCATTTTGAGATAATTTAGTGGCGCGATGTATTGAAAAGAGGGGGATTGCTTGTTATTCGCTAGTCTATCCTGAGATTAACCGTCATAATGGAAGAAGATATTTTTATCATGAATCATAAGGAGACAGGATGAATCAGGTTGTCTATATTGCTAGCCCCGAAAGCCATCAGATCCACGTTTGGTCTATGAACGAAGCCGGTGAACTGACGTTATTACAGACGGTGACAACACCAGGCCAAGTACAGCCAATGGTATTAAGCCATGATAAAAAGCACCTTTATATTGGTGTCCGACCCAATTTTCGAGTAATCACTTATCAAATTGAAGATAAGGGCACTCTCAGACTAAAAGCTGAGACGGCAATTCCAAGTACACCGGTACATTTATCATTAGATAACACTGGTAAGTATTTGTTTGTGCCGTCATACCATCAACATAATTTGGCTGTCTTACCTATCAACCAAGAAGGTGTACCACAAACCGCGAGCCAAGTGATCGAAGGGCTACGAAACCCACACTCTTCACATGTTGATGCTGACAATCAACAATTATGGGTGCCGTGTTTGGGGGAAGATCATATTCGCTTATTTGATCTGCATGACGATGGTCATTTAACCGAAGCTTCTGCTGATCAAATCAGTTCAGCAAAAGGCGCAGGCCCTCGCCACCTTGCATTCCATCCACAGCACAAAGTTATTTATTGTGTTAATGAGTTGGATTCAACCATTAACGTTTACCATAAATTTACTCGCTATCGCCAAGTTCAGCATATTAACGTATACCCGGAAGGTCGTGAAAGCCAACGTTGGGCGGCAGATATTCATATCACGCCTGATGGACGTCATCTGTATGCGAGTGAGCGTTCAGATAGCTATATTAGCCATTTCCGAGTATCTGATGATGGCCGCGAGTTGACCCTAGAAGGGATTTATCCAACAGAAGCTCAGCCTAGGGGCTTTAACCTTGATGCAACAGGGCGCTTCTTGATTTCTAGCGGGCAAAAATCTGACAGTATTTCTGTTTCAGAAATTGACCCGATTACAGGTAAACTCACCCAGATTGGTCGCTACCCAGTGGGCAAAGGCCCAATGTGGGTGACGGTATTAGCGCGTTAATTGCTAAACTAAGATCTCCTCAAAGCACTGAGGGGATCTTTACCCCTCAATCACGTTTCTCATTGCACTTGTCACTTTACTCAGTTGTTCCGGTGAAATAATGTAAGGTGGCATAACATAAATCAGCCGACCAAATGGCCTTACCCAAACCCCTTGTTCAACAAACTTTTTTTGTAATTCAGCGGTATTGACTGGCTGCTGCATCTCAATCACGCCAATCGCCCCTAAAACGCGCACCTGCTTGACGCTTGCATGGGAGGACAAAGGTGCTAATTCAGCTAAGAGCTGCTGCTCAATCTTGGCGACAGTATGCTGCCATGGGCTTTCAAGCAATAATTTTAGGCTTGCGTTGGCGACGGCGCACGCTAATGGGTTCCCCATAAAGGTTGGCCCATGCATGAAACAGCCCGCTTCGCCATTACTAATCGTTTCGGCAACATGACGCGTTGTTAAGGTGGCTGATAGTGTCATATATCCCCCCGTGAGGGCTTTGCCTAAGCACATAATATCCGGTGAAATAGCCGCATGGTCACAAGCAAATAATTGGCCTGTGCGGCCAAATCCTGTCGCGATTTCATCGGCTATCAGTAATATGCCATAGTGATCACAAAGCTCACGAACGCCTTTTAGGTACTCGGGGTGATAAATACGCATTCCACCCGCACCTTGTACGATAGGTTCGAGTATAATTGCTGCAATTTCGCGATGTTTTGCTGCAAGTTCCTGCTTAATTGGTAATAAATCATCACTGTTCCATTCATCATGAAAACCACATTGTGGAGCCTCAACAAAAATATGAGGAGGTAGATAACCTTTGTATAGGCCATGCATTGAATTATCAGGATCACATACTGCCATCGCACCAAAAGTATCCCCATGATAACCATGGCGTAAAGTTAAAATACGTTGGCGCTTTTCCCCTCTGGCCTGCCAATACTGGAGTGCCATCTTTAGTGACACTTCCACAGCCACCGATCCTGAATCGGCAAGAAAAATACACTCTAAAGGCGCTGGAGTGATCTCAACGAGTTGACGGCACAAATTCACTGCGGAAGGGTGAGTGATGCCACCAAACATGACATGAGACATTTTTTGTAGCTGCTCAGTAGCAGCTTGATTGAGAACGGGATGATTGTAGCCGTGGATCGCCGCCCACCAAGAAGACATTCCATCAACAAGTGTTTTTCCATCAGCCATAATCAACTCTGCGCCTTTAGCCTCAACGATGGGATAGGCGGGGATCGGGTGGCTCATCGAGGTGTAGGGATGCCAGATATGCTTGGCATCGAATGCAATATCAGAACTGTCCATTTTACTTTGTCGTCAACTTATTTAAATGAATTTGGTTGACATGATAACCACAATATTTAAACTGGCAACGACTTTTTATGATGGAGATCTGCCGTGAGCGAATTAAAAAAGTGGACAACTAAACAGGCTAATGAATTGTTCTCTATGCCTTTCTTTGAGCTTTTGTTCCAAGCTCAGCAAGTTCATCGACAGCATTTTGACCCACAGCAAGTACAGGTCAGCACCTTGCTTTCAATCAAAACAGGGGCATGCCCAGAAGATTGCAAATATTGTGCACAAAGTGCTCGTTATAAAACCGGATTAGAAACCGAACGTTTAATGGAAGTTCAGCAAGTTCTTGAATCTGCAAAAAAAGCGAAGCAAGCAGGCTCAACGCGTTTTTGTATGGGAGCCGCTTGGCGTAATCCTCGTGAGCGCGATATGCCTTATCTCGAAATGATGGTGCGAGAGGTGAAATCGCTAGGCATGGAAACCTGCATGACACTGGGAATGATTGACGATAGCCAAGCTCAGCGCCTTGCCGAAGCGGGGCTTGATTACTACAACCATAATCTTGATACCTCCCCTGAATACTATGGCAACATCATTACCACCAGAACTTATCAAGACCGCTTAGACACATTGGATAATGTACGTAATGCGGGTATCAAAGTGTGCTCTGGAGGGATTCTTGGTTTAGGGGAAAAAATCAGCGATCGAGCAGCGCTGTTGGTTCAACTTGCGAATTTACCTAAACCGCCAGAAAGTGTACCGATCAATATGCTGATGAAAATGGAAGGCACCCCGATGGCGGATAATGAAGATGTCGATCCTTTTGATTTCATTCGAACTATTGCAGTAGCACGTATTATGATGCCGACCTCTTACGTCCGTTTATCGGCGGGTCGCGAATATATGAACGAGCAAACCCAAGCACTCTGTTTTATGGCAGGCGCTAATTCCGTATTTTATGGTTGTAAGCTGTTAACCGCTCCTAATCCGAATGAAAATAAAGATATCTCCTTGTTTAAAAAATTGAATATTAACCCAGAGCGTATTGAAGTGAGCGAAGGGGATAATCAACAAGCGGCACAATTAGCGGAGTCTATTTTGACAGCCGATAATTCACAGTTCTATAACGCGGCTGTCTAATGAGTTGGCAAACATTTATTCAAGCGCAACTCGAGCAGCGTAAACAAAATGCGGCTTGGCGTAAAAGAACCTGTATTGATTACAGCACAGGTCGTGAGTTGCGAATTAACGGGGAAAATTACCTGAATTTTTCAGGAAATGATTACTTAGGGTTAAGCCATCACCCCAAGGTCGTCGAGGCTTGGCAGCAAGGCGCCACATTATATGGCACCGGCAGTGGCGGTTCAGGGCACATTACTGGTTTTACTCGCGCCCATTATGATTTGGAAAACGCGCTATCTGCATGGTTGGGATATCCAAGGGCACTATTATTTATTTCTGGTTTTGCGGCGAATCAAGCGGTGATCACCGCTTTAATGGGGCAAGGGGATCGCATTTTAGCCGATAAACTTAGTCATGCTTCGATTTTAGAGGCATCAATGCTTTCAAAAGCTAATTTACGGCGATTTGCTCACAATAGCCCTGCATCATTACAAAAATTGCTCACCAGCACTTTAGATGTAAAGACACTCGTGATTAGTGAAGGGGTGTTTAGCATGGATGGTGACAGTGCGCCTTTAGCGGAATTAAAACAGCTCGCGGAACAACATCACGCTTGGTTAATGGTCGATGATGCCCATGGTATTGGCGTAAGAGGGCGAGAAGGGCGTGGTAGTTGTGATGTGCATGGTATTAAACCTGAATTACTGATTGTCACCTTCGGTAAAGCATTTGGTTTGAGTGGCGCTGCCGTTCTGTGTGATGAAGCAACCGCAGATTACTTTATTCAAGCGGCTCGCCACCTTATTTATAGTACCTCAATGCCACCAGCTCAGGCAGTTGCGCTATCAGCAACATTACAGCAGATCCGTACAGCCGATGATGCAAGGGAACGGCTTAATCAACATATTGAATATTTCAGAAAAAATAGTCAATTTAGTGATCTGCAATTAGCTGATTCACAGATGGCAATTCAACCCGTCATTGTGGGTGATAATGAGGTGAGCTTACAGCTTTCTGATTATTTACGACAAAAAGGGCTATGGGTACAAGCGATACGTCCACCGACTGTCCCACCAGGCAGTGCACGGCTACGCATTACCTTGAGTGCAGCTCATCACCAACAAGATATCGATCAACTGTTGGAGGCGTTAAATGGTTTTACCATTAAGTGATGAAAAACAAAAAATCGCTTCGGCTTTTGGTAAAGCAGCAAAACGCTATGATTCGATAGCTTATTATCAACAAAATAGTGGTCATCAACTGCTGGATTTATTAGCTTCAGCACGGGTCAATTTACCGGCTAAAAAAGTGATTGATGTTGGCTGTGGCACTGGTTTTTTCAGCCAAATAATTAAAGCACAAGGGGCTGAAGTGACCGCATTAGATTTATCGTCCGGCATGTTGGAGGTTGCACGTCAAAAAAATGCGGCTGAACAGTATATCTGTGCGGATATGGAAGCACTGCCTTTTGCCGATCAAACTTTTAATGTGGTTTTTTCTAATTTGGCTATCCAATGGTGCTCTGACTTATCACTGGCCCTAACTGAACTACATCGAGTGACTAAAAATGGTGGGGTGATTGTATTTACCACGCTTGCTAAAGGCTCTCTATCGGAGCTATCGCAAGCTTGGGCTAGGTTAGATGGCTATTCGCATGTGAATGAATTTTTAAGTTTTGAACAGATAAGCGCGAGTTGCCAACCATGGCAGCATCAATTGCTGCTTCAGACCGATACACTACATTTTTCGGATTTAGCTCGATTATTGAATTCATTGAAAGGCATTGGCGCGACCCATCTCACCGCAGGGCGACGTGGTGGATTGATGACAAGGCAGCGATTACATCTACTTGAGAGCGCTTATCCCACGTCAGCAAACGGTCTTGAGCTCACTTATCAAACTGTATTTGGAATAATTTATCGTGACTAAAACTTATTTTGTGACCGGCACTGATACTGAGGTCGGTAAAACAGTAGTCAGTTGCGCATTACTGCAAGCGGCTAAACAATTGGGTTATCAAACCGCGGGGTATAAACCGGTTGCTTCAGGCAGCGAACAAACAGCACAAGGGCTACGTAACAGTGATGCACTTTTTTTACAAACAAACAGCACATTGCCGTTAACTTACCAAGAAGTGAATCCAATTGTATTCGAAGCGCCAACATCTCCACATATTATTAGTGAAAAAGTTGGGCTGCCAATTGATTTTTCAGTGATGACAAACGGATTAAAACATTTGCAGTCAAAAGCGCAGTGGGTGTTGGTTGAAGGTGCTGGCGGCTGGTATACGCCATTATCAGCACAACAAAGTTATGCAGATTGGGTGGTTGAGCAACAATTGCCAGTGATTATGGTGGTTGGCATCAAACTGGGTTGTATTAATCATGCCTTATTAACCGCACAAGCGATTAACCAATCAGGGCTAAAATTGGTGGGGTGGGTGGCGAATGAAGTCGAGCCAGCAGGAACCTATCAGGCCGAATATTTAGAGACATTGCACCGTTCGATCAATGCGCCTTGCCTTGGTATCATTCCTCATCAAGATGCCGAACAATTTGCCGATGTAGGGCAGTATGTTGATGTGACAGCGATTTAATTTTTTAGTGGTTAATTGTCTATTTTATCAGAGAGCTTGTTTTTCAATATAAACACGCTCTCTGGTGTATTGAACGAAAACTCTTTTGTTGTGCAACGGCTCAGTCTAAACGTAACCCTGCGCCTATCTCTTCCGTTGAATTATCAAGCGATAAAATGACATGTCTTGATTCATCAAGTTCACGCCATCCTTCCCATTTTTCAGGGTGACTTGGCTTAATTAGGGGCTTGTGTGTAAAGCCCCTATATTAAATTTTTATATTCTAAATAATTCAATATTCAGGTAGGTAATAAACGGAGATAGGTAGGGAGTATCGATAACTATCAGACTCGTCTGGCTGAGCGCATTCAATAATCTTATATCCTGAAGTAGATGCTATAACTTGAGCGTTGTTAAACAGCAAAAATATCCTTTAACACCGAATGATAAGGACGATGGCGTAGTCATGGTACATTGAGTGTAATGTTTGGTTATTTATGATCGGATAAGTGTGCCTATCTAGTGGATCTTACTAGATAATTTTTTATGTTCCTGTTTATTCTGTGTAAAAGGCTATTTTGGATCGTTAATCCGTCATTTTTGTCAACTCGGATCCGTTAAAAAAGAGTAAATACTGTTTTTATGATAAATTCTGAGTAAAAATATTTTCACTGAATTGCCATTTTTTTGTCATGTATATGCGCTATGTGGTTTTTAGAGTGGAACGGAAACGCACTATCTGAAAGGGATTGCAGAGTTATCCACTATTTCTGTGGATAACCTTGTGAATTAGATCTAAAAAAACAACCGAATCCAAGGTGACAAGCGGCTTTGCCTTTATTTGATGTGATTTCAGACTTATAAATAATAACTTTAAAATACAATAAGTTAAATAAAATCAAGACATGGGTTGTTATTTGAGATAAGACTAGAAGTCGCATCAGCATAAAATATATAAATCACTTTAGGTCAAGAAAAATTTTTGGGGATAACCTTGTTTTAACCACAATAAAAAATTGCTGGAGAATTTTTAAACTCAGCACTTGAAGCTGGTTTTTTATCCAGTATCATAGGGGGGAGATCGGTTAAGAGGCGTGGGTAATGAGTAAAGTATTTAAATTGTATTCTGATTTTCAGCCTGGTGGGGATCAACCCGAGGCAATTCGTCAGCTTTCTGAAGGGTTAGAAGATGGACTTGCTCATCAAACCTTACTCGGGGTAACAGGCTCAGGTAAAACCTTTACGATTGCCAATGTCATCGCCAAAGAAAATCGCCCAACCATGTTAATGGCACACAATAAGACGTTGGCAGCACAATTGTACAGTGAGATGAAAGCCTTCTTCCCTGACAATGCCGTTGAATACTTTGTCTCTTATTATGATTATTATCAGCCAGAAGCCTATGTGCCTAGTTCAGATACCTTTATCGAAAAAGATGCGTCTGTTAACGAGCATATTGAGCAAATGCGTCTGTCAGCGACAAAAGCACTACTTGAACGGCGTGATGTGATAGTTGTGGCTTCTGTTTCGGCTATTTATGGTCTTGGTGATCCTGATAGCTATTTAAAAATGATGCTGCATTTGACCGATGGGATGATTATCGATCAGCGGGCTATTTTGCGGCGCTTAGCCGATCTGCAATATACACGTAACGACCAAGCTTTTACCCGAGGTACGTTCCGCGTACGGGGCGAGGTGATTGATATTTTCCCCGCAGAATCAGATGAATATGCGTTACGTGTCGAATTATTTGATGAAGAAGTGGAACGGTTGTCTTTGTTCGACCCATTAACGGGGCAAATTCAGCATCGTGTTCCTCGCTTTACAGTTTATCCGAAAACCCACTATGTGACGCCGAGAGAGCGGATCTTAGAAGCGATGGAACAAATTAAGGTTGAACTGGCGGATAGGCGTAAGGTGCTCCTCGAAAATAATAAATTGCTAGAAGAACAACGTATCACCCAACGTACTCAATTTGATCTCGAAATGATGAATGAGCTGGGTTATTGCTCAGGTATTGAGAACTATTCACGTTATTTGTCTGGTCGCGCGCCAGGAGAGCCGCCACCGACGCTGTTTGATTACCTACCTGCTGATGGTTTATTGGTGGTGGATGAGTCGCACGTTACTATCCCGCAGATCGGAGCGATGTATAAAGGTGACCGCTCTCGTAAAGAAACACTGGTAGAGTATGGATTCCGTTTACCGTCTGCGCTTGATAATCGACCATTACGTTTTGAAGAGTTTGAGGCGCTCGCGCCACAAACTATCTATGTTTCCGCGACGCCGGGTAATTATGAAATAGAAAAATCAGGTTCAGAGGTGATAGAGCAGGTTGTGCGACCAACAGGCTTGCTAGATCCTGTGATTGAAGTGCGGCCTGTTGCCACTCAAGTTGATGATTTGCTTTCTGAAATTCGTATTCGTTCGCAGAAAAACGAGCGTGTGTTGGTGACAACGTTAACAAAACGAATGGCAGAAGATTTAACGGAATACCTTGAAGAGCATGGTGAACGGGTTCGTTATTTACACTCTGATATTGATACGGTAGAACGGGTTGAAATCATTCGTGACCTACGTTTAGGTGAGTTTGATGTGCTGGTGGGGATCAACTTGCTGAGAGAGGGTCTCGATATGCCAGAAGTGTCATTGGTGGCTATTCTCGATGCCGATAAAGAAGGCTTTTTACGCTCTGAACGTTCACTCATTCAGACAATTGGTCGTGCGGCGCGTAACCTTAATGGTAAAGCAATTTTATATGGCGATAGAATCACCAATTCAATGGAAAAGGCCATCAAAGAAACGGAACGCCGCCGTGCTAAGCAGATAGCCTTTAATGAGCAACACGGTATTGTGCCGCAAGGCCTGAACAAAAAAATTGGCGATATCTTGCAAATTGGTCACAAAGTGGGTGGCAAATCGAAAGGTCGCAATAAAGAGAGTGCCAAAATCGATAAACGTGAAGATATCCAATTATTATCAACAAAAGAGTTGGAGCAACGTATTTCGCAACTTGAAGCGCAGATGTATAAACATGCTCAGGATTTAGAGTTTGAAGCGGCGGCAAATGTAAGGGATCAATTGCAAGAGCTAAGGGAGCGTTTTATTGCTAATTCATGATGCGACAAAGGTTAACGGCTCTGTGAGTTTTTGCTGTTAACCTTTGGCGTGATTGGTGGTGATATCCCGTGGTGGTTTAAAACAAACGCACGGTTTCTTCGATAGCTTGCAAGAGTAGCTTACGGTCATGACGATAAGGAATATCATCGGCCTCTAACACCCGTTGAGTGACTAACCGCTCATGGCGAATAGGCGCGATATTCGTTCTAGGGCCAACAATCACGGCATCAATTTTTTTGCAGCCGATATGCTGCTCCATCATGGTTAACTTTTCTTGTAACGTGAGGCTAGCTGCGGATGTACTTAGCTCTTTACCTAGGTTACCGATATAGATCATCGGGGCTTTACATTCGCGCAAAGCATCCGTGATATCTTCCAACAGTAGCAGTGGCATCAGGCTGGTGAAGAAACTACCCGGGCCAATTAAAATTAAATCCGCTTGATGAATTGCTTCAATCGCTTCTGCTGTGACTTTTACGGTTGGGTAGAGTCGTAACTCTTTCGGTAATTCAATCAGAGCATCAACATTGACCTCGCCATACACTTCATTACCCATCTCATCAATCGCCATTAAGTCGACGGGAGATTCTGACATAGGAATGAGTTTGGCATCCACTTTGAGCATATTGCGGATCAAATTAATGGCATCAAGAGGGCGTACACTGAGGTGATCTAATGACTTTAGCATCAGATTACCTAAATTATGGCCTGAAAGTTCGCCGTTGCCACTAAAACGGTATTCAAACATCGCCGATGCGATTGATGGCTCAGTAATTAATTGATTGAGGCAGTTGCGCATATCTCCCCAAGCAATCCCACCTTCCGCTCGACGAATACGACCAGTAGAACCACCATTATCCGTCGTGGTGACAATTCCAGTTAATCGAGAGCCTAAAGAGGAAAGCGAAGACATTACGCGACCAAGCCCATGTCCGCCGCCAAGGGCGACAACATGCCTAAAATCAGTCAAACTACTATTCGACATAGTGTTCCTATATCAGTTATTTTTTCAGCGCCAAGGCTATTATACAGTGTTATTGCCAGTTAAATGCAATTTAAAACGCGATTATCACGTCTATCACAAAACGGCGCTAATTTATCATAAAACACCGTTTGGGGGTCATTTACCGTCATCATTGACAGATAAAAATTGAAAATGATGGCAGTTTAAACAGCAATTATCTCATAGGGCTGTTTTTTACTATCCAAAAAAGATCAAAATTTGGGGCAAACCTAATCTAAGATTGCTCTTAATTAACGATTAAAAATAGGGGCTGGAT
The DNA here is from genome assembly GCF_028482435.1 of Providencia sp. PROV119. Classification (NCBI taxonomy): domain Bacteria; kingdom Pseudomonadati; phylum Pseudomonadota; class Gammaproteobacteria; order Enterobacterales; family Morganellaceae; genus Providencia; species Providencia sp. PROV119. Next base: position 157,862 of record NZ_JAMPQL010000001.1, read on the forward strand.
GTTTTTTGTACATGCGCTTAATATTGGGTTTAATAGGTGACATAATACAAATTAGAACATTAAATTTATACTGAATTAACAAACGCATAACTAAACCCTAAGTCGTTGTATAATATATTATATATCGAAATTCAAATTCGCTTTTTCCTTTCTTTTACGCTAAAATCCCCACATAAACTAAGTGAACAAAGTGAGCAATTTGATTGTTAACCTATGCTGGCTTTGTGGGCTTGTTGATAAATATCACTCCTAGCCTTTGTGTCTAAGTTCGCGATAACGAATATGATGCTTTGGCCGTGGCCTCTGAGCCACCAGGGTGCAAGATAGAAATGTCTGCATCTCCCGTATTTGGAAAGGTGTCATTATGCAGCAGCTTGTCGATCAATTTGCTCGGAAATTTTATTATCTCCGTTTATCTATTACAGATGTTTGCAACTTTCGTTGCACATACTGCCTTCCCGATGGTTATAAACCAAGTGGTCGTCACGAATTCCTTTCACTGAGTGAAATTCAGCGCATTAGCCGTGCTTTCGCAGAATTGGGCACAGAAAAGGTACGCATCACAGGCGGCGAGCCGACCATGCGTAAAGATTTTACCGATATCATTGCCGCTATCCATGAAAATCAAGCGATCAAAAAAATTGCGGTGACGACAAATGGTTATCGTATGGCTCGTGATGTACAAAAATGGAAAGAGGCGGGACTCGGAGCGATTAATGTCAGTGTTGATAGCCTAGACCCGCGTCAATTTGCGGCAATTACTGGGCAAGACAAGTTTTATCAAGTGATGCAAGGTATTGATGCTGCCTTTGAAGCGGGATTCGACAAGGTCAAAGTCAACGCAGTATTGATGAAAAACGTCAATGATATTGCTTTAAAATCCTTTTTAAATTGGATCAAACATCGTCCAATCCAACTCCGCTTTATCGAATTAATGGAAACGGGGGAAGGGAGTGACCTTTTTAATCGTTTCCATATTTCGGGAGAAACGATCCGCGACCGTCTTATTGAAGAGGGGTGGTACAGTGTGCCACGCTCTCGTAGCGATGGCCCCGCCCAAGTCTTTAGCCACCCTGATTACCAAGGGGAAATTGGTCTTATCATGCCTTATGAAAAAGATTTCTGCCAAAGTTGTAACCGACTACGCGTTTCTTCTTTGGGGAATCTTCATCTGTGCCTATTCGGTGAAAATGGTATCCCACTACGTGACTTGTTAAGTGACGATAATCAAAACGAAGCATTAAAAGCACGTATTCAAAGTGGTCTACAATTTAAGCGAGAGACGCACTTTTTACATATGGGCGACAGTGGCATCACCCCGAATTTATCCGTTATTGGCGGTTAATGAATTTTTGATTTTTCAGGAGAAAATATGTCCCAACTGACTCATATTAATGCGTCGGGTGAAGCGCATATGGTGGATGTTTCTGCAAAAGCTGAAACAGTCCGTGAAGCGAGAGCCGAAGCATTTGTCACGATGAATAAAGAGACCTTAGCGATGATTGTTGAGGGGAGCCATCATAAAGGCGATGTATTTGCGACCGCACGTATTGCTGGTATTCAAGCAGCGAAAAAAACATGGGAGCTGATCCCGTTATGTCATCCGTTGCTGCTAACAAAAGTTGAAGTGACGTTGCAAGCATTGCCGGAGCAAAACCAAGTCCGTATTGAGTCCTGCTGTCGATTGACAGGAAAAACAGGGGTTGAAATGGAAGCATTAACTGCCGCTTCAGTAGCTGCTTTAACCATTTATGATATGTGTAAAGCGGTGCAAAAAGATATGGTAATTGGGCCTGTTCGCTTATTAGAAAAAACAGGTGGCAAATCTGGTCATTTTAAGGTGGACGCATGATTACGGTACTTTTTTTTGCTCAAGTACGTGAATTGGTGGGAACAGCTCGTCTCGAATTATCAGAACATTACTCAAATGTTGAAGCATTGCGTCAAGCATTGGCACAACGTGGTGACCGGTGGGCTTTAGCTTTAGAAGATGGCAAGTTGTTAGCGGCAGTTAACCAATCTTTTGTAGCAACAGATCATCCATTGGAAGATGGCGACGAAGTGGCCTTTTTCCCACCGGTGACCGGGGGCTAAGATGGAAAATACGCATATTGCGGTACAAACAGAAAATTTTAGTGTAGGCGAGCAGTATCAATGGCTTGCTGAATGTGATAGCGATGGCGCGGTCGTAACGTTTACAGGCAAAGTCCGAAATCATAATTTAGGCGATAGCGTTGCAGCATTAACGTTAGAACATTATCCCGGAATGACGGAGAAAGCGCTGGCCGCTATTGTGGTCGAAGCGCGTCAACGCTGGGCACTACAGCGAGTTAGTGTGATCCACCGAGTAGGTACTTTACAGCCGGGCGAAGAGATTGTTTTTGTGGGTGTGACCAGTGCTCATCGTGGCGCTGCTTTTCAAGCGGCTGAATTTATTATGGACTATTTAAAAACCAAAGCACCATTTTGGAAGAAAGAGACATTGCCTGATAATGAACGTTGGGTCGAGGCAAAAGAGAGCGATGAAGCTTCTGCAAACCGTTGGTGATCAGTAAATTTCATTTATATTTAAAATAATTTTTAGCGTATTTAGACGCCCGTCAGCAGCGGCATGGCATAAATTCTAATCAATGGTTTTAAGTTTGTTGAATGGTATTGTCAATAATTTATGATAAACTTTGTAGGAATTTGTCTGGCTACGGCACGTTGCTGTGGTCGTTTCTTACTAATGTACGAAGGGTAACCATCATGGATCGATTCGATCAACGTAATGATTCTCTTGTCCAGCGCAGCAGTGCCGGCATTCAGACATTTATGTCACAGGTTTATGGCTGGATGACTGTTGGTCTGTTACTGACTGCTTTTGTTGCTTGGTCCACACTGAATAGTGGCTTATTTTATACCATAGCGACTAATAATGTTCTGTTTTTTGGTTTAATCATTGTTGAGTTTGGACTTGTACTTGGTTTGTCATTTTTACTGCCAAGAATGAGTGGTATGATGGCAACGGGCATGTTTATGCTCTACTCAGTACTTACTGGGCTAACAATTTCTGTGGTTTTAGCTGCTTATACAATGGAATCGGTAGCAGGAACATTTTTTATCACGGCGGCAATGTTTGGTGCACTAAGTGTTTATGGTTACACCACAAAGCGTAGCCTAAGTGGTATCGGTAACTTCCTGTTTATGGCGCTTATTGGCCTAATTATCGCTTCTATTGTCAATATTTTCATGAAAAGCTCAGCATTATACTGGGTGATCACCTATGCAGGTGTTCTGATTTTTGCAGGCCTGACCGCATATGATACTCAGAAACTGAAAGAGATGGGTGCACAAATTGACGTGGAAGATAAAGAAAGCATGCGTAAACTCGCTATCCTAGGTGCATTAAACCTGTATCTGGACTTTATCAACCTGTTCTTAATGCTGCTACGTATTTTCGGCGACCGCCGTTAATCATGTATAAATTGTGTATTTAAGATACACAATAGCTTTTAAAGAATATCAACCCTTGTCATGGTCAAACAGACAAGGGTTTTTTATTGTTTAGTAAAAAATATAGTCGTGACTAATAGGTAATTGCTACGCTGTTTTCTGCCGAAAGAGGTAGTAAGCAAAGGTACTGGTAATGACTGATATCACGAGCAGTGGCCATAGGCTCGGCCAAATAACACTAAAATCAGCATCTTTTAAGTAAATCTGTTTGGTGATTTCAGTGAAATGGCGGATTGGATTGATCAAGGTAATTTCTTGCAACCAAATGGGCATATTCTCAACGGGAGAAATATAGCCTGAGAGCAAAATAGCGGGCATCACAAAAACAAATACACCGATAAATGCTTGTTGTTGGGTTGAACACAAAGCCGATATTAATAATCCAAAACCCACTAGTGAAAGGCCATAAACCATCATAGTTGCATAAAATAGCGTGAGGGAGCCTGCAAAGGGGATTTGGTAACAGAAGATACCAATGACTAAGACTAAAGTCGCTTGCGCGGTGGCAATAATCAATGCGGGTACGGCTTTACCGATAAAAATTTGCCAAGTCGTGAGCGGCGATACAAGTAATTGGTCAAGGGTTCCCTGTTCGGCCTCTCGGGCAATCGACAGGGAAGTGACAATCAGTACGCCAATGGTCGTGATTAATGCCACCAGTGATGGCACGATAAACCATTTATATTCCAGATTAGGGTTATACCAGTTACGAACCACTAACTCGCTATTATTGGCTAAAGGGCGGCCTGCCGTTAGCTCGCTTTGATATTGTAATACGATTTGTTCAATATAGTTAGCGGCAATTTGCGCGCTGTTAGAGTTACGTCCATCAAGTAATAACATCATCTTCGCAGTGTGCTGGCTATCGATGTCAGCGCTAAAATTTTGCCCGAAGCGTACGACTAATAAGCTTTCTCGGTTATCCAGTGTTTCTCGGATCTCGTGCTCATTTTTGAGTAATCGTACTTGAGAAAAGGCTTCCGCTTTTGCTAATCGTTGAGTTAATTCGATAGAGTGCTTCCCGCCATCTTGATCGAAAATGGCGATCGTGGTGTTGGTAACCTCAAGGGTTGCAGCCAAAGGAAACAAGATCATTTGGAAAATAACAGGCATGAGCAAAATGATCCGCGTTTGCTTTTCCTGCAATAACGTCTGTAGTTCTTTCATGATCAAGGTATATAGGCGGTAAAACATATTTCATCCTTATCAATCAAGACGACGGCGTGTTTTCCATGCCGTTAAGCCAATAAATAAAATAGCGGAGGCGATAAGTAACAGCAGATTGGTGAACAAAACAATATAGATATCGCCTGCCAGAAATAGCGTTTGTAAGCTGCTGACAAAATAGCGCGCCGGAATGAAATAAGTCACGATTTGGACAAATATTGGCATGCTTGAGATTTCAAAAATAAAGCCTGATAGCATAATTGCTGGCAAAAATGCCGCATTTAATGCGACCATTGCGGCATTAAATTGATTGCGAGTGATGGTGGAAATCAATAGCCCCATTCCGAGAGCGGTCGCTAAATAGAGGCTAGTGATCAAAAACAGCACTAAGAGTGAGCCTCGATAAGGTATATTTAATAGTGATGTCGTGACAATCATACACAAGATCATCACAAAGGAGCCTAAGACTTGATAGGGTAATAATTTGGATAAAAGCAATTCGGTGCGTGTAATCTGTGTCGAGAGAAGGGCTTCCATTGTGCCGCGCTCCCATTCACGAGCAACAACCAGTGATGTCAAAATAGCTCCAACTACCGTCATTATGATACTAATGGCACCGGGTATAATGAAATGCTGACTAATTGCAGCTTCATTGAACCAATAACGCATATTTAACTCAATGAGGGGATCTGTGGGATAGCCTCGATTTTCACCTTGTTGTATCAACCACGTATACCAGATCCCTTTGGTGTAGGCTTGTACAAAGTTCGCAGTATTAGGCTCACTGCCGTCGGTAATCACTTGTATGGCGGCATGCCCTTCAGGACGTAGCAATTGGGCTGAGAAGTTCACGGGGATAACGATAATGCCGCGAATTTTGCCCGCTTGCATTTTTGCAATTAATTGTTGCCGATTATCGCTAACCGTAGCGTCAATAAAAGGGGAGCCTGTAAATGTATCGACGAGTTGGCGTGCTTCATGGCTTTGTTGATCCATCAAGATGCCAACACGTAATTGACTGGAATCCAAATTGATCCCATAACCAAAAATAAATAACAGCATTAGGGGGATCACAACGGCAATCAATGCACTACTGGGATCGCGTACGATTTGTTTGCTTTCTTTAATGCATAATGCACGGAGTCTACGCCAAGAAAAATGAGACGCGTTGGCGGTCATTGTTCCTCCCGCTGTTTATCATAATCAAGTATCAACCCAATAAAAGCATCTTCCATTGATGGATTTGGATGACTTTCACTAGCGACTTGCTGTTTTAGTTCATCTGGTGTACCTGCGGCAATGATCTTGCCGTGATACACTAATCCTATGCGATCACAATACTCTGCTTCATCCATAAAGTGAGTTGTCACCATGACGGTTACGCCTCTATCGACCATGCCGTTGATATGTAGCCAAAACTCACGTCGAGTGAGAGGGTCGACCCCCGATGTCGGTTCATCAAGAAATAAAATATCTGGCTCATGCATAAGGGAGCAGGCAAGGGCAAGGCGTTGTTTAAAGCCAAGAGGGAGTGAATCAGTTATTTGATTAATAATTGGCTTAAAATTAAAGGCCTCAACCATTTCAGCTATTTTATGTGTTTGATGCTTACCATGCAGACCATAAACACCAGAAAAGAATTTGAGATTCTGCCCAACCTTTAAATTGCTATAGAGCGAGAATTTTTGCGCCATATAGCCGAGGTGTTGCCGTGCTTTATCTGAGCTGGTCTTTAAATCCATTCCTAACACTAAGGCGTGACCTTCGGTTGGTCTCATCAATCCACACATCATTTTAAAGGTGGTTGACTTCCCCGCACCATTGGGGCCGAGTAAGCCAAAAATTTCACCGCGTTTTACTTGAAAATTGACGCTATCCGTCGCGGCAAAATCACCAAATTTTTTCGTTAGATCACGCGCTTCAATAACGGTTTCACTTGGATTAGCAGGGATTTGCGGCATGATAGCCGCCAATTCTGAGCGATGGGAAGGCCCCCCACCTAAGAGATCAATAAAAGCATCTTCAAAACGTGGCTCTGCCTCAATCAGCTTCCCATCAGGCATATGCAAACGGTGAAGTAGCGACGTTTTAGACGCATCAGGCTTTAATATTAAGCGGATATAACGCCCTTGGATCACGCCATCGCTGGTTTCCGGAAGAACGAGGGCATTTTGCAATATTGTACGTTTATTGGCGGCCGGAACATCTAATAAATAGGAGCGACCAACCATAGTTTGGGTCAGATCTTGAGGTTTCCCTGAAAAAAGCAATTGGCCTTGGTTAAGGAGCAAAACATTTTTGCACTGTTGGGCCTCATCAAGATAGGAGGTACTCCAAAGGATCAGCATCCCCTCATCGGCTAAAGTGTGTACCATTCGCCATAATTCGCGTCGTGCGATGGGATCAACCCCAACCCCAGGCTCGTCTAAAAGTAGCACCTTTGGTCTGCCAATCAGTGTGCAAGCTAACCCTAGCTTTTGTTTCATACCGCCGGATAATTTACCGGCAAGTCGACCTGTAAAATTTGTTAAATCAGTAAAGGTGAGCAACTGACGATAACTTTTCTCTCTCTCTTCACCGAGGACGCCACGTAAATCAGCATATAAATCAAGATTTTCTTGGACGGTCAGATCTTCATATAAGCCAAATTTTTGTGGCATATATCCTAAATTAGCATGCACTTGTACGCTGTCTTTAATCGGATCTAATCCCATTAGACTGATTGTGCCTGAATCAGGTTTTAATAAACCGGCAAGCATTATCATTAACGTCGTTTTGCCTGCACCGTCTGGGCCGACTAAACCCGTTACCGAGCCACCATAGATCTCGGCCGTTAAGCTCTCTACTGCGGGGGAGTCTAAACCCTGAAATGTTTTTTCAACCCCTTGAAGACGAATGCAGTCATCGTGCTTACTCATCATGCACTCTTATCACTGAATTTCAGCAAAGCGGATGGTAACTGGCATGCCTTGGCGTAGTGCCTCATCAGGATCGCTGACAACGATGCGTAGCCGATATACAAGATCAGTACGTAATTGCGGAGTTTGTACGCTTTTTGGCGTGAATTCAGCGGTTGGTGATACAAAACCAATGGTACCGTGATAAGGGGTATCTGGACGGCTATCGGTGTAGAGCAAAACTTCTCGACCAGGAACGGCCATCCCTAAATTAGGCTCATCGACATAAGCCCTTACCCAAACAGGCGTCGTGAGAGTGACACTAAATACAGTATTACCAGCACCGACAATGCTGCCAGGCTCAATGGCTCGCGTTAGGATGGTTCCATCTGAGGGGGCTGTTAATACGGTATCTTTTAAGTCTAATTCTGCCTGTGCAACAGCCGCTTCAGCTTGTAGCCATTCGCCTCGTGCAGCCGCTATCTCTTCTTGACGGAAACCGCTTTGATACTGGTTTAGTTTATCTTGTGCGGCTTTTAATGCGGCAAGTGCTTGATTTCGATTTGTCTTTGCATTGTCGAGCTCATTGGCAGAAATCACATGGGAGGCTGCGAGTCCTTTTTGGCGCTGGTAAAAACTTTCAGCGTATTTCCATGCCGCTTGTTTTTGGGCAACCTCTGCTTCAACTTGTGCAATTTCTTGAGTGCGATAGCCTTTTTCTTTCATAGCTAGCTGAGCTTTTGCACTGTCTCTAACGCCCTTTGCTTTGTTTAATGCGTTGATATAAGGCGCTTGGTCAAGCTGGCCTAAAGCTTGACTGGGGGTAACGCGCGCGCCTTCATCAACATTCAAAGACGCGAGCTTCCCACCAACACGAAAACCAAGGTTGACGGTTCGTACATCAACATTACCATATAAGATTAATGTTTTATCTTGCTGTGATTGATACCAATAATAACCACCCGCAGCGAGACCGATTACTATGACAATAAGAATTAAAAAGATTGAACGACGTTTATTGTTCATAATTAACCTTATTCTTCGTGTAGATTACATGTCTAAAAATAGATAGTTCGATAATCTATAACCGTTTTTTATGGATTAATGATATCACTTTTGTGCCTCTTTGCAATGACGCAATCCTTCCAACAAGATATTGGTGTGCTCTATCAGTACTTGGTTAATGATTTTATATTCCTCTTCATTGATATGTTTCCAGCCAGTTTGCCGAAGTAACGTCTCTCTTGCGATACGAAACGAGAGCGTTTCCCCTAAGATGGCATGGGTTTGGATTAAGGTGGTTAGGCTGTTGGGATCGGAGCCTATATAAATGGCAATAAGACGGTTTAATTTGGTGTAAATAGGTCCGAGAGCCTGCTCATGAATAATGGTATAGGCTTCGGTTGGGTTGAGTTGCTCTCTAGCGAGTATTCGAGAAAAACTCAGGTTCTTTTTTTCTAGCTGAAAGTAATTATAACCGACTAATGCTTTTTGCAAGAGTTTGATGGCCTCATCAGGAGGGGGATTGGTTTGACGAAGATATGTATCAATTTCCGCGGTTGTCTCGCTAAAGTTTTCTTTTATTGTGTTCGCAATCAATTGGGCTACAGCGAGATACAGCCCCTCTTTCGAACCAAAATAATAGGAAATGGCGGTAATATTTTGCCCCGAAACTTGAGCAATTTTGCGGGTTGTTGCTCCGTCGAGACCTAATTCACCATAGACATCTGCAGCTGAGCATAGCAACTGCACTCTGGCGTTTTCTCCTCGATGTGTTGACGGTGTGTTTGTAATCATGAAATTTCCTTAAACATTCAAAACTAAATATCAACCTAACAAGCTCTACACGGCTTTTTGCATAATTCAGTGACGGAAAACGACATATTCTAGTTTGTAATAGTTATATATACTATATTTGAGTAATTTTGTATTAATTTATTTTCTAAACTAAATTAATATACTTATTAGAGCCAAATAATGTTAGACTTCCCGCAATTGCACGGCAGTTTGCATCTTTTCTTCATCTACAATCCTTCCCCTCGAACTGCCTCTGATCATTCAGAGTGGTGAAGTCCGGAGTAATTTAATTTGACTAGTTTTTCAGACCTCGCATTAAACGAGGAAATTCTGCTCGCCATTAATGAGTTAGGCTACGAAGCCCCTACGCCTATCCAACAGCAAGCTATCCCAGCAGTCCTTGATGGTCACGACCTCTTAGCGAGTGCTCAAACAGGAACAGGGAAAACGGCGGGTTTTACCTTACCCATTTTACAAAAATTAATTTCGACTCCTAGAATTGGAAAAGATCGCAAACCGATTAGGGCATTGATCTTAACGCCGACACGTGAATTGGCTGCGCAAGTCGCTGAGAATGTTAAGGAATATAGCCGTCATTTAAGGATCCGCTCATTTGTCGTGTTTGGTGGTGTCAGCATCAACCCACAAATGATGAAGTTACGTGGTGGTGTTGATATTTTGATTGCGACGCCGGGGCGATTACTCGACCTAGAGCATCAAAATGCGGTCAATTTATCTCAAGTTGAGATCCTTGTTTTGGACGAAGCCGATCGTATGCTTGATATGGGGTTTATTCATGATATTCGCCGTGTGATCAGTAAGTTACCTAAAAAACGTCAAAACCTGCTGTTTTCAGCTACATTCTCTAATGAAATTAAACAATTAGCGAATAAATTACTGGATAACCCTGTGACGATCGAAGTCGCTCCTCGTAACTCGGCTTCTGAGCAAGTCACCCAGTTTGTCCATCATGTCGATAAGAAACGTAAAGCAGAGCTGTTATCTTACATGATAGGCCGTGAAAACTGGCAGCAAGTTCTTGTTTTTACACGCACAAAACATGGTGCGAACCGCCTTGCTGAACATCTAAATAAAGATGGCGTAAAAGCGGCGGCAATTCATGGTAATAAGAGCCAAGGCGCGCGTACACGTGCATTAGCAGATTTTAAATCAGGTGATGTTCGAGTACTGGTGGCGACAGATATTGCGGCACGTGGTTTAGATATCGAACAATTGCCGTATGTTGTTAACTTTGAACTGCCTAATGTAGCGGAAGATTATGTTCACCGTATTGGTCGTACAGGGCGAGCAGACGCAACAGGAATGGCTGTTTCACTGGTATGTGTTGATGAGTTAAAGCTGCTAAAAGATATTGAAAAGCTACTAAAAAAACCGGTTCCTGTTATGGCGATAGAAGGTTATGAGCCTGATCCTTCCATTAAACCTGAACCTATCCAAAAAGCGCCGCAGCGTAATAATGAAAGGCGTAGTGCAAATAAACGCCATAATACGTCTGTGAAGCCGCGCCGCGAACGTACTGGTGCTGATAGCTCAAAAGATAAATCGGCATCAGCCTCACCATGGAAAAGCGCACAAAAAAAAGTGCGTCAGGGACGCGGTGAAGGCTAATGCGTGTGTTACTTGCCCCGATGGAGGGGGTACTTGACTCGCTTGTGCGCTCCTTACTCAGTGAGGTCAATGATTACGATCTCTGTATTACTGAGTTTGTACGAGTTGTCGATACCTTTTTACCGGCAAAAACGTTTTATCGGTTATGTCCGGAATTGCGTCATGGCAGTCGGACACCATCAGGTACGTTAGTACGCGTTCAGTTATTGGGGCAGCACCCTCAGTGGTTAGCTGAAAACGCCTATAGGGCAGTTTCGCTGGGTTCATGGGGGGTAGATCTGAATTGTGGATGCCCCTCTAAAACCGTGAATGGCCATGGGGGTGGTGCAACTTTACTAAAGCAACCAGAGCTTATTTATCGTGCCGCAAAGGCGATGCGAGAGGCTGTTCCAGAGGAATTACCTGTTTCTGTTAAAGTCAGGTTAGGGTGGGATAATAGCCAATTTTGTCATGAAATCGCAGATGCCGTGGAGCAGGCTGGAGCGACGGAATTGACGGTGCATGGCCGTACCAAAGAAGATGGCTATCGAGCTGAAAAGATTAATTGGCAAGCTATTGGCGATATTCGTCGCCGCTTATCCATCCCTGTAATTGCCAATGGTGAGGTGTGGGATTATGAAAGTGCTCAGCACTGCCTAGCAATAACGGGATGTGATGCGATTATGATTGGGCGGGGCGCTCTGCATACGCCTAATTTAAGTCATGTCATAAAAAGCAATCAGCCCAAAATGGCTTGGGAGCACGTCGGCAGCTTGCTATTAAAATATACAGAGCTTGAAAAACAAGGAGATACGGGGAATTACCATGCCGCACGTATCAAGCAATGGTTAGGCTATTTACGTAAAGAATATCAGCAAGCAGACAGACTATTTTCTCTGATCCGAGCGCTAAAGAGTGCTCGCCAGATCGCCGAAGTGATCGAATCTGAAGTAAAAAAGCCAGCAAAAATGATGGAATTTTAATCATTCGGTTGTTTATGATTTGCTAAAATAGAGTATTAGTTCTTAACTTAAAGGGCTAATGGCTTTTTTAATCATGCTAAATTGACTTAAATCGTATGTCATAAGATGGCAAACTAACATGGTTAAAATCTATTTTTACCGTATTAATTCGTTTGGAGGTCGATGATGGGAGTCATTTCTTGGGTCATTTTTGGTCTGATTGCAGGGGTATTGGCTAAATGGATTATGCCAGGCACTTACCATATTGGTTTTATCATGACTATTGTACTCGGAATTGTTGGGTCTGTTGTGGGTGGCTACATCAGTACCTTCTTCGGTAAAGGTAAAGTAGACGGCTTCAATTTCGGTAGTTTTGTTGTTGCGGTTATCGGTGCGATCGTCGTGCTATTTTTAGCTGGGATATTTGCCAAATAGCGATTGACTAAACTTATCTCGATTTGAAAGAAATAACCCTCTCCGTGAATAGAGGGTTATTTTTTTGAATGCTATTTAATGTTGATTAAGTATTAATCCGATTTTTAGTTCAATTAATCTTTTGATTAGATGAATAATTAAGACTCTATAGGTAACCCATTGTCTTGGCCCCATTCTGCCCAAGAGCCATCATATAGCTTAACATTTGTGTTGCCTAATAGAGTCAGAGCCATGAGCACCACAGCCGCCGTCATACCAGAGCCACACGTTGTGACGGAAGGGGCATGAATATCAATACTTTGCTCTGCAAATAGGGCTTTAAGTTGGGCTGGTGATTTAAATTCACCATTTTCAACTAATTGATCCCAAGGCATGTTTTTACTACCGGGGATATGGCCCATACGTAGCCCTGGGCGAGGCTCAGGTGCTTGCGCTAAGAAACGTGCCGCGGCACGAGCATCAATAATTTGTACTTTTCCCTGTTCTACGAGGTTAAGCATTTGTGTTTGATTTAATGCGTTGTCACCGTGGCGCTGAGCGGTGTAGTGCTGTGGGGCTGGCGGCGTGACCTCACCGGATTCAGTTTGGAAACCGAGTGCTTTCCATGCTTCAATGCCACCCGCGAGAATTTTGACATTTTTATGGCCCATTGTGGTGAATGTCCACCACGCACGTGGTGCTGAGAATAAATTATTCTGGGCGTAAATAATAACCTGAGTGTTATTGTTAATTCCCATTTCACCGACCGCACGGCTAAAAGTTTCAGCATCAGGCAGCATATGAGGCAGGGGGGTTCGAGTATCAGCAACCTTATCTTGATCAAAAAACTGTGCGCTTGGAATATGCTCTTCTAACCAACGTTGTCGGCAATCATAGGGTGCTGTTGGGGGCGGAGATGAAGCATCTAGTACGATAAGGTTAGAGTCAGACAAATGGTCATGTAACCATTCGGGTGTTACAAAATAAGCGTCATACATAAATTATCTTCATCCTGAATGTAAATATTATTGAACCTGACCCGCTGAAGGTATAATTGAGGGTTGCTGTGCCTGACTCTGCTCAATAGGTGTCGTTGAGCGTGTATAAATATTCATGCCAGCTAAGACAATTCCACCGATGGAGCCGAATGCGCAGAGTGCGCAAAGCGCGATAACAACCTTTTTCATTTTTATAGCCTGAATTGAAGAAATAAACCCAAAGTATAACCCGATGTTTGTTGCAGACAAGTTAAATACTCTTTTTTGTGCGGATGGATCCGGAATTTGCCAACCTGTTCCCAATTTTATGGCATAATGGTTTTTTAAACAGTAGTTTTTGCGAGCGCCTTCGTAAGCATATATTGTTTAATTCGATGTTATTGACCTACTTGGTTATCCTATATCTTCTAATGTGAACAGCAGTGAGCCTATGTCCCTGTCAAATAAAATGAAAGAACATATAACCCAATGGTACAAAGGGTTATCACAGCACATTGACGGGTTCGTATCCCGCGCGCCTCAGCGCCAAATGATTGCTGAAGTTGCTAAAAATTTGGCGGACGAAGAAGGGCGGCATTTGGTTATTGAGGCTCCTACAGGGGTTGGTAAAACATTATCTTATTTGATACCGGGTATTGCTGTTGGCCGAGAAGAAGGCAAAACATTGGTTGTCAGTACTGCGAATGTTGCATTACAAGATCAAATATTCAGTAAGGATCTGCCCTTACTCAGTAAAATTATTCCTGATCTTAAATATACAGGGGCTTTTGGGCGAGCACGCTATGTGTGTCCACGCAATCTGGAAGCAATCTGTGCCGCAGAAGGCGAACAAATTGACTTAATGTTGCTGGTGGAAGATAAAACCGAAATCGCAAACAGTGAAGAGAGAGCGATTTGCCAGCAGCTACGTAATGATTTTCATAGTTTTGCATGGGATGGCTTACGGGATCACCATAAGCGTGCTTTTAGCGATAGCTTATGGCGTAAGGTCAGCACTGACAAAATGAACTGCTTAGGCCGTAATTGCCAATTTTATCAGCGTTGTCCCTTTTTTATTGCTCGGCGGGAAATTGAAGATGCGGATGTGGTGGTTGCAAACCATGCGCTGGTGATGGCGGCAATGGAAAGTGAATCGGTATTACCAGATCCTAAAAAACTCCTTTTAGTACTGGATGAGGGGCATCATGTGCCTGACGTAGCAAGGGATGCGTTGGAAGTGGAAGGCGAGATCACACTCGTTCAATTAACAGCACAGGTGGATAATTTTCTTCATCATGTGGGGCAATATCTCGCTCAGTTTAGGCCAGCCAAGCCGCCAAAATTAGCGAACCCAGAGCGGTTACAGCAGCACGCGGAAAAGTTAAGAGAAGCATTTCGTGATTTTTCGCTACTAACCAACGCATTATTACCAGAAACCTCAAAGGATAATGAGTACTTATTTCCGATGGGGCTGTTGCCTGAGGCAATGCAGCTATGTTGCCAAGAACTTTTCAAACTGACCGACGGGCTAAGAGGGTTAGCGGAATCAATTCTCAATGATTTAACCGAGCAAACGGCTAAACAGGATATTGTTCGCTTACATCGCTCTATTCTATTAACTAGCCGAGCAATGGGATATTTTGAAAATATGGCGAAATTATGGCGGTTAGCGTCAATTGACCAAACATCAGGAGCGCCAATTTCGAAATGGCTTAGCCGTCGTTATGAGAAAAACCAGTCTCGTTTATTTCTGCACTGTGCTGGGATACGGGTTAGTGAGCAATTACAGCAGCTATTATGGCGCAATGTGCCACACATCGTGATCACATCAGCGACGTTACGCTCACTTAATAGCTACTCTCGTTTTCAAGAATTGAGTGGGTTATCAGAAAAAAGTGATGACCGTTTTGTGACGCTGTCTTCACCCTTTAATCATATTGAACAGGGTAAACTGATTATTCCTCAAATGAAGTACGAACCAACTATCTCGAATGAAGAGCTACATTTAGCGGAGATGGCAACGTATTTCCGGCATCAATTAGAAAAAGGTACTCATCGAGGTATGCTAGTGTTGTTTAGTAGCCAGCGAGCGATGGAAGGGTTTCTGGAACATGTAAAAGATTTACGTCTACAATTGTTAGTGCAAGGGGATCAGCCGCGCTATCGGTTAGTTGAAACCCATTGTGACAGGATCAATAAAGGGTTAACCAGTGTACTGATAGGGTTGCAGTCATTTGCGGAGGGGCTTGATTTAAAAGGTGAGTATTTAACACAGGTACATATCCATAAAATCGCTTTTCCACCGGTGACTAACCCCGTGATTATTACTGAAGGTGAATGGTTAAAATCGCTTAAACGTTATCCGTTTGAAGTACAAAGTTTACCAAGTGCATCATTTAATTTGATTCAACAAGCAGGAAGGTTGATCCGTAGCCATGAATGCTATGGTGAGATTGTTATCTATGATAATCGATTGATCACCAAAAATTATGGTAAGCGGTTGCTGAACGCATTACCCGTGTTCCCAATTGAACGGCCGGCTATGCCAAGCGGTACGTAACGTTAACGTCTTTCTTAATAGTATAATAACAATAAGGCCACACATTAGTGTGGCCAAGGGGTCAATCAACGTTGACTATTTTTATCGACATTACTCAATATTAGCTTCTAAGAACCATAAGAACTTATCGAGGTCGCGTGATGCCGCAGTAAACATATCCGCGGTATCCTCATCTTCGACTTCATCGATAGCTTTACGAATATCGTTAGCCACAACCGCATAACGGTCTGCTAATGCTTTTAGATGATCTTGAACATCGTGGATATCAATTGGATAAGCTTCTAACGATGTAAATTTATTGACTTGCTGAGTCGTACCAATTGCAACTCCACCAAGTTGTACAGCACGCTCAGCAAATTCATCAAGGTGCTCAACTAAAGTGGTACGGAAGCCATCTAGCATTTCATGTACGGCAATAAAGTTACGACCGCGCATATTCCAATGTGCTTGTTTGGTCATTAAAGAAAGATCAGTAAAATGGATGACCATAACATTCAAAATATTGATAGACTCTAATTTAACGCTATCCTCAACATCATTGCGGGTATATAAAAGATTTGCTTGAGGTGCTTTTACTAATTTAGCTGTACTCATAATCTTCCCCTTATAAGTAATTAATTATTCAATAATCTGTTTCTGTTAATTAATATAAAACAACAGAACCAACTTGTCATAATGTAATATTCTATTACTTTGATAGGTAAAATTGATAACGGCTTATAATTAAATAAACGCTTAATAAATATTACTATAGGATTAATAAGCTAATATTTCAATGATATTAAAGAAAGTTTACAATAAATAAGGTTAATAAAGAAAATGTTGTTAACTTTATTAACCTTTATACAAATTAAATAATAAAGAAATTTCTTCCTCTATTTATTTAAGAAACCTCTTCTATTTTTGTTTTAGGGCGTGCTGTGGATGTTGAGCCTATTGAGGCAAAAACAATACATAATAGTGCTAACCATTGAGTAACGGTTAAATGCTCTTGGAGGAAGACAATTCCAAGGAATGCCCCCATACAAGGCTCAAGGCTCATCAAAGTCCCGAAGGTTTTTGCTGGAAGTCGGGTAAGCGCTATCATCTCTAAGGTATAAGGAAAGGCTGTAGAGAGAACAGCAACAGCCAACGCCAACGGCAAAATAGCAGGGTCAAACATGACCTCAACACCTGTCTGCATTAACCCAATAGGGAAAAAGATCAGGGTTGAAATAAAGGAGCCTATTGCTACGGTTGCGGCACCATAACCTGCGCCAGCCCGTTGGCCAAAAATAATATAGATCCCCCAACAAACGCCCGCACCAAGGGCATATAAGGCACCGACAAGATCTAGGCCATTAATATCATCACCGATAGGCAATAAAAAGAGCAGCCCAACGATGACCAACGCTATCCATAAAAAGTCAATGGGGCGGCGGGATGAAAACATTGCGACAGCCAGTGGCCCTGTAAACTCAAGTGCTACCGCGATCCCAAGTGGAATTCGTTCTAAGGATAAATAAAACAAATAGTTCATGGTCCCCAAAGAAAGACCATAAGTTAACAGGGGAATAAGAGAGTTTCGCCTAAACTTTAATCGCCAAGGTTTAAAAATGACAAATAAAATAATGGTCGCAAGCAATAAGCGTAGCCCAGTCACTCCTGGTGCACCGATAACAGGAAACAGTGTTTTAGCTAGAGATGCTCCGCTCTGAATTGAGGTCATTGCCAGTAATAGCAATCCCACGGGTAATAGAGGAAAGGCACTCTTTTTAGTATCGGCAGACATGGATCGTTGAACCTCAGAAATACGTAATAAAATCAGCAAAAAAATGGCTGATTATTCTTCAATAAAAGAAAATTTTGACAAAGAAAATGTACGTGCTGACTATTAACAACTCAGGTACATAACATAAGCGGTGATTATGACATAAATTTAACATGGATAATATGTATTTATAAAATAGAGAGCACGATAAAACATAGCATTTAATATTTATTTTGTTGACTATATACCCCATGTGTAGGCGCTTTAATTAATTTTAGACAGAGTTTTATATGTTGATGAGGGTGGGATGAGAATGTGTGTTGAGCTTATCCTTATGTAACGTATAATTATTTTCCATAAAAACACGATAAAAACGAGGAAAAAATGAGAAAAATTAACAGTATTGCCGTTTATTGTGGTTCCAGCATGGGAGCTAATGAAGTTTATAAGCAACAGGCGATTAAATTTGCAGAAGAAATGGTCAAGCGCAATATTACTTTAGTTTATGGTGGGGCAAGCGTTGGTATTATGGGCACGGTGGCCGACACTATTTTATCTCAAGGTGGTCAAGCAATTGGAGTTATTCCTTCACTACTTGAAGAGCGTGAAATTTCTCATAAAAATCTGACTAAATTGTATAAAGTTGACACGATGCATCAACGTAAAAGTAAGATGATTGAGCTTGCCGATGGCTTTGTTGCTCTACCTGGAGGTTACGGCACTCTTGAGGAATTTAGTGAGGTGTTCACTTGGAGTCAAATAGGGCTACACACTAAGCCTTGTGGGCTATTTAATATTAATAACTATTGGCAGCCACTAATTGATATGACGAACAAAATGGCTGATGAGGCTTTTTTACAGGAAAAATATCGCCATATGGCGATAGTTGAAAATGATCCAGCAGCTCTACTCGATCGTTTTGAAACCTATCTTGCGCCATCGGTTAAAACTTATGATTAAACTTCGGTGAGGTATTTATGATCCGCTGTGCAGTAAAACACGATATTGAAGCTGTGCTGTCTCTCTATGAGCTGTTATTTACTGAAATGGCAGCGCTTGATAGTGAAAGAATGCAGCCTGCTAAACAGATGAGAGATTTTGTTGAAAATACCATTAGTGATGAAAACTTTCATTTGCTCGTGGCGGAATATGATGGGCAAGTTAAAGGCTTTTGCATTGCTCAAAAGCAAACGGCACCGCCTTATAATTGTATGGTTCCTCGGCAATTTGCCTATATTTTTGACCTTGTCGTATCTCCCGAGTTGAGAGGCCAAAAAGTGGGGCATCAATTAATTGAGCAAATGAAAACATGGGTAAAAGACAATCAATTAAGCCATTTAGAGCTTACTGTGTTAGCACAAAACCATAAGGCAATTAAGTTTTATGAGAGAGAGGGGTTAACAGAAATCACGCGTACCATGGGAATTAAGTTATAAAATACCATTGATGGTCTAATAATAAATATTAGGCCATCACGACATTATAAATAAATTCTATCTTTTATTATCGCGATATTAAGTTGCCTTAGCGAGCAATATTTTTATTTAGAACTTAAAGTTCATCATACGACTTTTTAATTCCATTTATTATATCGCCATAATAGCAATAATAAGTATTGGTATATTGTGGCATAACCGATAAATGCTTACCTCGTTTGATTATATACAGGGCTGGATGGATTACTATTCATCTAGGGTGATGCAATCAGTACAAGATCTAAGCGAATGATTGTGGCATAATGCGCCGCTATTTGGTTGGGTATCCTCGACATCGTAAATTAAAGGCATAGAAGTGTTACAGACAAGCAATATCACTATGCAGTTTGGCAGTAAGCCGCTGTTTGAAAATATTTCCGTTAAATTCGGAACAGGGAACCGTTATGGTTTAATCGGGGCAAATGGCGCCGGTAAATCGACATTTATGAAGATATTAGGGGGCGATCTTATACCAACTGCGGGGAATGTGAGTACCACTGACCCTAATGAGCGCATTGGTAAACTTCGTCAGGATCAATTTGCCTTCGAAGAATACACAGTGCTTGATACTGTCATTATGGGGCATGTTGAGCTATGGAATGTAAAACAAGAGCGCGACCGTATTTACGCACTTCCTGAAATGAGTGAGGAAGATGGCTACCGCGTTGCTGATCTTGAAGTTGCTTACGGTGAAATGGATGGCTACAGTGCGGAAGCTCGTGCGGGTGAACTGTTACTCGGTGTGGGCATTCCTGTCGAGCAGCATTACGGTCCGATGAGTGAAGTCGCTCCAGGTTGGAAATTACGGGTACTGTTGGCTCAA
Source organism: Providencia sp. PROV119 (assembly GCF_028482435.1). NCBI lineage: Bacteria > Pseudomonadati > Pseudomonadota > Gammaproteobacteria > Enterobacterales > Morganellaceae > Providencia > Providencia sp. PROV119. The sequence continues at coordinate 177,787 of NZ_JAMPQL010000001.1, forward strand.
GCACTGTTCTCAGATCCCGATATTTTGTTACTCGATGAACCAACCAACAACTTGGATATTGATACTATTCGTTGGTTAGAGCAAGTGTTGAACGATCGTAATTGCACTATGGTCATTATTTCCCATGATAGGCACTTCTTGAATACGGTTTGCACGCATATGGCTGACTTAGATTACGGTGAATTGCGTTTGTTCACGGGTAACTATGATGAGTATATGATTGCTGCAACACAAGCCAGAGAGCGCCTACTTGCAGATAATGCGAAGAAAAAAGCGCAAATTGCCGAATTGCAATCCTTTGTGAGTCGCTTTAGTGCGAATGCTTCAAAATCAAAACAGGCCACTTCTCGAGCACGTCAAATTGATAAAATTCAGCTTGAGGAAGTTAAAGCTTCTAGCCGTCAAAACCCATTCATTCGTTTTGAACAAGAGAAAAAATTATTCCGTAATGCCCTTGAGTTGGAAGGGGTGACGAATGGTTATGATCAAGCTCCGCTGTTTAAAAACTTAAATTTATTACTTGAAGTAGGGGAAAAAATGGCGGTTATCGGTGCGAACGGTATCGGTAAAACCACATTTTTGAAAACACTCGTTGGCGAACTTCCTCCTAAGAGTGGTACGGTTAAGTGGTCTGAAAATAGTGCTATTGGTTATTATGCACAAGATCATGCAGAAGACTTCGAAACAGATCTGACCGTTTTTGACTGGATGAGTCAGTGGAAAAGTGAAGGCGATGATGAACAAGCGGTTCGCAGTGTTTTAGGACGCTTACTCTTCACTCAAGATGACATCAAGAAAAAAGTATCAGTACTGTCGGGGGGTGAGCAGGGTCGTATGTTATTTGGTAAGCTAATGATGCAACAACCAAATATCTTAATTATGGATGAACCTACCAACCACTTGGATATGGAATCTATTGAGTCCTTAAACCTAGCCTTAGAGCTTTATAAAGGCACATTGATTTTTGTCTCTCACGACCGTGAATTTGTCAGTTCATTAGCAAGTCGTATCTTAGAAATCAAAGAAGATAAAGTCATTGATTTCAAAGGAACTTATGATGAATATTTGAAGAGCCAAGGTGTGATTGAATAAGTTTACTGGCGTCAGATAGTCAATGGAAGACCTAGCTTTAAGCTAGGTCTGAGATGACTGAACCTGCAATTTAAATGGCATCGTTACCTGTTTTAGATAGGTTAAATTACCCAATAAAGTAGGTAATATTAAAAAATTAGTGAAATTTGCAGCAAGCCCTCGACCCGTTTTGGCGTCTTCATGTGGTTTCGTCAACCGAAAATGACATTCAGTGCCGCTAGGGTTATTTTCGGCTCTCCATTACGAAATACTCAAAAACGCATTTCCTCAAGTAATACGCATTCAGCTTAACCCAACTGACAATATCGTTTTCACTAAACATTTCCCGCGAGCAGTTTTAATGGTCTGTGACCACATAATGTAACTTTCTACTTTGGTAGCGAGTGCTAGAGGTAGTGGCTCCTCTGAGAGATATCATTAAGTTTATTATAACTCAATATTAAGCGATATATGGTGATCTCAATATAAAACATGTGCTGTATTAGGAAATAGCCTCAGAGCCATTGTCATTAATTTATTTGTATAAAATATCTTTTCAATGTTTTATATCCCTATAAATTAAGTCGATATTAACATGTTGTTGTATTTTAATAAGAAGTAGTTAAAAAATGAGTAAATAGATGTACATGATTTACAATTGACTTTTTACTCATAATTTGATGGTTAATTGTTGAGCGGTCATAACTTAAATGACCAAAAATATGCCTTATTTTTATAATATATATCGTCATAAAATCACCAGAAGTGAGTAATTGTGGTGATTTTCATCTTCTAATAAAGATCATCAAAATTAGATCATCATAACTCATTGTAATCAAATGAGATTATTTTTTTGTATTGATGGTTTTTTTTATATTTAGATAAAGTGAGATTTTCACAGGTATTTAAATAATAAATTAAATTCGTATAATTATCGCGACAAAAGGAAGTAGTAAGTATTAGTCTTAAATATCAGGAGTGGAGACGCTATATGCATATAGAAAAATTTAATTATTCTAGCACCAATGATGGTAAGTCTATTACAAAGATAGTTGGTGCCTCCATGAAAAGAGCAAGAAGAGAAAAGGGATTATCTGGATATGAAATTGCAGTTAAATTAAATATCTCTCAACAACAAATCTCGAGATATGAAAGGGGAATTAATCATATTAGTGTCGATACGCTATTTAATTTTATATTAGCGCTAGATATTAGTTATGAAATCTTAATTCAATATATATTAGAAGAAATGAAGTTAAGTGATATTTATATATTAGATATTAACAATGCCAGTAGGAATGACTTTTTAGTTATATAAATTCTTTTTATTTAAAATCATATGTAAGAATAAACATAATATCCATATTGGATATTATGTTTATTTTCTCAATGGGAAATAAAACGAAACAATACCCCTTATTATAATGGGTATCTATTATCTTATTTTATAGAGGCAGTTATGAGTAAAAAAATTATTTTAGCAGCATTAATTTCCGGGGTAATGAGTTCATCCGTTTTTGCCGCAGGAAGTGGCACGGTATCTTTTCAAGGTGAAATCATTGATGCTCCATGCGGTATCAGTGCTGACACTGCTAGCCAAATTGTACCAATGGGTAAAATCTCCAATGCTTCATTAGCGGATGGTGGTAAATCTACTGCACAAAATTTTAATATTCAATTAGTTGATTGTGATGTTAGCACACTGAAAACAGTTGATGTTTCTTTTACTGGCGGTGCAATTGGTACTGATAGCGATATGTTAGCGATACAAGGTTCAGCATCAGGTGCAGGTGTTGTGGTTATAGGCATGAATGGTGAAAAAGTGAAATTCGATGGCTCATCGGTCACTAACCAAAACCTACTAACAGGTCGAAATACACTGAACTTTTCTGCTTATTTACAAGGATTAAGTGGCCAAGCGATTGTTCCTGGTGATTTTACCGCAGTATCTAATTTCTTATTAGAGTACAAATAATACTTGAAAAGTATTGATATTTAATTTTGAACATAGGACTTCAGTATGAAAGAAAATATGTATTATACCACTATGGCCTTCTTGATTTCTGGAGTCCTTTCATTTGCACATGCTGATGAAGAAACAGGGTTGTTAACTATTCAAGGAGAAATTACAGATGCAGCATGTGCAATCGCGACAGGCTCGAAAGAACAATCTATTGATTTAGGAACGATTCCTATAAGTTTAATTAAACAAGATGGCAAAGGTCCGGAAAAAAGTTTTTCAATTCATCTTATTAATTGCAATTTAATAAGGCATAACAGCCAGAATCAATTATGGAATGCAGTTGAATTAACTTTTGATGGTCCATCTGAAGATAATATTTTTTCAATTTTTGGCGATGCTCAGGGTGTGGGGTTATCTTTAAGAAATTCGAGCGATATAAATATTATTCCCGGTAGGCCAGTATCAAAAATAGATATTACTCCACCATCAATGAGATTGGATTATCATGTGAGATTAGTCTCCAATACCAAACCATTACAATCAGGGTCTTATTACTCTGCGATTCGATTCAAACTTGAATATTATTAAAAATCATTGATGAAATTATTTAACTAGGGATGCTTATATGTATTCATATAAATTGGTTTCCTATCGGCCAAATATGGTTTATTTATATATTTCAGTTGCGTTAAATATATACCCAATAAACTCTATTGCTCATAATGATATTGAATTTAACACGGATGTGTTAGATGTCGAAGATAAAAAAAATATTAATTTAAATCATTTTTCCCGCGCCAACTATATTATACCGGGTAGCTATTCTTTGACTCTCAGAGTGAATGGCGATGAATTATCAGAAATACCCGTTAAATTTATTACGCCTAAAAATGATCCAAAAGGAAGTGAACCCTGTCTTTCACCTGTAGAAACACAAAAGTTGGGGCTAACGAAAGACGCTTATAATTCACTGGCATGGTGGAATGATAATCAATGTGTGGATCCTAATAGCTTAGCAGGGATGTCAATTACTGGGGATTTTTCAACATCTTCTTTAAATGTAAGCGTTCCTCAGGCTTATTTAGAATATAGTGCACCTAATTGGGATCCACCTTCTCGTTGGGATGAAGGTATTCCAGCAATAATGTTGGATTACAATTTAAACGCGACAGCCAATCATTCTTACAATGATGGTAACGATATTTATGCACTAAATGGTAACGGGCTTGTCGGCATCAATACAGGTGCTTGGCGCTGGCGTGCAGAGTGGCAAAGCCGTTTAGATTATAATACTCAGTCATACGTAAAAACGAATAACGATTTTCGTTGGAACCGCTTTTATACCTATCGTGCAATTCCATCATTACAGTCAAAACTAACACTGGGTGAGGATTACTTACAGTCAAATATTTTTGATAGTTTCCGCTTTATTGGTGGTAGCTTGCGCTCGGATATCAATATGATGCCACCGATCTTACGTGGTTATGCGCCAGAGGTAACAGGGATCGCACAAACCAACGCGACAGTGATGATTAGCCAACAAGGACGCACTATTTACGAGACACAGGTCGCACCTGGCCCATTTCGTATTCAAGATTTGAGTGATGCGGTTTCCGGCAAGCTTGATGTCACTGTAAAAGAGCAAGATGGTTCGACGCAACAGTTCCAAGTAGATACGGCAAGTCTACCTTTCTTAACGCGTCCGGGACAAGTGCAATATAAGTTAGCTTTAGGGCAGCCAACGGATATCGATCGACATAGCCAAGGTGATAGCTTTGCCACAGGGGAGTTTTCATGGGGGGTGACTAATGGCTGGTCTTTGTTCAGTGGAACGCTAAATAGCCAAAATTATAATGCACTCTCATTAGGCCTAGGACGTGATTTGCTCAGTTGGGGGGCTATTTCAGGAGATATTACGCACTCGATTTCTAAATTACCGAGTGAAGAGCGCATACATGGTGGCTCATATCGTGTGAATTACTCAAAACGTTTCGAAGCGATCGACAGCCAAATTCAATTCGCAGGCTACCGTTTTTCTGATCGCAACTATATGACTATGTCTGACTATCTAAGTGCTAGGCAATATGGTGAACGTTACGGCAGTAGTAAGGAGCAATACACCGTATCGATGAGCAAGAATTTTAGTGACGCAGGCGCATCTGTTTACCTCAATTATAATCATCAAACCTTCTGGGATCGTCCTGATAATGATTATTACAGCGTTATGTTTTCCAAATATTTTGATATTGGAACGATTAAAAACGTCAGTCTAACGGTTTCGGCAAATCGTAGTATTTACCAAGAGAGCCATGACGATAGCGGTTATTTATCGGTGAATATTCCATGGGGCAGTGGGGTACAAATCGGCTACTCGCTCGATACTAACCGTCACGATACAACCAATCGTATGACGTATTACAACAGCACTGATGAACGTAATAGCTATCAATTGAGTGTAGGGAATACGCGTAAGGGGCTATCAAGTAGTGCGTTCGTGACTCATCAAGGCGATCTTTCGCGCATTACAGCTAATGCTAGCTATATGCGTGGGCAATATAGCGCAGTGGGAGCTTCTTTTAATGGTGGTTTAACACTAACACCAAATGGCGGTGCTTTCCATCGTATGAGTTCGATGGGAGGAACGCGTCTATTAGTTGATACTGATGGTATTTCTGATGTTCCTATCAAAGGTTATGGCAGCCCGATAACGTCAAACCGATTTGGTAAAGCGGTAGTGACTGAGCTCAGTAGCTATTATCGCAATAAAGCCAGTATCGATCTCAATGCGTTGCCTAATGATGTTGACGCTCAACAATCTGTTGTTCAAGCCACTTTGACAGAAGGTGCTGTTGGTTACCGCAAATTCTCTGTCATATCAGGGCAAAAGAGAATGGTGGAGATCCGTTTGGCAGATCATTCTTTCCCGCCATTTGGGGCTCAAATCTTTAATCAAAAAGGGCAAGAAGTCGGCATCGTCGGTGATTCAGGAAGCGCTTACGTTAGTGGGATCAACGCAAATGAAGTGATGAGTGTGCAGTGGGGGGGTGATGCTCAATGTCAAATCACCTTCCCTGAGCCACTTCAAAATAGTGAACACGCATTGTTATTGCCGTGCCGTGTATAGCTGTCATGCATATAGCTTAAATGCCCAGAACAATCATTGATAAACCACATTAGGTACTACATAGGAAGGTAACGATTAAATGAAACTAAACACCAAATTTATTGCAGGGGTTGGGTTAGCCAGTTGCGTGTTATCCAGCACCAATGTATTAGCGGCTATTTCAATGGACCGAACGCGTATCATTTTTGAGGGAATGCAGAAATCGGTATCGTTAAATGTCGCTAATAATAACAAACAACTTCCGTATTTAGCTCAAGGTTGGATAGAAAATGAAAAAGGAGAAAAAATCACCTCTCCATTAATTGTGTTACCGCCTATTCAACGTATTGAGCCTGCGAAATCAAGCCAAGTAAAAATTGAAGCATTACCCGCTATCAATTCATTACCACAAGATAGAGAGTCGTTGTTTTATTTCAACTTACGGGAAATTCCGCCTAAAAGTGATAAACCCAATACATTACAAATTGCACTACAAACACGGGTCAAACTTTTTTATAGGCCAAAAGCCATTATTAGCGGACCAAATACCGTTCCTTGGCAACAAAAATTAACCTTATTAAAAGAGGGGAATAGCGTAACGATAAATAATCCAACGCCTTATTATGTCACCGTTATTGAAGCTGGTGAAAGTAATCAGTCTGCACCAATTAAAGATTTTAAGCCGATTATGCTAGCCCCTTTTAGTGAGCAAAATCTTGGCGTGAATAGTCATCAACTCGGTAATACGCCAGTGCTGACTTATGTTAATGACTATGGTGGTCGCCCTAATCTCACTTTCAGTTGTCAAGGAAGTACGTGCCATGTTGATCCAGATGCAGCAGAGAAATAAGGCTAATGGTGCCTATGAAAGAGGGTAGATAAATGACTTTACATAAGCGATTGGCTATCTTTTGGACGCTGCTAATAGGGGCGCCATTGGGATGGGCAATGAATGAAAATACTCAGCTATATAATTCAGCGAATAATTGGGATGTCGATGGTCAACAAGGCGTGTTGTATGTTCGTGGTTCTTTATCGGAAAGTCCGTGCCGCTTAGCGATGACATCTGAATACCAATCTATTGATATGGGTAATTTTGAAACTGCGCAACTTAATCGTATTGGGGCAAAAGGGCGGGCGGTTCCTTTTCAAATAGAGCTATTAGATTGTATTTCTCATCCAACATCATTACTTGATGAAAAAACAGGACAAACAGCGTGGAGTCACTCTCAGCCAGCGGTAAAAATACGCTTTGTAGCACCATCAACAAATGAAATGCCTAATTTGGCTTTAGTCGAGGGGGCAAAAGGGTTTGGGTTACAGCTAAGTAATGCGTCAGGTACGGTTTTGTCTTTAGGGGAAGAGAGTCACCCTGTGTTATTACCCTCTGGCCAACGTCAACTGACCTACACGATTACACCGGTTAGGACGGGATCACTCTTAATCGCTGGAGCATACCATGCGGTGATCTCATTCCAGATGCTCTATGAATAGGAGCAGTGATAATGAAAAAATCGTTTATTCATCGGGTGAGGTGTTTGCGTAGCCTAGTGCTCAGTAGCATTTTATTAGTGAGTACCAATACTAGTGCGGATATTTATACTTTAAGGATTAAAGTCAAAGTATTACAGCAAACCTGTACCGTTAATCAAAACCAAATTATCACTGTTGATTTCCCTGACATGGTTATTAAGGATATTGATGGACAGCGTTATGAAACGTCGATCCCTTACACATTAGCTTGTGATGGCTCTGCGAATAATCCAGCATTGAAACTCAAATTTAGTGGAACGCCAGCCAGTTTTAACACCCAGTATCTTGAAACATCAGAGAGTGATTTGGGGTTAGAAATTCGCGTTGATGGCACGGCAACTGAGCCAGGACGTTGGGTTGATTTCTACTTTAACACATTACCTAAATTAACCGCAGTCCCTGTATTAAAAAATGGGGGTTCGGTGAATGCTGGGGTATTCAATGCATCAGGCACATTAAGTGTGGAGTACCTATGATGAGCAAACAAAACAGGCGTCTAATAAAGCCCATGTTTGCCTTTATGATAGGCGCTTATATGTCGCCTGCATTAGCCAATACCGTGGATGTGAAATTTAAAGGAACATTACTTGAAAATCCCCCTTGTGATGTTTATAGCGATAAAGGAATTAATCAATCAATACAGATTGATTTCCAAGACATAGGTATCAATAAAATTAACGGTATCGACCATCAACGGCCTTTTACCGTAAATATAGATTGTCGAAGTTATACGTCACGACCTTCATCTTTAGCACTGTCTTATAGCGGTGATGCTGCGAATGGTTTTGATGCCAATGCGTTACAAGCCGATGTAACAGGTCTCGGTGTACGTTTATATCGAAATGAAAATGGAAGTGTTGTGGCACCAAATAGCCACTTCACCTTTAATTTGCCTAGTAATGGCTTTACGGCGCTGAATTTCTATGCCGTACCTGTAAAGGATCCACAAGTGAACTTACAGGAAGGCCCTTTTGAAGCGATTGCAACCATTGCATTGCAGTACCCCTAAGGAGGAAAAATGAAGCATATGGGTATTTTTTTAGGGGTAAGTTCGTTGGTGGGGGCGCTTTCTGCAAATTTATATGCTGCCACAAATAGTAGCCAAGTGACATATGGCGGCACATTGGTAGCAGAACCCTGCGAAATTGTGCCTGAATTTGAGAACTTTTCTGTTGAGTTCAATAGTATCTCAACGAAAGAGTTGTACTCAAACAGCAGGATCTTAAGTAAGGAATTTGAGCTTCAATTGAAAGATTGTGACGCTTCAATTGCAAATTCAGTAACGACTATTTTTAATGGCAACGCCACGCCGGATGGGCTTTTAGAGTTTGATGCCAATAGTGAGGCATCGGGAGCCGCAATCGGTATTGAAACGTTAAGTGGTGTGAAACTCCCATTGAATCCGACGAGTGGAGTATCTTATCCATCACAGCCGATAAAAAATGGTGCCATGACGATCCGATTACGTGCTTATCTTCAAGGAAAAGCGGGAGCGATTGCCAATAACAGCATCAAACCCGGTAATTTTTCTGCCACCATGACATACACCCTAAGCTACCAATAAGTGGCTGAAATATGTCTTCAACGGGCCAATAATTCAGTTTAAATCGAGGATCATATGAAAAACATATGGGGTCAACGTTTATTTAAAAATTATCTGTTATTTAGTGTATTGTTATTGTTAGGCACTAAAAGTTTTGCATCAACACCTTGGATAAATTCGCAGTGGATCGGTGTTAACAGTTATGAAGTGAGGATCCCTTCGAGTTCAGGGCGCTGTTATAACCCCCAAAATTTAACGAATGGGAGTTGTTCTAATGTCAATATTTCTTCATACCGTCTTTTCCACTATGCGCCAGTGAATCAGTTTCCATGGATGAGAACAGTCAACCAGTGTACTGTGGAAATTGAAATAACTTTGTTACTAAGAAGCGTTGCTTATGATAGGTATGGCGCTTTTCTCTTAACTCCACCACCGACAGGAACACGCTACATCAATTCATCTGGAGGATTAAACCATTCATATTATAGGTATACCGCAAATCGGAGTTGTGAAAGTGTCTTAAATGATCTATCGCTGTTTCAAATGTCAGGTACTAGAGGGGTAGGCCAAGCGGCTCCAATAATTATATCTAGTGTGGCGAATCCGAACGATTTTAGACGAATATGTTGGCGGGTGAATGTATATGGTGCGAATAACACATCATCTTCTTTAGTTGCAGGTAGTGGCATCGATGAAACGGACTGTACACGTTCTACACCCGAAGTACCGATTGCTTGTACATTTGAGATGTCGACATTACTGGATCATGGAACGGTGGATTCTAATCAGCTCAATGGACATAAGGCAACGGCCACAGGGTATGTAACCTGTACAGGGAATACCAAAGTGACCACACAGTTACTCGGTAACGGCACTACCAGCAATACCATTCTTGCACCAGGCTTATATTCAGAAGCAAAGGTCTGTGCACGCAACACTTGCTCTTCAGGTAATGAACAATACACGATTGATACGGCTATGAATGTAAAAACGCCTTTTAATGTGGAATCGACATTACATAGTTCAGGAAGTATTGCTGCTGGGGAATATCAGGGAACTGTGGTATTAGTAACGAGTATGTTTTAAAGAGTATTATATAGACTTTAAACGGCTCGCTTTCGTTATTGTGAGCCGTTTGCTTTATTGACTGACCAATCCTTTTAAGCACGTTTCTAAAAATTATTTAGCAGATTATGTATTGATAACATCGGGAACAGTGTGGTTTCCCAATGTGTATTGTCGGTCAAAAAATGATTTTTCTAATCATCATTTATTATGTTTCGAGACCGAATCTAAGCCTCATTAAGTTTGTGAACGCTCTGAAACCTAGCTGAGCTAGGCCAACAGACTGTTATCGTTAAATGAGTTCTCAAAGGTGATGACTAATCTAGACATCATTCTTTCTAAGAAATTAATTCGACAACAAGCATATAGAGATGAACGTAGCGCCCTGATCATACAGAGAGGCTACGCTACTCCCAACCGTTCGAATGCTCTTTTGATAAATGCGGTAAAAGTGATAAAAAGACCTCGATTTTTCGCTCGACAGTCATATTCACAAAATCATCCATCGCAATCTCTACGCGTTGTATCTTTCCATCACGGATCGTGAATTTATACATCAAATGCCCAGTCCAGCTTCTGTGAACGAAAACACAGCCATCCTCACTGTATGATAGCCATTTATCTTCCATGCATGAAGGAAGCCAGCCATTCAGTATGTTTCTTTCGGCTGTTTCCGACAGAGGGTAATTCAAATGGTGAACCAATGGCTCATTTTCAAAAAACTTCAGATTTTTAAATTGGCTCTTATCGATCACTTAATTTACCAGACTAATAATATCTTACGGTACAGCCTATACAAACATCCGATTGAGATCAAAGTTAATCATAGTTTCATGGGGGGAATTTTGTCAGCTGACGAGGTGGGGATACTGGAACCTTTTTAGATCAAACGCCTCAATAAAAAATGAGGACGTTATTCGCACTTTGAGACCTAGCTGAGCTAGGTCTTAGTATTTAACTGAACAAGTTAATTAATTCTTTTTCACAAACTCAGATTTCAGCTTCATTTGGCCGAAACCATCAATTTTACAATCGATATTGTGGTCGCCTTCGACTAAGCGAATGCCTTTTACTCGAGTACCAATTTTCAACATTGATGAGCTACCTTTCACTTTTAAATCTTTAATGACAGTGACGGTATCGCCATCCGCTAATAGGTTCCCGTTAGCATCTTTAACGATCAACTCATCGCTTTCTTCTACAGGCTCGGCATCATTCCATTCATGCGCACACTCAGGGCAGATATACATATCGTTATCAGTATAGGTGTATTCAGACTGACATTTCGGGCAAGGAGGGAATTGCATATTAAATACTCTCAGTAACTTATTTAAAAATGTAAAGTGATGACTGCTTATTGATGTCAGCCAACACGAAAGGGGATAGTATAAGGTTAAAGCAAAAATAATTTATTTTTTAGGAATATTCTTAATCGAGCGGTGCGTTTGTCACCGCCCTAATGGAAGAAATTATTGGTGTGCGCACACTTCACAATGGGGGTCTTTGGTCAGTTTGAATTGGCGGAATTCCATCGTCATCGCATCAAAAAACAACACGTTACCAGTATTGACCTTGCCATATTGGGTGAGCAATTTGAGGGTTTCCATTGCTTCGAGTGTACCTATCGTACCAACCAAAGGCGCCATTACGCCGGCTTCTACACAGGTTAGACTATTTTCACCAAACAAGCGGCTCAAGCAGTGGTAACAAGGCTCTCCTTCTTGATAGGTGAAAACAGATAGCTGCCCTTCCATACGGATAGCGGCACCGGAAACAAGTGGTTTCTTATGCTGGAAACATAAGCGATTTAACTGCTCTCTAATAGCCACATTATCAGTGCAATCAAGGATAACATCATGGGTCATTATCCGTTCATTCAGTTGCGCATCGTCCAACTGTGCATTGACCGTTTCAATACAAATATGTGGATTGATTGCGGCTAACTGTGCTTTAGCTGAATCAACTTTAGGTTGACCAATCGTCGCATCACGGTGCAAGGTTTGTCGCTGTAGATTAGACAGTGAAACAGTATCGAAATCGACTAAAGTGAGTTGACCTACACCAGCGGCAGCTAAGTATTGTGTGGCTGCGCAACCTAAACCACCAAGGCCAATGACCAGCACTTTGCTGGCCTTGAGTTTCTCTTGCCCGTCAAAATCAAATCCACGTAAAATGATTTGGCGGTTATAACGCAACATCTCTTGATCGGTAAGCTCTTGCACGGTCATTATTCGCTTTTGAGTAAGTCATTAAACATTTCGACATCAACGGTTTCGCCTACCGCGACATGCCCACGCTCCCTTTCTAAGACGATAAAGCAGTTGGCTAAGCTAAAGGAGCTAAATACATGAGAGCCTTGGTGGCCAGTTGTTGCAACTTGCAGTTGCCCATGTTCATTGACGCTTAGGATCCCGCGTTGAAAATCCAGACGACCGGGGCTTTTTTTCAACGGTGTGGTAACAGGAACTTTAAATTTCATTGGCGCTTTCCATTGGCTATTCCCTGAAAGGCGAGCAATCAACGGCTGCACGAGTTGATAAAAGGTGAGTGCTGCGGAAACTGGGTTACCCGGTAATCCACAAAACCACGCTGAATGGAGTTTACCAAAAGCAAATGGTTTACCGGGTTTGATTGCTAGCTTCCAGAAGCCGATTTCTCCTAGCTCCTCTAAAATTTGTTTGGTGTAATCCGCTTCACCCACGGAGACGCCACCACTACTAATCACTAAATCAGCTTGGTTATCTGCATCAATAAAGGTCTGCTTGAGCTTTTCAGGGGAATCAGGAATAACACCAAGGTCGATAACCTCACAGTTAAGTTTTTCGAGCATTAGGCGAACAGTAAAACGGTTAGTGTCGTAGATCTGCCCCTCTTTGAGTGGTTGACCCACCGCTTGCAACTCATCTCCCGTAGAAAATACCGCAACTTTTAGACGGCGGTGTACATCAACCGTTGAAATACCCAAAGAAGCAATAAGAGGCAATTGAGCCGTGGATAGCAGAGTACCCGCGGGGATCACACTACTACCTTTTGCGATATCTTCCCCAGCACGGCGGATATTGCTGCCTTTTTTAACTGTACCTGTAAACACGACCCCTTGAGCTGTCTCTTCCGTTTCCTCTTGCATGACGACAGTATCGACACCTTGTGGAATAGGGGCGCCAGTCATAATGCGCACACAGCTACCGTGCGGAAGCTCCCCTTGCATTGGTTGACCTGCGAATGATTTTCCTGCTACAGGCATAGGGGTTTTCCCATCCCACTCAGCGAAACGAAAACCATATCCATCCATTGCAGAGTTATCAAATGGGGGAACATTCATTGGCGAGGTGATGTCGGCTGCGGTGATGCGTTGGGCCGATTCTGTGAGCGGAATGCGCTCTGAGTGAGTCACTGTTTGTGTTTGAGTGAGTATTTTATCGAGTGCTTGCTCAAGTGAGATCAACCCAGCGGTATGACACATGTCCATTAGTACCCCTATTATTCTGCTTTGCCATTGAGGCTTAAGATTTTGTCGTGCTGCTTATTATGGCAGAGATATCGCGAGGGGTGAATGAATAGAAATTGATTAAGAATAGCTTTTCGTTGGATTTTACGAGAAGTCTCGCGCGAATAAATGCCTTAGATAGCCCTACGGACATAAATTGTATTTTTGTTAATGTTATGTTAAAAAGTAATCTGATTAATTATTGCATTCTAAATGAAACTAAGGAATTTATGGTTTCCGCCAATGAACAGGCGCACCCTAGCCGTAGTGCAGCCGCCTTCCATATTGCTTTTAGTGGATTTCTTTCGCTCGTTGTTGTTATGGGGATAGGGCGCTTTACGCTAACTCCCCAAGTCCCTTTAATGATTGAAGAGCATCAACTTACACTCTCTACAGCCAGTGTGGTCGCTGCTTTTAATTATTTAGGGTATTTGTTGGGCTCCTTTGATGCAATGCGTGCGCGTCAACACGTTGAAAGACGCATGTGGTTGGGAATATGGGGAGCCGTTGCGATAACCTTGATTTCCGCACTTCTTGATGGCCCTATTTTACATAGTATTGCCCGTTTTTTTATTGGCTGGGCGAGTGGCATGGCACTGGTACTCGTGGTTGCTTGGGCTAATGAGAATTTAGCAAAATTAAATCGACCTGCATTAAGTGTGGCGGTATTTGCTGGAACCGGAGCTGGAATATTTCTTAGCGGTCTGTTTGCGGTAGCCATCCAAGATTGGCAATTATCTGCCAGCCAAGGTTGGTTAATCTACGGTGGGTTAGCACTAATTTTTAGTCTATACATTAGCTGCCATATTCCACGTACGGGGCAGTGGCATCGGCCTGTCGGGGAAATAAAAAAACTTCAGCTTACGCCAGAAATCAAGCGACTGGTATGGAGCTATGGATTGGCTGGCTTTGGTTATATTTTGCCAGCGACATTTTTATCACAAATGGCCGCGCAGCGTTTCCCTGATAGTTTATTTGCCCAATTTGTTTGGCCGGTCTTTGGTATATCCGCGGTGGTTGGCATTCTAATCGCCATGCTACTACGTAATTTCTCGACAACCCAAAACCGATTAGCGATCACTTTATGGTTACAAGGGATCGGAATATTAATCTCAGAAGTTATTTCGGGTATTTCAGGGTTGGTGATTGCTGCAATCCTAATTGGTGGGGGGCTTATGTGTGCGGTACAGTTGTCAATGCAACTAGGACGTGAATTGGCCCCGGAACATAACCGTTTTATGGCGGGTTTACTCACGACATGTTATGCAATCGGGCAGCTTATTGGCCCTATGTTGTCTTTTATTTCCACGACATTCACCGGAAAACTAGAACCTGCTTTATACAGTGCGTTTATCGCATTGTGTGTCGCGGGTGGGTTAGTTTATCGCCGTTCTCGATAAAGAATAGCTCTGAAAATATGTTATTAATTATAGTTAAATGATGATATATCCGAGGGGAGCATCAAAGGCTATCCTGATAAAATGAATATTTGTTGATGCAAATATTTCATCTGATCTATGGATGTAATGCTGGATTATCTAAACTTGCTGTTTTAGAGTACAGCGCACACCTGCATTTTCATAAAAAATCGTTATATCGTTTGTGGAGAATCTAATGTCATCTCTGAGTAAAGAAGCCGAATTGGTGCATGCTGCTTTGGAAGCAAGAGGGCTTGAAACCCCGTTGCGTATCCAACCAAAATCAGGCGAAGAGCGTAAGCAACTGATTGAAGGGCATATGACAGAGATCATGAAGTTACTGAATTTGGACTTAACTGACGATAGCTTGGCGGATACACCAAAGCGCATCGCTAAAATGTATGTCGATGAAATTTTTTCAGGTCTAGATTACGCGAACTTCCCAAAAATCACCGTCATTGAAAATAAAATGAAAGTTGATGAGATGGTCACTGTGCGTGATATTACCTTAACAAGTACATGTGAACACCATTTTGTTACTATTGATGGTAAGGCTACAGTTGCTTATATTCCGAAAGATAAAGTGATTGGCCTGTCAAAAATCAACCGTATTGTTCAATTTTTCTCACAACGTCCTCAAGTACAAGAACGCTTAACTCAGCAGATTTTGGTGGCCTTGCAGACATTGCTAGATACTAATAATGTTGCGGTATCAATTGATGCTGTGCATTACTGTGTTAAAGCTCGAGGCATCCGTGATGCGACCAGTGCCACCACCACCACCTCGTTGGGAGGACTGTTTAAATCTAGTCAAAACACACGTCAAGAGTTTTTGCGCGCAGTGCGTCACCTGTAATCTATTATGACTGCCATATTATCGCATCGCTCCCAAGAAGGGCGAATTGATAGGCTTGATGCAACACGTGGCATCGCAATCTTAGGTATTCTATTAATGAATATTTTTGGGTTTGCTTTGCCGCAAATGGCTTATATTAATCCTGTTTATTCTCAATCTATTAGCCAAACTGATATGGCTACTTGGGTGGTTTTTAACCTATTTATTCAGGGTAAGTTTTTAACGATTTTTTCGATTTTATTTGGTGCGACGTTAGCGTTATTACGTCGCAAAGGCGACCGATGGAATATGAGTCGTTTAGTCATTTTGGCGGTACTAGGGCTGATTCATGGTATCGGTTTTTGGTCAGGAGATATTTTATTTGCTTATGCAGTAACGGGATGTATTGCATTACTGATATTTAAACAATATGACTCTGGCAACCTATTAAAAATAGCAGGCTTTGTCTATTTTATTGGATTAGTGAGTTTATTGTTGTTAGGTAGCACGGTGGGGTCGAGTGATTTTTGGGTCGTTTCTGAAGAGCAAGCGTTGTACGAATCACTGGGAAACACTACGGGGGGGAGTGTTAGCTTAATCTATCGCACTCAATCGATGTTAACCATGGTGGAAATGCTGTTTATTCAGTATGGGTGGCAGCTGCTGGGGCTAATGATCGCGGGGTATGTCGCGATGCGCAGTGGATGGTTAAGCGGGCAATTCAGTTCCCAGCATTATCGACGTATGGCAATGCTATTAATTATTCCCGCTTTGCTTGTTCAAGCCGTATCTCTTTATATGCAAAGCCTATCAGGATGGAGTTATTTTGCGACAGCCATTGTGGGCTATGTTGTCAACGAATTGATGTCCCCATTACAATCTTTTGGTTATATCGCCCTTATTTACGGTTTTTGGGGAACGCTACAGCATAGTGTGTTGGCCAAAATGCTACAGTGCACGGGGCGAATGGCATTAAGTAATTACTTATTGCAAACCTTAATTTGTGTGACGATTTTTTATTATTTAGGCTATTTCAACCATTTTTCACGGTCTGAGTTGTTGCTCTTTATTGTGCCAATTTGGGCGGTAAACCTATTATTTTCTTATTTCTGGCTCTCCTTTTTTCATCAAGGCCCGATGGAGTGGGCGTGGCGAAGGTTGACCGAAAAGTTAGATAGAATATAGAAAAGGCGAGATAAAACAATTCAGGCAGTTACCCTGCCTGATTGCTAGAAATTTTTAAATTTTGTTGATTTCATCGGGAGAAACAGCCGGATAGCCCTTGATCCCTTCTGGCATTTTAATGGGCGCAGGGATAGACTCTTGCTCCCCTAAAAACTTAGGTTCGCGGTTTAAAACATAGAGATCCGCTAAAGCCCCCAACCGAGCAAACACTTCACGTATTCTTACTTTAAACATCGCTTTTGGTGTTGGTACCGCTAAACATTGCGCATCTATCCCTTTGTGCTTAGCGATAAACAACGCGCGTTCGCAATGGAAGCGCTGGGTAATAATCGTAAAATTGTCGGTATCAAATACTTTCCGTGTGCGCACAACAGAATCTAATGTTCTAAACCCTGCGAAGTCGAGAACAATTTTTGAAGCGGGCACGCCTGCTTTGATTAATTCCTACGCATGGCGATGGGTTCATTATAACTGTGTGCACCATTATCACCGCTAAGCAGTAGATACTTCACCTTTCCACTGTGATAAGCATCTGCTGCCCCCTGAATTCGGTAGCTATAGTATAAATTTTGGACGCCACTTGAATAATATTTAGATGTACCCAATACCATACCAACATCACGTATTGGCAGATCAGCGACATCTTCATAAATATCAGGAGCCGTATCCCATGCTATCCAACGGTCAAGTAAAATAATAGTGACTAACGCTATCCCTAAAATCGCTATCAGACCATAAAGCAGACGTTTCCTCATTGTCCTTGCCTTTAATATTAATAGTCATGGTGATAAGGCTACTTGAGTTAAATAGGGGAAG
The DNA here is from genome assembly GCF_028482435.1 of Providencia sp. PROV119. Lineage (NCBI taxonomy): Bacteria > Pseudomonadati > Pseudomonadota > Gammaproteobacteria > Enterobacterales > Morganellaceae > Providencia > Providencia sp. PROV119. The sequence continues at coordinate 195,806 of NZ_JAMPQL010000001.1, forward strand.
CAAGTCGGGCAACGTAAAGTCCTGTCAATCGATTTAAGGGAGGGTTCTGTCGATAGTGCAAAAATGCGAATTGGTGGCTAATAAGAAAAATCTAACCTAGTTGATGTAGATCAATTTTCTATCTATCACTTGCGGCAGTAGGTACATGATTGTCGATTTTATTGTCAGTATGATAATAGCTCCCAACTACCCTACAAAGAATAAGAAGGAATGGGTATGTCAACATTGACATCAAAATTGGAAAGCTTATTGAATAGAGGTAAAGGAACTGAACAGCGTCTTGCCCGTTTTTTGCTAGATAGTCGTGATAATTTTGTTGCAATGAATGTGGCGGAGTTGGCTCAAGCTGCGGGAGTGAGCAGCGCATCTGTCATTCGTTTTACTCGCCAAATGGGGTATCGCGGATATTCTGATTTTAAAGTGGACTACTTATCGGATGAAAAACAATATAAAGCTGAAAGCCTCAGCGGTAGCTTGAACCCTTATGATGATACAGAGCAAATTATCGCTAAATCGGGGCAAATGTTTATTACAGCCATTGAAAAATCGCTGGAATTACTCGATCCCAACACCATGGATGAGATTGCGCAAAAAATAGTTGAAGCGAAACGTATTGTTTTATTTGGGGTTGGTACTTCTGCGATTGTGGCTTATGACATCTTCTATAAATTAATCCGTGTAAACAAGTATGCACTATTTAGCCCTGACTTACATGTACAGCTAAGTTATTCGTCTAATGTAGATGCCGATGATCTGGTTATCGCGATCACGGCAAAAGGGAATACGCCAGACATTAACCATATGTTAAAGTTAGCAAATAAAAAAGGGTGTAGCACCATCGTATTAACCCGCTTTGGACAAGATGAAGCCGTGCGTTTGGCGGATTTAGTCCTTCCCTATTTCTATGAAGAACAGCTCTTTCAGACTGGCGTGATCACACCACAAGTTTTGCAAATGGTCGTTTTTGATACGCTGTTTTTTAAATATTTAACACTCACCAATGAAGATGTCGTGCTTGCATTACAGAAGGAACGAGAAGCCATAATACAATTAGGATGAGGCAGAATGATTTTTACTGAGTTAGTTATCGGTGCATTGATTGGTTTGGTTATTAGTACAACGGGGGTCGGGGGCGGAGTTATTGTTTTACCAATATTGAGCTATTTTTTTGGTCTTAATGCGCTGGCTGCTGTGGCGACGGCTAATTTTCTTTCGATGTTGATGAAAGTGTCATCGTCATATATGCATTTTCGTTTAGGGAATATTCCCCTTAAAGGGGCATTAATTGTGCTTGTTATCATGCTACCTAGCACATTTCTATCAAGCCTCCTTGTTACTTGGTTGGGGAGTCTGCCTGAATATACCCAACAAGTTGAGCGGGGGATCAATCTACTTGTTGCTGCCGCTATTATTTTTTCGCTGTACTTATTTATTCACCGTATGTTTTTTGCCACACCGATACAAAAAACTACCCTGAAACAACATCAAATAGGGGCAATGTTTTTTCCTGCTGTGATAGCTGGGGTCGTGCTTGGTGCGACGGGTGTTGGAGGTGGGGTGGTGGTTTTACCCATGCTATTACGTTATATGCAATTAAACATTAAGCAAGCGATTGGAACTTCTATTGTGGTGACTACTGTCTTATCCGGCTCTTCTGCATACGCTTATGCGCAAGATGGACACACCGATTTAACATTGGCGTTAACCTTATGTGTTGGGGCATTACTGATTATGCCACTCGCAAAATATTTGCTGCTCAAACTATCAGAGCGTACCTTTCAATATCTGACATTGCTGCTGATCTTATGTAGTGCCATTATGATGACACTTAAGGTGGTGATAAACTGACCCTTCTCAAAATTATTGGTTGGCATCAGCAAGCTCTGTATAGACTTCCTGATAAATAAACTCACGCTCCTCTAGTAAGTGCTTATTTGTAGAAAATGAATAGAGGTAGATCATCATCGTAAGCAAACTTGCTGCAATGACCGTAATACAGAGATTAGCAACACGTAACTTATGGGGAACAAGTATATAAGCGATGCTGATTAAGGCGCCGATGATAGCACCACCAATATGTGCTGCATTATCAACGCCGGACTGCAATCCATTAATTAACGTTAATGCAATCATGGCAATCAGATTATAGAGTTGGTATTTTTGTCTACGCTGTATTACGGGATGAGGATTGGGTTTATTGATAACCACTTTGATTAAATATATCACTGAGGCTGCTGCAATTCCCATAATCGCGCCAGAAGCCCCAACACCGATAGTAATGTATACAGTACTATCAGTCCAAAGGTCGCTATTTGATATTTCGTAATATTGCCAATATGCACTAAATAAGGCCGCGCCGATGCCTGAGATAATATAAATAGCTAATAATTTGAATTTGCCGTAGGCACGTTCACAGCCGATACCTATCACAAACAATGCTAAGCAATTGAAAGCAAGGTGCATGCCATTAGAATGTAGCATCATACTGATTGGATAGCGCCACCAATCACCCGTTAATGAAAGCTGATAAATATTCGCTCCAAACAAAATAAGATTACTTTCACGAGAATCAAGGGGGGATGCAAAGACGATTTGATAGAAATAGACAGCAATATTCAGTAAGACTAGAGTCAGAGTCAGCGCTATCGCGCCCAAAGAGAAGCGAGCTTTTGATTTTATTGAGAAAGGATTTTGCTGCTCTGCCATATTATTACTCTACAAGACGACCACTATAGTTGAAATATTATAATATAGTAATATATTTTCGTTAATTTTAATATAATTGAATGAGGATTGGCGTTATCCAAAGCATAATGTGCTGTTCTCAGTGCTTTTAGTTATGACCAGTGTTAGGAAATAAAATTATTCCATATTAAGAGTATTACCTTTTAAGTATATTCCTAATGTTGAAATAAAAGTGATCATTTCGGCAATTTTAACATAATAGTATTTCACTTAATCCAAATTTTTTATTACCATGCGTGGTTGCTTTTTAATGTTTATCAAAAAATAAATAATTATCTTTTTAAGATAGGGAGATATCGATGTCTTACGAAAACAAAAGTGTTCCAAATGAAATCAAACGCTGGAATTGGGGGGCATTTATTTTTAATATCTATTGGGGTATTGGTAATAAATCTTATTTGCCATTACTCACATTAATTCCTTTATTGAATATAGTCTGGATATTTGTTTGTGGTATTAAAGGCAATGAATGGGCTTGGAAAAATGGCGATTATGACTCTGTTGAAACCTTTATGAAGGTACAAGAGACATGGAACAGAGCTGGGTTATTTTGTTTCATTATAAGCATTGTTGTCACATTTATTATGTTCTTCTTCTTGTCTTCAATAATCGCAATATTTGGAGCAGCATCAATGCAAGGGCACTATTAATAGCGAATATGTCAGCAAACGCTGATAATACATCAAGATTATATAATATGTTCGCTTATTTTCAGTCTAATCATGATTGAAAAAGAGAAAGCTGAAAAAGGCCGTTAAGGTGCTATCAGATTAAAACCCCATGTTATTATCCTCATGGGGTTTTGTTTTTGAATAAGTCAGTTTAAGTGACCACAATTAGGCAGTTTTCATTAGCTATTGGCATAAAAGATATGCAGTGGCAGTTGAGTAAGCTCAAAATCGATAGCAGTCTTCATTTTCGGTATGAAATGGCCTTGATAAGAGGATTCATTGAGAGGCTGGTTTTCAATTGATATAGATGAAAAAAGTTTTTTAGACTCTAATTGATTAAAGCCCTAACCAAAAGGTTAGGGCTTTGCCTGTAATATAAGGGGAACGTCCTTAATTACAACTAAAAAGAAGTACGTTTATAAGTACGATACTCTGGTTTCCAGAAGTTACGTTCAATGGCTTCATCCAATGCATTATCAGACGTTACGGTTGCAACACCTTGCACCTGTGCCTCTTTGGCGACTTGTTTTGCAATAATACGTGAAACTTGTTGGATATCAGATAGAAGTGGTAATAGTGGGCCTTCCCCTTCTTTAGCAAGTGGTGAACATTCGGCTAATGCACGGCTTGCTGCCATTAACATTGTTTCAGTGACACGTTTTGCACCTGAAGCAATTACACCTAAACCAATACCAGGGAAGATATAGGAGTTATTGCATTGAGCGATAGGATAGACTTTATCCTTGTAATTTACAGGTGAGAACGGGCTACCTGTTGCCACCAGTGCTTTACCATCGGTCCAGTTAATAATATCTTCTGGGCGAGCCTCAACCCGTGATGTTGGGTTAGATAATGGCATGACAATTGGGCGTTCACAGTGTTTATGCATCTCTTTGATGATCTCTTCTGTGAATAGGCCTGCTTGACCTGAAACCCCAATTAGAATAGTAGGTTTTGCATTACGTACAACATCCAGTAAAGAGATTGAATCACTGTTTACATCCCAATCACTTAGGTTGTTGCTGCTTTGCGTTAGCTTACTTTGGAAATCGAGGAGGTTAGGCAGTTTATCGGTTAATAAACCAAAACGGTCGACCATGTAAATGCGTGAACGCGCTTGTTCATCGCTTAACCCTTCTGATTTCATTTGTGCGATGATTTGCTCTGCAATTCCGCAACCAGCAGAGCCAGCGCCTAAGAAGGCGACACGTTGATCACTGAGTTTACTCCCCGCAGCATGGCTAGCGGCAATCAAACTACCTAAAGTGACAGCAGCAGTGCCTTGAATATCATCGTTAAAGCAGCACAACTCATCACGGTAACGGTTGAGTAATGGCATCGCATTTTTTTGCGCAAAATCTTCAAATTGCAGCAGTACATTAGGCCAACGACGTTTTACCGCTTGAATAAACTCATCGATAAATTGGTCATATTCTTCGCCTGTAATACGTGGGTGACGCCATCCCATATACAATGGGTCATTTAAACGTTGTGGATTATTAGTGCCGACATCAATAACAATCGGCAGGGTATAGGCTGGGCTTATACCACCACAAGCGGTGTACAGTGAAAGCTTACCGATTGGGATCCCCATACCGCCGATACCTTGGTCACCCAAACCTAAAATACGTTCGCCATCAGTGACAACGATCACTTTAACATTTTGTTTGGTCGCATTTTGTAGCATATCATCAATATATTCACGGTTTGGATAAGAGATGAATAAGCCACGAGCACGGCGGTAAATATCAGAGAAATGCTCACATGCTTCACCGACTGTTGGCGTATAAATGATGGGCATCACTTCAGTCAAATGAGCATCAATCAGGCGGTAAAACAGGGTTTCGTTGGTATCTTGGATATTTCTTAGGTAGATATGTTTGTCGATATCGGTTTTGAAATCGATTAACTGGCGATAAGCACGCTCAACTTGTTCTTCAATAGTTTCTACCTGTTCAGGTAGGAGACCATATAGGTTAAAGCTAGCACGTTCTTCTTCGCTAAAAGCACTACCTTTATTTAGCAAAGGAAATTCAAGCAGGATAGGGCCTGCATAGGGAATGTACAGAGGGCGTTTTGTTTCGTATTCATGTTCCATGAAAAATCACTCTTTGGACGATTAAAAAACAACAGTCGATGTAGATCCTAAGGTAAACAGAAAATATGTACAGTGATTATTGATACAAAGAGTTAAAATATTTGTTAAATAGCATTATCTATATGATAAATAATATAATCGATTTTTTCACCATGGAAAGAAATTGTACTGGAATGGTCTTTTTAGCCCTTACTTTTTGTCAAATGGAAGGGATGGCCTATCTATCTCGATTGTAGGGAAGCAAAGTGTAGGTTAAGTAAGATGTTTTCAATTAGAGCAATGTGTTAAATATACATAAGAAAAATTATAGAGTTAACCTTTTCTAAGCGATAAATATTATTCTTTATCTTACGAATTTTTTATTTTAATCGCAGCGAGCTTTGTGAGTATTAATATTTTTGATAAGAATGGTTTTATAGAAATATTAAAAGATCGTATAAATCAATTGATAATCTTTAAGTCGAATTGGGCAGTACACTAAAAAGTAGAGAAGGGCTATATAACAAATTGCCGCCATACTCTCTGGCGGCAATCAGCGATAAAACGATTAATTAAGATAAATTAACTCTTTTTGTTGGCAGCCTAGTGCCTGCAAGGTATTTTCAGTGATACACCACTGTTTAACGATAGCATCTTGTTTTTCAACAAGTACCGCTTGCTCAATAACGTGTAGGTCTTTACCTGCCATGTTTACCATAATCAACGCGGCTTGTAGAGGAGGTAAGCTTGGGTTAAATGCTGCGTTTTCAGCATAGCGACCCGTGAATAATGAGCCATCTTTTAGCTGTAGCGCAATGCCTGAGTGAGATTGGCTATAAGGGGCATGAGACTGGTTTGCCGCTTCGATAGCAGCACATAACAAGCGATTACGGCTTGGTGTGCTATAGCCGTGATCAACACTATCCATTAACAGCGTTGTGATTGCTAAATCAGCCGGTCCAAACGAATCGGGTAAATAGTCATGTAATGTTGCAGGCTGGCGCTCAGGTAAACGGATTGCGATTTTACCGCCACCGCGTAATTCATTCATAAACTGGCGGCAATGGCCACAAGGTGTGTGGTTTACGGTGATGGAAGTGAGCTGTTTTTCACCTTTCATCCATGCATGGGTGACGGCACACTGTTCCGCATGGATGGTTTGTGCGATAGCGACATGGCTAAATTCCATGTTAGCACCGAAATAGAGGTTGCCACTGATGCCTTGAGCAATCGCACCGACATTAAAGTGGGAAATTGGTGTGACGGCGTAAGCGGCTGCGAAGGGCAATAATAAAAATGCCAATTCACTATCACTATAACCACAATCAGCTTTAAGCTGATTAACTTGTTCAGCACTCAGCATCCCTTGAAAGTCTGGCGTATCAATAATGGGTTTGAGTGCGGTTTGCAACTTTTCTGGAAGTTGAGACCAAGCGGACTTAAATCTTGAATGCATGAGATACCTCCCTAATCACTTATTTACATTCTATGTAATAAATCATTAAACCATATGTGATCAATATCACTTTTCAAATGAAATAAATGAAACTCATCTTATAATTGAGAGATGTATCTCAAATTTTTGACGCGGTAAAAACCAAAAGAGGCAAATAAGCCTCTATTGGTTTTGAGTCTAGCCGAAAAGATGAAGAATAACAGGGAAGACAAAGGGGGCGAGCAGTGAGGTAATCACCCCGCAGGTCATTAAGGCTAAAGAGCTATATGCGCCTTCAATATAGTTGATTTCAGCACATCGAGCTGTACCGAGCGCATGAGAAGCGGTTCCCATTGCTAGCCCTCGTGAGGCGTGAGTGCGAATGCGCAATGCATCAAATAAGGCGTGACCAAACATGGCTCCTAGTATCCCGACAAAAATGACACAGGCGGCGCTAATAGCAGGGATCCCACCAATGGAATCAGCAACCGCCATAGCAATCGGCGTTGTGACGGATTTCGGTAAGACAGAGGCGGCGATATCCGGTGTTGCGCCGAGCCATAAAGCAATTGCAGTACCTGTAAACATAGCAACTAGGCTACCTGCTAAACAGATACTCAATAATGACTTCCATTGCGCTCGAATTTGGTGCATCTGCTCGTATAGAGGGAAAGCTAATGCAACAACAGCAGGTTGCAATAAGTCATTTAAGATCTTACTTCCCGCAAAATAGTGCTCATAAGGCGTATTGGTAAAAATCAGTAATGGAACAATGATGGCGATTGCGACTAACAATGGATTCAATAAAGGCAGTTTTAATTTTACTGACAATTTTCTCGCAATATAAAACACAATAATTGTTAGTGGTAACGACCACCAGATATGTTCTAGCATTTGTCATTCCCCTTATTTTGTTCAGTATCGCTAGTCACGCTGATAGTGTCTTCAGGCGGGAGGGGAACTTCATCAGGTTTAACCCCAACAATTTGGCGCTCTTTATGGATATAGTGGGAGCTAAAAGCCACCACGACCATGACGATTAGCGTGCTAATAAAACAAGAAACGAGAATAGGAACCAGTTGCTGACTTAATTGACCATAATAATTCATGATGCCGATACCTATTGGTACAAACAGCAAGGTCATATTTTTGAGAAGAATGGAACAACCAGGTTGCGCCCAGTGGGCTGGGATAATTTGTAGAGCTAGCAACATAAACAGTATTAGCATACCGATGATGCTACCGGGAACAGTAAATGGAAGCAGTGTTGATAACAGGTTCCCAACGATCAGACAGAGATAAAGCAGCGCAAAAGCGCGCAAATACTGCCATCCGGTTATCAGCACATATTTTAATGACATGAGACTCGTCCTATTATGCTAAGTGTATTCATCATACAATTAACTTTATAATTGTGCTATAGATCACAGTTAAAACTGCATAAAAAAAGCGGAGAATTCATCATTCCCCGCTTTTCGCTTAATAATTAACTCTTTCCCGTTTGGGAACCGTTATTTTATTTTACTTGCATACCCGGTTGAGCACCGCTGTCTGGGCTTAGCAGGTAAATATCTTTACCACCAGGGCCTGCGGCCATCACCATACCTTCAGACAGACCAAAACGCATTTTACGTGGTGCCAAGTTTGCCACCATCACGGTCAGTCGACCTTCTAATACTTTTGGATCAGGGTACGCACTGCGAATACCAGAGAACACTTGGCGAGTTTCACCGCCAATATCCAATTGCAGTTTTAATAGCTTGTCAGAGCCTTCAACAAAGTCGGCTTGTTTGATAAGCGCGATGCGTAGATCGATCTTGGCAAAGTCATCAAAGGTAATCGTCTCTTGGATTGGATCATCGGCCAGTGGACCTGTTAACACCTTAGCTGGCTTAATGCTCTCTTTAGAGGCTTCCACCATAGCTTCGACTTTCGCCATTTCAATACGCGTAAATAGCGCCTTAAATGGCGCAACATCGTGGTGAGTTAACGGCGTGGTGATAGAATCCCATGTAAGCTCGATATTGAGGAAAGCCTCTGCACGTTTTGCCAGCCCTGGTAAAATAGGTTTCAAGTAAGTCATCAAGACACGGAATAAATTGATGCCCATTGAACAGATATCTTGAAGCTCTTGATCTTTACCTTCTTGTTTAGCGACAACCCAAGGGGCTTTTTCGTCGACATAACGGTTAGCTAGATCGGCGAGAGCCATTATTTCGCGCACCGCTTTACCATATTCACGACTTGTATAGGCGTCACCAATAATTTGTGCCGCGTCAATAAATTGTTGATAGAGCGCTGGGTCTGCGATGTTATCGGACAATTTCCCGCCAAAGCGTTTTGCAATAAAGCCCGCATTACGTGATGCTAGGTTAACCACTTTATTGACGATATCGCTGTTAACGCGTTGAACAAAGTCTTCTAAGTTCAAGTCGATATCATCAATGCGCGATGAAAGTTTCGCGGCATAGTAGTAGCGTAGGCAGTCGGCATCTAGGTGATCCAGATAAGAACGCGCTGTGATAAAGGTACCACGAGACTTAGACATTTTGGCGCCGTTAACGGTCACATAGCCATGAACAAATAGGTTAGTTGGCTTACGATAACCACTGCCTTCAAGCATTGCAGGCCAGAATAAGCTGTGGAAATACACAATATCTTTACCGATAAAATGGTAGAGGTCGGTCTTTGAATCTTTATTCCAAAATTCGTCAAAATTGATATTGCCACGTTTGTCACACAGGTTTTTAAATGACCCCATATAACCAATTGGCGCGTCTAGCCACACATAGAAGTATTTACCCGGTGCATCTGGAATTTCAAAACCAAAATAAGGCGCATCACGGGTAATATCCCACTGCTGTAAGCCTGATTCGAACCACTCTTGCATTTTGTTGGCGACTTGCTCTTGCAGGGCACCTGAACGAGTCCACGCTTGTAGCATGTCACTAAATGCAGGCAGGTCGAAGAAGAAGTGCTCAGTATCACGCATCTCTGGTGTCGCACCAGAAACTACGGAACGTGGGTTAATCAGCTCTGTTGGGCTATAGGTCGCACCACAAACCTCACAGTTATCGCCATATTGATCTTCTGCTTTACAGGTTGGGCAAGTACCTTTTACAAAGCGATCGGGTAAGAACATGCCTTTTTCAGGATCGTAAAGCTGTGAAATAGTGCGATTTTTGATAAAACCGTTGTTTTTAAGCTTGTTATAAATGAGCTCGGATAACTGTTTGTTTTCTTCACTGTGTGTTGAGTGATAGTTATCGTAGCTAATCGCAAAACCAGCAAAATCGTCCTGATGCTCTTTGTTCACTGCTGCAATCATATCTTCAGGAGAAACACCTAATTGCTGAGCCTTCAGCATGATTGGTGTGCCGTGCGCATCGTCCGCACAGATAAAGTGAACTTCTTTGCCGCGCATTCGCTGATAACGGACCCAAATATCAGCCTGAATATGTTCCAGAATATGACCGAGATGGATTGAACCGTTAGCATAGGGTAACGCACAGGTTACCAGTAGTTTATTCGCGACTTGAGACATAGTAACTTTCTTACTTCCATTATTGAAAAGGGACTTTGATGTTAACCGATCAATTGTTTCGCGGCTAGGGTAATAAAATATTAATCCGTAATTTATGTGAAAAAGGAATTTTTTACTCTTAGTGGCTTTTCGTTAGTAAGGCGGTCACTATTTTGATGGTTCTCTGTTATGATAAATAGCAGTGAAAGAACGATAGTGTTAAAAATATAAAATAAAGGAGCCGGGATGAACGATAAATCCCCCGAGCAGAACAATCCAGAACTGCTGACTGAAAAAGTCTCCACCGTTTTGGCTTCATTTACACACCCAACACTGAAGCGTAATCTGATTTCTATCAAAGCATTACATCACTGTGCAATGTTGGATAATGTGTTGCATGTTGAACTAGTTATGCCATTCGTATGGAAGGGGCCTTTTCAGACTCTGATCAGCGAAAAAACGGCGGAACTGAAACAAGCGACTGGCGCTCATGCGGTTGAGTGGAAATTGCGTCACGATATTACCACGTTAAAACGGGCAAATGATTTGCCGGGTATTAACGGTGTTCGTAACATTTTGGCCGTCAGTTCCGGTAAAGGTGGGGTCGGTAAATCCAGTACCTCTGTCAACTTAGCGTTGGCACTTGCCCAAGAAGGGGCGAAAGTCGGTATTCTTGATGCGGATATCTATGGCCCATCGATCCCAAATATGTTGGGAACCACCATGGAGCGACCAACTTCACCAGATGGTCAGCACATGGCTCCAATTATGGCCTACGGTCTTGCGACAAACTCTATTGGATACTTAGTCACCGATGATAATGCAATGGTGTGGCGCGGGCCAATGGCAAGTAAGGCGCTAATGCAGATGCTACAAGATACCTTATGGCCTGATTTAGATTATTTGGTTATCGATATGCCACCGGGAACGGGGGATATCCAATTGACACTGTCACAAAACATTCCTGTTACAGGTGCTGTTGTTGTCACTACGCCGCAAGATATTGCGCTGGTGGACGCAATGAAAGGGATTGTGATGTTCAAAAAAGTCAATGTACCCGTTCTTGGTATCGTCGAAAATATGAGTGCACATATCTGTAGCAATTGTGGTCATGTGGAACCTATTTTTGGCACAGGCGGCGCAGAGAGACTCGCTGAGAAATATAACACGCAATTGTTAGGGCAAATTCCTTTACATATTTCTCTACGTGAAGATTTGGATCGTGGTCAACCTACTGTGATGCGTGATCCTGAAGGGGAATTTGCGGATATCTACCGTGAAATTGCCTCAAATATCTCTTCATTGATGTATTGGGAAGGGGAAAAAATCCCGACCGAGATCTCATTCCGAGCAGTTTAATATCGGTCTCTATTTGAAGGGGCTATTTCAGTTTTCTGGGATAGCCCCTTATATTTCAATCTACTAACCATACGCCTTATCGACCAATCCCTTTCCAACTTTTCTTATTTGTTATTTGCGTATTTCTCTATTTCATTATGATAGCGTAGAATGTTTATTATCTGTTTTTTATTAATGCTTACTCGTTAGGGCTTTGATATTGCATTTTTTTCCTATGGCGGATGCCTAAAAGGTGATTATGAAATTTTTAATTTTGATTGTCGTATTAGTATTGATTGTTATCTACTTTTATAACCGAATTGTGGCAATGCGTGAGGCTGTTATATCGAGTGAAACTGAGATTTCGGTACAATTAGACCGCCGTGGAAAAGTATTTGATAGTTTACTAGCAACGGTCAAAAAATATTTAAGCCATGAGTCAGAAGTTTTCAGTAAAATTACTGAATTAAGAACTCTGGCGAAAACAGCAACAGGGGTTCAGGCGAAAGAAGCGGAAGATGCCTTGTCTAAAATGGTCTCTAGTGGTGCGATTAATGTTGCAGTAGAAGCGTATCCTGAGCTGAAATCTGATGCCATCATGGCTAATTTGCAAGAGGAGATCGTCTCCTCTGAAAATAAGCTGTCATTTGCCAAACGCGGTTATAACCGAGCATTGGAAGCGTATAAAGCCTATATTGCCTCAATGCCAGCCGTTTTTATCGTTAACCTCATTCCGAGTTTAAAAATTGATAAAGATTATTGGCGTCTTGATGAAGAAGCCATAAAAAGTGAAGAGTCCCGCCGTATTAACTTTGATTAACGATAACAAATCCATTGTATTTATCAGGGAGCCTTATGCTCCCTGAAAAGTTAGGCAGGGTATAATGTTATGGATTTTAGAAACGTCATACGCAAAAACAATATCCGTACACGATTAGTCGTGGTGAGTTATATCTTCATTATGCTGATTGTTGGATTATTAGTGGATACAGCGACACATCCTGATGAGTGGGGTGGTTTTTTTGAAAATATGCTGGCATTTGCGACCTTTAAACGCTTTCCCGTTGCTACATTAATTATTTTAGGACTTACTTTTTTAGGATTAATTTATATTCATTTTCGCGGACACAAAATGATGTTAGCGGGTATGAATGCTAAAGAGATTACTGCGGAAAATGCCAGTACCGCGGAAGAAAAGCAGCTTTATAATATATTAGAAGAGCTAAGTTTAAGTGCGACTTTACGTTATGTGCCGCGTTTGTATATTTTAGATAGCAACGAGCCAAATGCTTTTGCTGCGGGTTGGAGTGCTAAAAATGCGTTGGTTGGTGTTACGCGTGGTTTATTACAAACGCTCAATCGCCATGAAATTCAGGCGGTGATGGCACATGAAGTTGGCCATATTATTCACGGTGATTCTAAATTGACACTGTATGTTGGTATCTTGGCGAATGTGATTTTGACCATCACAAACATAGTTAGCCAAATTTTTATTCGTACGGCAGGACGTAGCCGAAATAGTGCATCCAATAAAGCACAGGTGGTTTTATTAGCGCTTAATTTTATTCTGCCGTGGATAACGCAAATTCTCTATTTTTATCTTTCACGAACGCGCGAATATATGGCAGATGCGGCAGCCGTTGATTTAACAACCGATAACCAAGCAATGATCAGCGCCTTACGAAAAATCTCCGGTCAGCATGAGAAAACAGACTATGATCATTCGAGTATTGGAGATGCTTATCGTAGTGCGGCCTATATTTTTAATAAGGGGGATTCCGTGTTTTCGACCCATCCTTCGATTGAAAATCGTATTGCTGCCTTAGAAGGGCGTAAAACGTTTTAATTGTGCCTGCTGTAGGTTGATAAATAACGGTATGCCTACAGCAGGGATCTAACCGCAATCGAATTCCCCTTTCAGGCTATTTCTTCTTAATATTTAGTGTTTTTTTAGTTATCGGGGTTATACCAGAAGAGTGTTCTGCACAAGTTTCCCTGATAACACGGACATATCGCTAACATCCACCGCGCCCAATGGCACAAACCTTAAATAACCATCTGCGGCTAAAATTGAGCGCATCCTCATTATTATTTAGTTGTAAAAAATCGTGGGGAAAATATCGGCAAAGGTTGAATTTGTATTTGTCAAAAAACAAGTTAAAAATGGTGGATATCCGAATCGTCATTTTTAAAATGAGAAGGGGATTGCCCCATCTGTTTTTTAAACATAATTGAGAATGCCCCTGCACTGTTGTAACCCAACTCATAAGCCACTTCGGTAATCGATTTCCCGGACAAAATATGGGAAAGCGAGTTCAGTAGGCATGCCTGCTGACGCCATTCTGAAAACGACATGCCAGTCTGGGTACGAAAGAAACGGCTGAAGGAGCGCTCGCTTTTGTGCAGCTGTTCTGCCCACTCCCCCGGTTGCGAAGTAATAACCGGTTTGCGCATAAACTCACGGCAGAGGCGGCCGAGCTTTTCATCTCGCGGGATCGGGGCGAAAAACGGCAGTGGGGGCATACGTGCCAGTTCGCAAAGAATCAGCTGCATCAGCACCCCGTCACGCCCCTGAATATCATATTCCGCAGGGATGTCCACTGCTTCCAGCAGTAACTGACGCAGCAGCGGAGAGACACTCACCACCTCACAACTAACGGCGTGGCGCGGCTTTGCTGCTGGTTCGATATACAAACTGCGTGTGCTGACATTCAGCATCCGAGTTTCATGGGCGACCTGTTCGGGGATCCACACTCCGCAGGAAGGTGGGATCACCCATTCACCGTCTGCGGTGCTGATTTCAATCAGTCCGGTGGCCGGATATAAAAATTGTGCCCGACGGTGCGCGTGGTATTCCAGTAGGGTATCGGGCAAATAATCTGTACCGAGAGCAATGACATCCCGCGCGATATTATCCACGCTTTTTAACGGAATATTTCTCATGAAGGCCGCGCTCCCTATCTAACGGAAAGAAAAATTAGAGGGTGTTATATCAGATCCTGTTACCGTAAAACAGGTCTTTTATGGCAATAACAGAACTGAGTGCCATATCTGTATTTTTACGGCAACAAATATAAAACGTTCAGTTAACAGGAGCAGGGATCAGGCCGGAATTCAAATGCCGTTGTCTGATTTTCGCATGGCGGCAATATATTAATCCATTACTATTTTGCCGCCATTCTGTTTATACAGACTTTAATTATTACCGGCTATTAAGCGATTGCCGGTGGCGTAATGTTATTTCCGGTCATTTGAAATTAAATAATATTTATTATTTCCTGATTTTTAAATGCCGCACTGTATTTCTCACTCAGGGTAAATCCATTATGAGTCATCAATCCGGTCACGATAATGAAAAATCCGGCACTCTCGGCGAAATAAGCCGACGCCGTTTCATACAGGCCAGTTCTGTATTATCTGCGGTGCCGTTTCTGGCATCCGAAAGTATTGCATCCGTTCCGTCCGATCCTACACAGATTCCTGTTCATCAAACGGATGACGGGGTTCGCATTGTACCAACATGCAGCAGTTTTGACTGCGGTGGGAAATGTGATATCCGGGCACATATCAAAGACGGAAAAGCCATCCGCATCAGTACCCGACCGGATGCGGAACTGAATGAAGATATGCCGATCATGCGGGCTTGTGTGCGCGGACGTGGTTACCGGAAATTTATTTATCACCCAGACCGCCTGAAATACCCGATGAAACGGGTCGGTAAGCGCGGTGAAGGGCGTTTTGAGCGCATCAGCTGGCAAGAAGCAACCAGCCTGATCGCCGCAGAATGGCAACGTATCAGTGACACATACGGCCCTGCGTCACGGTTTGTTAGCCTGAGTACAGGCGTGACCGGCGGGATTTTTTCCGGTGCGAATATGCTGCGTCGTCTGTTTAATCTGACGGGCGGGTTTCTGGAAAACTACCATTCCGTCAGTAACGGTAACACCATGGCAGCCACGCCGTATACCTACGGCACCGCCGCCAGCGGCAGCACACTTGATACCCTAGAAAATACCCCACTGGTGATCCTGTGGGGGCATAACCCGAACGAAACTATTTTCGGGCACAGTAACCACTATTTCCAGAAGATGAAAAAGAACGGCACTCGGTTTATTGTGGTCGATCCGCGCTATTCCGATACCGCCTCCTCATTGGCTGATCAATGGATCCCGATCCTGCCGACGACAGATAACGCCATGATGGATGCGATGATGTATGTCATCGTCACAGAAAATCTACATGATCAGGCGTTTATTGATAAATACACGCTGGGTTTCAGCGAAGAGCAAATGCCGGAAGGTGTAGCGGATAATGAATCACTGGTGGCCTATCTAACGGGTAAAAAAGACGGCATAGCCAAAACCCCAGAATGGGCAGAGAGAATCACTAAAGTTCCGGCGGAAACTATCCGTCAGCTGGCGCGTGAATATGCCACAACCAAACCGGCGGTGCTGATGCAGGGTTGGGGACCACAGCGTCATATCTGCGGTGAACGCAGTGCGCGCGGTGCAACGCTGCTGGCAACCATCACTGGTAATGTCGGCGTGCGCGGCGGCTGGGCGGCAGGTTACGGCATGGCACTGAATCCGGAACTGCGCAAAACCATCGCCGGACCAAAGCTGTTTGATAACCCAGTAAAAGCCAAAATCAACATCACCAACTGGGTGCAGGCGTGTGAGGACAAAAATCTGGTCACGCCGGGTAACGGACTGAAAAATGCAGACAAACTCGACACCGAAATCAAAATGATTTTCTCAATGGCGGGTAACTATTTGACCAACCAAAATACCGATATTCTCCATGCCGCAAAAGTGCTGGAGGATGAATCGAAAGTCGAATTTATTGTCTGTAGCGATCTCTATCTTACCCCGAGTGCGAAATATGCGGATTTGCTACTGCCGGAAACCAGTTTTTTGGAACGCTGGAATATCGGCGGCACTTGGAGTTACGGCGATTACCTGATCCTATCTGAAAAAGCAATTGAACCGGAATTTGAACGTCGTACCGATTACGACTGGCTGTGCGACGTGGCGGAAAAACTGGGGGTTCGTGATGCATTCACCGAAGGGCATGAGACAGATCGTGACTGGATAGAATTCCTCGTCAATGATGCAGCACAAAAGCGCCCAGAAGATAATATTCCGACGTTTGATGAGCTGCTGATAAAACGCCGTCATTTATTAACTCATCGTCCGCATACCCAAAATGTGGCTTTTGAAAAAAATATTCAGGATTTTGAGAACAACCCGTTCCCGACTCCGTCCGGCAAAATCGAGATTTTCTCCAAACGCCTGTATGACATGCACAATCCGGACATTCCCGCGCTATCTCATTATGTTCCAGCCATCGAAGGACCGGAAGATAGCCTTACCGCGAAATACCCGTTACAGCTGATCACTTGGAAAGGCCGCAACCGCGCGAACTCCACGCAGTTCGCTAACCCGTGGTTGCAAGAAGTGCAGCGGCAGGAGCTGTGGATTAATCCATTCGATGCGGCGGATCGCGGTATCAGTGACGGTGAAAAAGTGAAAGTACATAACGATCGCGGTATCACCATGATCCCAGTAAAAATCACACAGCGCATTATGCCCGGTGTGGTTGCATTACAAGCCGGAGCTTGGTGGCTGCCGGACAACAATGGCATTGATCAGGGCGGATGTGCCAACGTGCTCACCTCGTCACGCCGTACCGCGCTCGCCCACGGCAATGCGCACCAAACATTATTGGTTGAGGTGGAAAAAGCATGAGCAAATTCATCGTTTATCCGGCAGTCAGCAGCAAACAGTTAGGTTTTTATATTGACTCCGCCCGCTGCTCCGGTTGTAAAGCGTGTCAGGTAGCGTGCAAGGACAAAAATAATCTTGATGTCGGCCGCCGCTTCCGTCGGGTGTATGAAATGACTGGCGGCGGGTATAGCCGCAATCAAAACGGCGCACTGATTAATAACGTGTTCGCCTATACGCTTTCTATTTCCTGTAATCACTGTAAAGACCCGATCTGTGTGCGCAACTGTCCGACAACTGCGATGCATAAACGCGAAGGGGATGGCATTGTGATGGTCAATACTGATAAATGTGTTGGCTGTGGTGCCTGTGCGTGGTCGTGTCCGTACGGCGCGCCGCAGATGAATCCGGAAACAAAGCAGATGTCGAAATGCGATTTTTGTATCGATCTTCAACAAAAAGGTGAACAGCCAGTATGCGTTAGCACCTGTCCACTCGGGGCGATTCAGTTCGGCCCAATAGACGAACTGAGGGCGAAATACGGCGACCTTGATTACGTGACTGGGCTACCAGATCCGTCAATAACTCATCCGAATCTGGTGATTAACCCGCACTGGGGCGCGAACTTTGATGATATGAACAGTGAGAGAAAAGAAAAATGAATGAGTGGTCACTTTTAATTTTCACTTACATGATGAATGCGGCGGTGGGGCTGTGCGTTGTGAGTGGGGTATTTGCCATGCATTTCAGCCATCGCCTCCCGACAGACAGCTTTAAGCGTTTTATGATGCTGACGATTTTTATTATCTGCGGTATTGCGGGTGTGGGATCTGTTGCATCAATTACTCACCTCGGCGTGCCACTCAATGCGCCGAATGCCATTAATAATGTATTCAGTGCTTGGCTTAGCCGTGAAGTAGTGGTTACCGCATCATTTGTTGGCGTATTGGGTATCAGTTTTCTCTGGTTGTGGAAGACGGGCAAATTTTCTTTTCTGTTATATGGTGGAGCGATGGCGATCGGGCTGTTCGATATCTTCTGTATGGCATCGATTTACCGTTATACCTCGATTCTGACTTGGAATGATATCAATACCTATCTGATGTTTTACGGTACGACGCTGACACTTGGTGCAGTGCTGTTTATTCTGCTGGTGGTGATAGTTGAGAAAACCGGACACAGAGTTGGGATTGCGCTGCCCGCTGATACATTGTCATTATCACAGCTGTGGCTGTTGTGGGGGATGATGGCGGTAAGCCTAGCTGGTCGTCTGCTGTATCAGCCATTTTATGAGCATTACCTGACCCTCACACAGCTGACTCATAAATCCATTACATTTCCGCTGTCACCGATTGATGCGTATGACAGTATCGCCGAGCTGCGGATTGGTGTCCTAGCGGCAGCCGCAATTGGTGTGGCACTCTGCTGTATATCTCTTGTTCGAGCGCAGAAAAAAGCACACAACGGCGTACCGGTCTGCGGCGGGTTTATCACCGGCGGTTTACTGACTATTGCGGCAGAATTTATGTTGCGTTATGTGTTCTATTATATTCATATCTGAAGGGAGATGTAATGAATAAGACAGCTCACTATGCGGCCGCGTTTAATGTACTGGGGATCTGCTATCTGTTCCCGCCGGATGATGACAGCAACCGGATGGCGATGCGTCTGTTTACCCTGCCGGGATTTGCCCAGCAGTGGCCGTGTGAGGTGGATAGTACACTCTGCATGCAACTGAGCCGCACGGCCGCAGAGGGGGCGGAGGTACTGAAATCGGCATGGCAATCTCTGTTCGTCGGGCCAGGGTCGTTACCGGCGCCACCTTGGGGCTCGGTGTATCTCGATGCGGAAGGATTGTTGCAGGGGGATTCGACTCTTGCGCTGAGCGCTTTTCTAAAACAGGAGCGGCTAAAACTAAATACCCCGTATCCGGAACCCGCTGATCACATCGGGCTGATTTTGTTTCAGGCGGCGGTACTGGCATCTGAAATGCGAGAAGTAGCGGTTAATACACTGCTCAGTCAGCACCTGATGAGTTGGTTACCGCGTTATTCGCAGCGTCTGGACACGCACGGAAACAGTCCGTTTTACTCCGCACTGACCCGACTGACAGTGACCACCGTGCAATCATTTATAAAAGCATAATCTTCACAGTGATTGATTACATCCCCATAATCTGATGCGCCTCTTTCTCTGGGGCGTTTTTTTGTGGCAGCACCAAGTGCCTTTCCTTAAGGTAAATTACCCGCCCAGACTTCATTAGGGGCTACAAGATTAAAATTTTGATTCAGCAAATTATCCGCCACGGCATCACTGTGTTTGCGTTTGGTAGCCATTTTATAAACGATACGTTGAGTAACGATTAGACCCAATTGAGCTATTAGCCTTCGAACATAAAGATTAACGAGATAGACCAATTGGAAGAGCGGTTAAAAGTCAATTATAACCGCGCAAATTTCATGGATCACAGCTTGCGGCATCAATACCTCAAAGCACCCAAAAGCGGTAAATCAGTAGAAATTCTTCAATACGACTATGTCGCTTATACATACAAAGAAACCAGCATTTACTTCAAACCTAACAAAGTTGGTATTGAAGGGGCCTTGCTACTGACAGATAAACGTTTATATGAAGAGAGAGATTTTTCGATCTTGTCGGTACTTGTTTGATAAAAGGGATAAAACGGATAAACGTACTATAATAAAAAGGAATGTATTTTTGTTGTGCAGAAATTAGTATTGTGTGAGTTTTTGTGGTGCGTAGCAGATAAAAAATGAAATGATTTCTGACGGCACTGGTCATCTTGCTAGTCGTGATTGTAGTTAGGCCAACAGCGTTGGCATGTCTGGTCGACCCCTAGTATGATGACAGGACTTGCTTCGAACACCGCTCTTAATGCAAGCCAACCTGTCTTGAACGTTGAAAATATGCGTCTTGACGTAGAATTGTGGCCTTTGCTTTCTTATCGCTTATCTCTATCGTTTATCCATTGAACAAATTGTTTTTAAACGATGCCGTCGTTCATCATACGCCAGAAAGTGAAACTCAAATGGATGTTAACCCACTGATTGCGCCAATGGGTAACAAACACCAAACTCTATAGAGAAGAGTCAATGGTATTGAAAAAGTTGAAGTATCAAATAGTTTAGCGCTCAGGAAAACTCAGAATGATGAGTATAATATTACGTAACATCAACCTTCCCTTAAAAACGATGAGCGAAAAATAACGGATAATAACTATCTTAGAGGGAGAAGGGCGTAAAACGTTTTAATTGTACCTGTTTTAGGTTGATAAATAACGGCATGCCGATAACAGGGATCTAACCGCAATCGAATTCCCCTTTTATGGATATTTCTTCTTATTATTTAGTGTTTTTTTAGCGAGTTTGCTTTGTGAAGCTGGAACCTCTCGCCATTAACTCCTATAATTCCGGCAACCATAACTTCATCAATATGAAGTCATGCATTTCATTTCAGATTTATTTAACCAGGTTATCATTTTATGACTGACATAGCGCACCACTGTACCATTGTTGGTATATCAGGAGCTTCTGCATCCGGAAAAAGCCTTATCGCGAGTACGTTATATCGAGAGTTACGGGAAAAGGTTGGTGATCATAATATCGGTGTTATACCAGAAGACTGCTACTATAAAGATCAAAGAGATATACCAATGGAAGAGCGGTTAAAAGTCAATTATGACCACCCAAATTCCATGGATCACAGCTTGCTGTATCAACACCTCAAAGCGCTCAAAAGCGGTAAATCAGTAGAAATTCCTCAATACGACTATGTCGCTCACACACGTAAAGAAACCAGCATTCACTTCAAACCTAAAAAAGTTATTATTATCGAAGGGATCTTGCTACTAACAGATAAACGTTTACGTGAAGAGATGGATTTTTCGATCTTTGTCGATACTCCGCTTGATATTTGCTTGATGCGACGGATAAAACGTGATGTAAATGAGAGAGGCAGAACGCTGGATTCTGTGATTGAACAATATAATAGAACCGTTCGTCCGATGTTTTTACAGTTTATTGAACCGTCAAAACAGTATGCCGATATTATTGTGCCTCGTGGCGGTAAAAACCGCGTTGCCATTGATATCTTAAAAGCGAAAATCGGCGAATTTTGCCAAGACTAAACAGCATTAGGCAGTCTGGCGATGGAAAATAATAAAAGGGGGGATACCATCATGCGTCTTTGTGACCGCGATATTATTCAATGGATGGATGAGGGAAAATTAGTCATTAGCCCACGTCCACCTATTGAACGGATCAATGGAGCAACGGCGGATGTGCGCCTAGGAAACCAATTCCGCGTTTTCCGTGGGCATACCGCAGCCTTTATTGACCTAAGTGGCCCGAAAGATGAAGTTAATGCGGCGCTTGACCGTGTCATGAGTGATGAAATAATTCTCAAAGACAATGAGCCTTTTTTCCTCCATCCAGGGGAATTAGCACTTGCAGTCACTCTCGAGTCTGTTACCCTGCCTGATAACCTAGTGGGGTGGTTAGATGGGCGTTCATCGTTAGCACGATTGGGGTTAATGGTGCATGTTACTGCTCATCGAATCGACCCCGGTTGGTGTGGGCAAATTGTGTTAGAGTTTTATAATTCAGGTAAACTCCCATTGGCCCTGCGCCCTGGAATGGTGATTGGCGCTTTAAGTTTTGAGCCATTATCTGGCAGCGCAGATCGTCCTTATAATAGCCGACAAGATGCAAAATATAAAAATCAGCAAGGGGCGGTCGGTAGTCGTATCAGTGAAGATTGATAACGAGAAGTATTGCGGAATTATCTTTATGTTTAATTTGAGGTAATTCCGCATATTGTGCAGGGATAGGTGTAGTGTGAGCCTTTTGTGTGGCGTAGCAGACATAACTTGAGTGAGGGAAGAATGAAACGATTTCTGACGACACTGGTCATCTTGCTAGTCGTGATTGTAGTTGGGCTAACAGCGTTGGTCATGTTAGTGAATCCAAACGACTTTAGACAGTATCTTGTGGAGCAAGTCGAGAAAAAGAGCGGCTATCAGCTCGATTTTAAAGGCGATATGCGTTGGCATGTCTGGCCGACCCTTAGCATTATTACAGGACCTGTTTCGGTCACCGCACCTAATGCAAGCCAACCTGTCTTGAGCGCTGAAAATATGCGCCTTGACGTAGAATTGTGGCCTTTGCTTTCTCATCGTTTATCTGTTGAACAAATTGTTTTAGACGGTGCAGTCATTCGTCATACACCAGAAAGCGAAGCTCAAACTGATGCTAACTCACCGATTGCGCCAGCAGGTAACAAGCAAACACCAAGCTCTACGGAGAAGAGCCAATGGCTATTGGATATTGAAAAAGTTGAAGTATCAAATAGTTTAGTGATCTGGAAAACTCAGAATGATGAGTACAACTTACGCAATATCAACCTTTCCTTAAAGAAAAATGATGAGCGAAAAATTACGGCTAAATTCAGCGGTAATTTAAATAAAAACCAGCAGGAGCTGCGCTTTGATGCGCGAGCAGAGCTTGATCTCTCCCAGCTTTCACATCAAATTAGTGGGCAATTAACTCAATTTGATTACACCTTTACAGGTGTTGATTTGCCTGAAGGTGGCATAACGGGTCAATTCACCAGTGATTTTGCTTACATTAAAGAGAATGTTGCGACAGCCAGTTTAAATAACATTGTCATTAAGGCGAATGAAAGTGAATTAACCGGTAAAATCGCAGCACAATTAGGCAATATCCCTGATGTTCGTGTTCAGTTATCTTCTCATCGCTTAAATTTAGATAAATTACTGGGTACACCGCATACAAATGCAGGCTCCCATAATGCGAATGAATCCGATAATCCTGCTCGAGTGGGGGTTAAACCTGTTATTTCTGGGAAAGAAACCCAAAAATATGATTTATCGAATTTAAAATCCTTTACTGCCAATATTGATCTCAATATCGATAATTTGATTTATCGTGGAATGGAGGTAAGCGCAGTAAAACTTGCAGCACAAAATCAAGCGCCTCAATTAGTCATTTCTCAGTTAGAAGGGAAGGCGTTTGGAGGACTATTCTCACTGCCTGTGACCATTAATTATGCTGCGATCCCCGCGCAAGTCATGGCGAAGCCTAATATCCAAAATATTAATTTAACGCCGTTATTAAAGGCATTTAATATGCCCGAAAAATTGAGCGGTATTGTGACTATCAATGCGGATTTATCGGGGCCTGGTTATGATGATTATGCCGTGAAACATTTATGGCAAGGTCCTGTGAGTTTCAGTTTACAAAATGCACGCTTAGCGGGCTTAAATATTCCGTTATTGATCCAACAATCTATTTCACGGGTGACCAATAAAATTAATGCGCCGGTCAATACGGGAAATTATACGGAAGTTGAATTGTTCACCGTTAATGGTCGTTTAAATAAAGGAACCGTCAATATTGCTTCAATGAATGCAACGTCTCCACTCATCTCGATTACCGGACAAGGTTGGGCAAATGTACCAGCCGAAACCCTAGATGTGAATTTGGGCGTACAAATCACTAAAGGTTGGGGCGGTGATTCTCGCTTTATCCAGCAGTTACAAGCGATGACTATTCCACTGCGTATTTATGGTGGATGGAGCAATCTGCAATATCAATTGAATGTCGAAAAATTGCTACGTAATGAATTAAAGACACAAGCAAAAGAGGCATTAGGTAACTTTTTGAAGAAGGAAGAACAAAAAGGGCTAAGTGATTTGTTGAACGCGCTCTAAGCTTTTCATGAATAAATGGCATCATCAGAATAAGATGCCATTTATTTACATAAACTTATTAGAATACGCTGAAAGTTTTTCGGTATTGAGGGTCATTAGGATCAATTGTTTTAGCGGCTTCTTTCGCTGCTTGGTTATCTTGGTAACCTTTTTTTGATTCAATATTCCTTTTAACTAAGCCTGCTAGGTTTAATTTTTGTTCAAATTTTGCCAGTGTTTCCCGTTTTTTAGAGCCACTTTTATAGCCCACATCATCTAATCTTTTTTGATAATTGGCGGTTTTTCCTCGCAAGTTATTTAATTGAATTGATAGTTGTTTAAATTGATTTTTATTTTTTTCGCCATCTATAGCCCCATGCTCTTTATTTATATTATTTAGCAAATTATTCATATTTTTTAGAATAGAGCTAACATCTTTCTCTATTCCTTTTAATTCTTTAAGCTTAAATATTCCGCTGCCAACTTTGTTTGTGTTTTGCTGATTTATGGCTGGATTTGATTGAAAGCTATTGGTCGTACGTTTTATATTTCCAGTAATACCTGAATTGTGAGCTGTTGTTTGTGGCTGTTGTAACTGATGTGTGTTATGTAATACTTTACCAGTGATTGACTGAACCATGTTAACCTCGAATAACATTATTAAGTTGCCTAAATTATTGAACAACTCAATAATTAATTCTTTTAAAAAACGCTACCATTTTTGTGTTTTAAGACATCGGATAAAGCAACTTTAAATATTTATGTAAAAAAATACCGGCTCACTGGCCGGTATGGTTCTAAATGAAGCTTAATTACTCTTCTTCATCTTCTTCAGGCTGTTTAGGTGGAATAATCAGCACCTTGCTAATACGGTGGTTCTTGACCTCAAGCGGTTGGAAAATACAACCGTTCACCTCAATTTGTTCACCTTCTTCAGGAACACGTTGAAGATGTTCCATCAATAGGCCTGCAATGGTTTCGTATTCACGTTTTTCATCCAATTCCATTGGAACAAATAAGATCAGGTCTTCTAATGGCATAAAACCATTGGCAATCCAGTGACCATCCTCCAACTTTTGGATGTCATGACGCGAATCATTTTCTTCTTCCCCATCTGGTAAGTTACCAGCAATGGTTTCCATTACATCGGTTAAGGTGACGACACCCTCAACAGTACCAAACTCATCGACAACAAAGGCAAAGTGTGTTTGAGCTTTACGGAACTGCTCTAGCGCTTTTAGCAGCGAAAGGCCTTCAGGGAAGATCAGGGGTTGAGTAATAAGAGCACGTAAATCAAGAGGTTGACCACTGAGCTGCTGTTTAACTAAATCAAGCACATGGATAACACCAACAGGCTCATCACTGATATTCTCATCAATCACCACAAAGCGTGAATGCGGATTTTTTTCCAGCAATTGTAGTAATTCACTGGCTGATTTATTGATATCTAAATATTCCACATCATGGCGTGATGTCATGATACTTTCGACATTACGTTCCGCCATTCCCAAAACTCGGGCAATCATTTGACGCTCTTGTGGATCAAAAACAGATTGGTTATCCGCTATCAAGTCCGATGTATGAGCATCCAATTCCGCACGTTCATGGTTACCGCTTAGAATACGTAGCACCGCTTCTGCTGTGCGCTCACGTAATGGGCGACTACCTTTTAGGAATTTGCGACGGTTAAATTGTGCGAACTGATTTAAGACTTCAATCATGATAGAGAAACCAATCGCAGCATATAGATAGCCTTTCGGTATCGAGTAACCGAAGCCTTCAGCAACCAAGCTAAAGCCTATCATCAACAAGAAACTGAGACACAGGATAACGATAGTAGGGTGGTTGTTAACAAAACCAGTTAGTGGCTTACTTGCCCATATCATCAACATCATGGCAATCGTCACAGCAGCAACCATAACACCAATATGGTCAACCATCCCAACGGCAGTAATTACCGAATCGAGTGAGAAAACTGCATCAAGGACGATGATTTGTGCCACAACAGCCCAGAAATTCGATGTTTTCCGCTGGGTATGCGCGTGTTCATCCCCACCTTCTAGCCGTTCATTAAGCTCCATTGTTGCCTTAAATAGCAAAAAGAGACCGCCGACCAACATGATCAGATCTCTGGCACTAAATGGATGATCGAATAGTGTAATTAAAGGCTTGGTGAGCGTGATTAGCCAAGACAAGCTAAATAGCAGAATGACTCGCATCACTAGTGCTAGCATCAGACCCGTTACACGAGCCCTATCACGCAATTTTTGCGGAAGCTTATCTGCCAAAATGGCAATAAAGACGAGGTTATCAATACCAAGAACGATTTCTAGAACGATAAGGGTGGCAAGCCCCGCCCAAATCGAAGGATCTGCGATCCATTCCATACAGTTTGTTTTACCTTCTGATATGACGGCATATGCCGACTGGTGAATAATGCGGTTTGTTTACTCAAATTTCAATAAAAATTCACGTTAATGAGACGATAATCTACAAATAATATTCCGTTTGCGTCATCGATTGCATCAATAACTACCCACCAGAACAAACCTGAGTTAACATGTGATCCTGTTAACAGAATTGCCAGCAAGTAAAATGCTGGCTTAGGTCCTAATCAGACAGGAGTTTTTCATGTCAAAGCAACAGATTGGCGTTGTCGGTATGGCTGTCATGGGGCGCAACCTTGCGCTGAATATTGAAAGCCGTGGTTATTCCGTCTCTATTTTCAACCGTTCTAAAGATAAAACGGATGAAGTTATTGCTGAAAATCCAGGGAAAAAATTAGTTCCCAGCTACACTATTGAAGAGTTTGTCGACTCTCTGGAAAAACCACGCCGTATCCTGCTAATGGTGAAAGCAGGTGAAGCGACAGATAAAACGATTGCTGCATTGACTCCGCATTTGGACAAAGGCGATATCCTGATTGATGGTGGCAATACGCTATATAAAGACACAATCCGTCGTAATCGCGAGCTATCAGAGCAAGGCTTTAACTTTATCGGTACAGGGGTTTCTGGTGGTGAAGAGGGGGCACTAAAAGGCCCATCGATCATGCCGGGTGGACAAAAAGAGGCTTATGAACTGGTTGCACCAATTCTAAAAGAAATCGCCGCTAAAGCAGAAGGTGAGCCTTGCGTGACTTATATTGGCCCAGATGGTGCTGGTCATTATGTTAAAATGGTTCACAATGGTATTGAATATGGTGATATGCAACTTATCGCTGAGGCCTATTCATTATTAAAAGGTGCTTTAAACCTAAGCAATGAAGCGCTTGCAGAGATTTTTGCAGATTGGAACCAAGGTGAACTAAGTAGCTATCTGATTGAAATCACCGCTGATATCTTTAAGAAAAAAGATGAAGATGGCAAATATCTTGTTGATGTTATTTTGGATGAAGCGGCAAACAAGGGCACAGGTAAGTGGACTAGCCAAAGCTCTTTAGATTTAGGTATTCCAGTAACACTTATCACTGAATCGGTATTCGCACGTTATATCTCTTTCCTAAAAGATCAACGTGTTGCTGCTTCTAAAGTGTTAACTGGTCCGGCATTAAAAGCGGTTGAAGGTGATAAAAAACAGTTTATCGAAAAAGTACGCCGCGCGTTATACCTAGGTAAAATCGTCTCTTATGCTCAAGGCTTCCAGCAATTAAAAGCGGCTTCTGACGAATATAACTGGGATCTTAACTACGGTGAAATCGCGAAGATTTTCCGTGCTGGTTGTATTATTCGTGCTCAGTTCTTGCAAAAGATTACAGATGCCTACAATGAAAACGCACAGATTGCGAACTTGTTATTAGCGCCATACTTTAAGCAAATCGCAGATGAATATCAGCAAGCGTTACGTGATGTGGTTTGTTATGGTGTACAAAACGGTATTCCAACACCCACATTCTCAGCCGCAATTTCTTATTATGATAGCTATCGTTCAGCGGTATTGCCTGCTAACTTAATTCAGGCACAGCGCGATTATTTCGGTGCTCATACTTATAAACGTACTGATAAAGAAGGCGTATTTCATACCGAATGGATGGAGTAATTCATTAAAACAATGAATTACATAAGTGAGGGGGCTGGTGATCCAGCCCCTTTTTTTGTGCATACAACTCCCCCTATTAGGCTGGGGAAGTCATGAATATTAAAAACATTATGCTAGGCTGAAGGAGATATACTGTTATGACCCATTAAGCCATTTAATAGCGTAATCTAAGATGATATTTAAATTTTGTGGGCTTCCATAGCCTTTAAATTCTTTATCAGTTGTAATGATATTTAACCAATCATCATTGCTATTATTAACAATAAGGTTTGATTTATTTTTTCCACTCTCACCATTAATATGAACTCGCCAGCCTGGATTGTCTAACGTACTGATGTCTAATCCATATTCATGCTCCCAAATTCCATCGCATTGAGATTTATACCAATTTTGTAATTGAGTAATTAGATTATTATTCATTTTTTAAGTATTTATTTCTCAGTTCGCTCTCTTATTATGCTAATACTCGTCAAAACTCAAAGTTGATAATGTCATAAATGTAGGTAAATCAACTGGGGTTGTCAGCTAAAACAAATTAGACAAGAACTCGCAAGAGACAGCGTAAGGGGAATAGAAGGCTTATGCAAATTATGGTGTGACTTCATGGATTGCCATTACTCGAGAATATCGCCTTATTGAATTGATGATAATACTATTTTTATTGAAGTGAGCTTACTCTACGATAGGGTGAGAAAATAGGCTTCGACTAGGAATAATACATAGCGATTATTTACCTGATGGATCCGCAAGAGAAGAATTTTGAATAACAAACCATAACTAATAACACTATAAAAAATGAACTGGTATTCATCAATTGGCTATTACGTTGCGGGGAGTGACTGATACGACGCTGTTCATTCGCTTAGTCTAAAATACTCGTTTACTTAGTGATAGTTAGAGGATCATAAGCTGCCTAACAGAGCATCTGTACTCTGCATTCAAGCGTTAAATTTACTTAACGGTGAGTTTTTTATGCTGAAAGATATTCGGGCAAGAAAATCGGGTATCGCTTTGATTGATTCTACTGATAGAATTATCAGTTCATTTTTATTATTAGGCTGAGAAAGCTTCACTGCAAAGCCTAGATTGATCATTTGATGATTGTTCACTAAGAATTCTATTTATGCGAAAGTTCCTTGTCCTGTTATTGTTACTCGTACTACTTAGCCCACTGGCGATTGACCTATATTTACCGACAATCCCTGCTATTGCGATTGCCCTTGGCTCCCCAGAGTCACTGATACAATCAACAATCGCGCTGTTTATTTTAATTTTTGGTATAGGGCAGTTGGTCTCAGGGCCTTTAATTGATCGATATGGACGTAAACCTATCGCCATCATAGGGATCTTAATTTATATCATCGGGTCGACAGTTGCAGCATTATCCACTGCGGTGGAGATCTTTATTGCTGCGCGAGTGCTGCAAGGTGTCGCGGTCTGCTGTACAGGTGTAGTTGCTTTTAGTGGGGTGCGAGACCGTTTAAATGGTACAGAAGCGGCGCGTGCATTTGGCTTCCTGAATGGCACATTAAACATTGTGCCAGCGCTTGCTCCGCTATTAGGTGGCTTTTTGGCAGAATATTGGGGATGGCGCGCACCTTTTTGGTTCCTTGCCCTCTATGCATTACTGCTCTTAGTATTGGTGATAGCTTTTTTACCTGAAACTCGCCCTGCAAGTTTGCAACATGTGAAAAAACTGCAACTTAACCATTATCTGCACATTTTGCGTAATAAGTATTTTATGATTTTTGCATTGGTTAATGCGGGTAGTATGGGAATGGTACTGACTTATGTCTCCTTTGCACCGAGCGTGTTAATGGGGGATTCAAAGCTAACCCCGCTAGAATTTTCGCTTGTGTTTGGGGCAAATGGTTTTTGGATCATGTTTGCTAGCTATATTGCTAACCACTATATCCCGAAAATTGGTCGCCCTAATTGCTTAAAAGCAGGTAGCTTATTTATGGGGATCGGGTGTTTAGGCCTCGTATTAGGCTTAATGTTACTGCCCTATGCGTTACAAAACCATTGGTTAGTCTATATGTTACCTGTTGCTTGTGCCTGTACAGGACTCGCTTTTATGATGGGAACCGCAACCAGTTACGCGTTAGAACCTTTTGAAAAAGAGGCTGGAACGGCCTCTGCACTGGTCGGGTTTATTCAAATGGCGGTTGGTGCGGGGTTAAGTTTATTGGCGATTAATGCCTTCTTACCAGCAAAGTGGGCGCTAGCTATTTTAATGTTGTTAGGCTGTATCATTGCGCTGGTGGCAAGGAATGTCAGCTTAAAATTAGCCGCACAGAATGAGGCAGCATAAATGATAAATCCCTTATTAAAACAGCCTAGGGTGGCTAAAGGTGATGTATTTTTGAGCGCGAATACATCACCATAGACAGCGTTCTATGGTAATAATAATTTTACGACGAGGATTGTTACCATGAATCAAAAGCATTGGTCAAAATATCAACTATTACACGAAGTTGTCCAAAACCCCAATATCCATATTAAAGGGCGTCACAGTTATTACAGTGACTGTTGGGATAATGGCTTTGAAGCCTCCGTTGTTCGTTACCTACAAGGAGATGAAGGGAGTCGTGACTGGCAACTTCCTTGGCAAGTCGATCAACTCTATATTGGCGATTATGTGTGTATCGGCAGTGAAGCCGTGATTTTGATGGGAGGAAATCACACTCATCGAATGGACTGGTTTTGCTTGTATCCTTTTATTGAGCATATTAATGAAGCCTATGTAGGGAAGGGCGATACGATAATTGGTGATGGCGCATGGATTGGTATGCGAGCATTCATCATGCCAGGCGTTCATATCGGTGAAGGCGCTGTTATTGCCGCCAATAGTGTTGTGGTAAAAAATGTGGCGCCATATAGCATTGTTGGGGGCAATCCAGCGAAACAGATTGGATACCGTTTTTCGCCTGAAATTATTAGTGAGCTGCTCGCATTGAGAATTTATGATTGGCCTGAAGAGCAATTCAATGCGTTAAAACCTCATTTATGTCATTCTGATTTGGCCGCATTAAAAGCGGCATTGTTGGAATATCAAAACAAATCATAACAATGACCGATAGGGAATGATGATATGTCATTCCCTTTATCGCATATATAAATTTACTTCTTGCTGGCTAAGTAACCAAATATAAAGCCGACTCCGGCAGCGATAGTGGCTGCGGCAAGTGGATGGCTTTTTACGCTATCCACAGCGGAATTTAAGGTATCACAGCCTTGAGCTGCACATTTTTTAACGGCACCTTTAATTTGATGTTCTGTAGAGTCGGTGACTTCACCATAGGCTTGCTGCGCCGTGCCAGCGGCTTCTCTTGCTCTGTTTTCTGCTTTGTCGAATAAACTCATGATATTCTCCTTTATACTGAACAACAGTTATTACTAAGTGTAGCAGCCGCATAAAAGCGCGAGACCTATTTTACTTAAAATCAAGTTATTTTACGTTGTTTCACTATCACGAATAAAACTAACTAGCGTGGGATTAGCAATACGCCGATAGTCTTCGGTATTGAGGATAACTGAGCGTTCAAGTGTGCCAGCATTAAAGGCTAATTCTTCAAAACGGGCAAATAAATAAGGATCAGCAATTAATTTTAGCGAGGGGTGGAAGCTAAAAGGAGGAATGGCGCCAAATACACATTGGGTTAAATCATCCACTTCTTTTGGACTCGCTAATGAGGCTCGCGTTCCGCCAATGGCATGGGCTATTTTGCTTAAATCAGCCTGTTTATCCGCAGGAAGAATAGCTAAAACATGTTGGCGGATCCCATTTCCTTTGACATGGCATACCAGACCTTTTGCACCTTGACCTAATTGGGTTCCTCGTACTTTAGCGACTTCCTCAGATTTACCTGCGGTTGGGTGTTCCATCACACGGTATCTGGCATTATGTTTATCAAGTAACTGGGTTAATTGAATAAAAATAGGGCTTTCTGACACGACGGTTCCTTTTTTATAAAAATAAACAGTTGAGATAGTAGCAAAATTAGATAACAAGCTAAATACCATGGATATTATCTGAAAATTGAAAGAAGCAATGAGCGTGTTTTTAAGTTAATAGCGAAATCATTGTCCAAATAGCATTTTTATTAAAATAGGCTTTCACTTGAATTAATTGACTCAATTAGCTAAACAG
The DNA here is from genome assembly GCF_028482435.1 of Providencia sp. PROV119. Lineage (NCBI taxonomy): Bacteria > Pseudomonadati > Pseudomonadota > Gammaproteobacteria > Enterobacterales > Morganellaceae > Providencia > Providencia sp. PROV119. The sequence goes on from NZ_JAMPQL010000001.1 coordinate 228,239, forward strand.
TCATTTATAGGTAAGATAATAGGAGGGCTTAGGTCGACGAACAATAATCAGTTCACCTTTTTTATATTGGGTAGCCCACCTTAAGCAGGCTACCGTATTATTATTGATGGCGCTCTTTCAGTCGTTTGATGATAGTGCTTAAATCAAGATCTTGGTCTTGTAAGAGTACCAGCAAGTGATACATCAGATCTGCGGCTTCATTCGTGAGTTCAGCACGATCATTCACGGTGGCAGCTAGTGCGGTCTCAACCCCTTCTTCTCCCACTTTTTGAGCGATACGTTTAGTTCCACTAGCATATAAACGCGCGGTGTAAGAGCTTTCAGGATCTGCTGTTTTACGTGATTTTAGTAAGGTTTCCAGTTCAAATAAGAAGCCCCAATCACTTTGGGCTGGAGCAAAACAGCTTTCAGTGCCCTTGTGACAAGTTGGTCCAATAGGTTGTACTAAGGCGAGCAGGGTATCGCTGTCACAGTCTGGATAGATATCTACCAAATTGAGAAAATGGCCAGACGTTTCCCCTTTGGTCCATAGGCGCTGTTTGGTTCTTGAATAAAAAGTGACCTTGCCACTCTCTAAGGTGGTTTGTAAGGCTTCAGGGTTCATATAACCCAACATTAGTACATCACCAGAGGTGGCGTGTTGTACAACAACAGGCATTAGCCCATCGACTTTTTGCCAAGCAAGTTGGTGACATTGTTCTGTGGTTAACATACTCTAATTTGAACTCCATTTTCTGCAAGGTATTGCTTTAATTCACCGATATTGATGATTTGCTTATGGAACACAGAAGCAGCAAGTGCGCCATCAACGTTTGCATCGCAAAAAGCATCAAGGAAGTGTACTTTTTCACCCGCGCCACCAGAGGCAATTAAAGGCACTTGGCAGATTTCGCGGACTTTTTTCAGTTGTAGCAGATCATAGCCTTGGCGTACACCGTCTTGGTTCATCATGTTTAGAACGATTTCGCCAGCACCGCGTTGTTGAACCTCTTTAACCCAATCTAAGGTTTTCCAGCGAGTTTGTGTGGTGCGCTTTTCATCCCCAGTAAATTGATAAACCAGATAATCTCCGCTGTCATGGTCAAACCAAGTGTCGATACCAACCACAATACATTGAACACCAAAGCGCTCAGCGAGACGGCTAATTAAGGTTGGATCAGACAATGCAGGTGAGTTAATGGAAATTTTATCTGCGCCAAATGACAGGATTTGTGCTGCATCTTCGACACTTTTAATACCACCAGCCACGCAAAACGGGATATCAATGACTTCGGCGACTTTGGAAACCCAACTCTTATCGACCACACGGCCGTCAGATGATGCAGTAATATCATAAAAAACTAATTCATCTGCCCCTTCTTGGGCATAACGCTGGGCGAGCGGCACGATATCACCAATAATTTCATGATTACGGAATTGAACACCTTTAACCACTTGCCCATCACGAACATCCAGACAAGGAATTATGCGTTTTGCCAACATGCGATTGCCTCCGCGACAGTGAATTTACCTTCAAGTAGGGCGCGACCAACAATCACGCCTGCCGCTCCTGATGATGGAATAGCGGCGATATCAGCTAAAGAGCCAATACCCCCTGAAGCTTGAAAAGCAATATCAGGGTATTTTTGACTGATTTCACGATATAAGTTGACATTGGAACCCGCCAAAGTGCCATCTTTCGAAATATCGGTACATAAAACGTGTTTTAGCCCGTATGGCTGATACATCTCAATGGCCTGTTCTAGAGAAAGGTTTGAATTCTCTTGCCAGCCACTGATGGCAATTTCTTTAACGCCTTGTTGATTGATACGAACATCCAGAGCAAGCACGATAGCTTCACCGCCGTAACGTTCAAACCAAGTTTTCACTAATTCGGGTTGCTTGACCGCGGTTGAGCCAATAACCACTCGCGTCGCTCCCGCGTCTAACAGCGCTTTTACGTCTTCTTCAGTGCGGATACCACCGCCAACTTGTACAGGAACACAAACGCCAGCTAATAATTTTTTGAGTAGGGAAATTTGGCGTTTTTGTGGGTCTTTGGCTCCCGTTAAATCGACTAAATGCAGTAATTTCGCCCCTTCTTGCTCATATTGTTGCAGGCGAGGGAGAGGATCATTACCGTATGCCGTTTGCTTGGCATAGTCTCCTTGGTGTAGGCGAACAACATTACCATCAATTAAATCTAAAGCAGGAATGATCATCTCAATTACATCTCCAAAAAGTTTTGGATCAGACGGGAACCTGCGGCACCCGAACGTTCAGGGTGGAATTGAACCCCGTAAAAGTTATCCTGATTGACAGCACTACTAAATGGGTTCCCATATAAGGTTTGAGCTAGGGTATTGCCTGAAATTGGCATCGAATAGCTATGCACAAAATAGAAGTAGGCATCCTCACGGATCCCTTTGAATAAAGGGTGGCCTGCTAATGCTTTAACTTGGTTCCAGCCACTGTGCGGAACAGGCAAACCGTTAGCATCCATTTTTTGGACCGGGCTATCAATGAGGCCCAGTAATGGGATCAATTCTTTACCTTCTTCACTCACACTGCCCATTAATTGCATACCTAAGCAGATGCCTAAAACAGGTTGAGTCAGCGTTTTAATTAACGGAATGAGTTCACGCTCATTCAGTTGTTCCATGGCGGCACTTGCTGTGCCGACTCCCGGTAGAAACACTTTATCAGCCTGTAAAATCGTCTTAGTATCACGGCTAATTTTTGGGGTGTAACCCAAACGCTTAACAGCGTAAGCGACCGATGACAAATTAGCGCACCCCGTATCAAGGATCACAACATTCATTAGAGAACCCCTTTCGAGCTAGGCAAAGTATCCCCTTCAACACGGATCGCTTGGCGTAAGGTGCGACCAAACACTTTAAATAGGCTCTCTGCTTTATGGTGATCGTTTTTCCCTTTAGTTTTCAGGTGTAACGTACAACCCATCGCATAAGAGAGTGAACTGAAAAAGTGTTCGATCATTTCAGTGCTCAAATCACCAACGCGTTGGTATTTAAATTCTGCTTTGTATTCAAGGTGTGGGCGGCCTGAGATATCTAATGCACAGCGTGCTTGGCATTCATCCATCGGTAGCACAAAGCCAAAACGCGCAATACCACGTTTGTCACCTAGCGCAACACGCAGTGCCTCACCAAGGGCTAAACCTGTATCCTCAACGGTGTGATGGTCGTCTATAAATAGGTCACCTTTAACGTCGATATTTAAACGGAAACCACCGTGAGTCGCGATTTGGTCAAGCATGTGATCAAAGAAGCCAACGCCGGTGTTGATTTGGCTACCGCCTTCGCGATCAAGCCAGACTTCGACGCGAATATGGGTCTCTTTTGTGACTCGTTCGACCAAGGCATGACGATCGCGTTTGGTTAACTTATCAGTGATAGCGACCCAATCGAGTGATTCAGGGCTATAACGTAGGCCTTGAATACCCATATTTTCAGCTAATTGGATGTCGGTTTCACGGTCGCCAATCACATAGCTGTTTGCTTTGTCTAATTTACCTTCAACAAGATAATTTTCGACTAAGCCTAACTTTGGCTTGCGGCAGTTGCAGTTATCCGCAGGTTTGTGAGGGCAGATCAGCACTTCATCAAATTGGATACCCTGAGATTCAAAAACCTGCATCATTAAATTATGAGGTGGCTCAAAGTCAGCCGTTGGAAAGCTATCCGTTCCCAAGCCATCTTGGTTAGTGACCATGACTAAACGGTAGTTGGCTTTTTGGAGCGCGAGTAAGCTCGGGATCACCGCTTTTTCAAATGCTAATTTACTTAGGCTATCGACCTGAAAATCAGTAGGTGGCTCAGTGATTAATGTTCCGTCACGGTCAATAAAAAGTATTTTTTGGCTCATGAATGTTTCCTATTTTCAGGTTTAGCAAAGGGCTTCAATAGCGTCAATAACACGTACATTTTCGGTTTCTGTGCCGATAGTGATACGTAAACAGTTGGCAAGTCCTGGCTGTTTACTTTGATCACGTAAAATAATGCCTTGATCCCACAGGGCTTTAAACACCTTATTGCCGTCAGTAAAGCGCACTAAAATATAGTTAGTCTCGCTTGGGTAAACCTTTTCTACGATAGGCAATGCCTGTAAAGCTTCTGAAAGCGCAATGCGGTTATTGGTGATTGTCGTAACACGGTGTTTCATGGTCGCTATCCCCTCCATATTCAGCGCTTGAGCCGCTATCATCGCCACAGGGGTAGAAAGCGGATAAGGAGCGATCACTTTTAGCAAAACTTCAATAACATCGGGGGCGGCTAATGTGAAGCCACAACGCAGGCCTGCTAGTGCAAATGCTTTTGATAAAGTTCTCAGTACGACTAGGTTAGGGTAGTTGTTGAGCCAACTGGCTACGCTATATTGAGGGCAAAATTCAATATAAGCTTCATCAATAACCACTAACGCTCGACCTGCCGCCATTTCAAGGACTTCAACCAGTGCCTTGTTATCAATAATATTGCCGGTTGGATTATTGGGGCTGCAAATATAGATCAGCTTAGTGTTGCTCAAGTTTTCACGAATAGCATCCACATTGAGTGACCAGTCTGGCAGAGCAGGGATCTTCTTCTGTTCGATACCAAAAGTTTCAGCGCTGACACTGTACATGCCATAGGTAGGTGGACAAAACATCACCGCATCTTTACCGGGTTCACAGAAGGCCCGGATCAGCAGCTCGATTGACTCGTCAGCGCCGCGGCAAACTAACACTTGCTCAGGAGAAACCCCTGCATATGCCGCGTAATTGAGGATCACATCGGTAGGCTGGCATTCAGGATAGCGGTTTAAATTACGTTCATTAAACTGAAACTCTGGCGCAATTGGGTATTCATTCGCATTTAACCAAACATCACCACGACCGCCTAAACGGCGAGCAGACATATAGGGTGTCATCTCTTTGACATTGTTACGTGCAAGACTAGCGGCTTTAAAGGTTTCGCTCATCACTCACTCCTATTTTTGTTTGTTCAGTTCAGTGACACGTAAGGTCACGGCATTTTTGTGAGCCGTTAGGCTTTCTGCTTGCGCTAACGTTTCAATGGTAGTCGCTAACCCTAAAAGCCCTTGAGGCGAGAGTTTTTGCACTGTCATACGTTTCATAAAATCAGCAAGGCCAAGACTTGAATAGGTTGATGTATAACCGTAAGTCGGCAACACGTGGTTAGTTCCAGATGCATAATCTCCCGCGGATTCAGGTGACCAGTCACCAACAAAAATCGATCCCGCACTGGTGATGTCTTCGACTAATTCGTCGGCATTACGTGTTTGTAGAATTAAATGTTCTGGACCGTAGCGGTTACTTATTTCAACGCACTGTGCAATGGAGTCAGCAATAATGACACGACTGGCACTCAATGCTGCTCTTGCAATATCAGCACGCGATAACTCTGCAAGCTGTTTTTCCGTTTCATCAATAACACGTTGAGCAAATGTTTGGCTGTCGGTTAACAATATGACTTGTGAATCAGGGCCATGCTCTGCTTGCGATAATAGATCCGCCGCTGTAAAAGCAGGGTTGGCTTGGCTGTCAGCAATGACTAACACTTCTGATGGCCCCGCTGGCATATCAATTGCGGCCCCTTCGTGATCTTGGCTGACTTGGCGTTTGGCCTCTGTCACATAGGCATTGCCCGGGCCAAAAATTTTATCAACGGCGGGAATACTTTCGGTTCCAAATGCCATAGCGGCAATTGCTTGCGCTCCCCCAACTTGGAAAATATCGGTAATACCACACAATTTAGCGGCATAGAGTATTTCATCTGCAATAGGTGGCGGTGAGCAAAGGATCACTTGCCGGCAGCCTGCAATATTTGCGGGTGTGCCTAACATCATTACCGTTGAGAGAAGGGGGGCCGAGCCTCCAGGAATATAGAGACCCACGGAATCGATCGGGCGTGTAATTTGTTGGCACACAACCCCAGGTTGAGTTTCAACTTGAATAGCCGCCGGTTTCTGAGCCTCATGAAAACGACGGATATTGCCGATGGCCGTTTGCATCGCAATTTTGATGTTGTCATCAAGGCGTGTTGCGGCTTGTTCAACAGCATCTTGTGAAACACGAATAGTTGAAATAGCTGTTTTATCAAAACGTTGGCTAAATTCGATTAATGCACTATCACCGCGGGCTTTGACCTGTTCAATGATCTGGGTGACAGCAGCGCTAATGTTTGTAGACGCAGCGATGGCAGGGCGTGTCAGTAGCGCTTTTTGTTCATTAGCATGACATGATGACCAGCGAATCGGTTGATTAAATCCCATTTCCATCGGTATTACTCCATCATTTTTTCAATCGGTAGAACCAAAATGGAGCTTGCGCCTAATGCCTTGAGTTTTTCCATGGTTTCCCAGAACAGGGTTTCACTGCTGACCATGTGCATTGCAACACGGTTTTTATCTCCCGCTAAAGGCAACAAAGTAGGGCGCTCTGCACCCGGCAGTAATGCGATAATCTCTTCTAAGCGCTCACTTGGAGCGTGTAGCATAATGTATTTGGATTCGCGGGCTTGGATAACACCTTGAATGCGTGTCATCATGCGATCAATCAGTTGCTGCTTGTCTGCTGAAATTTCCCCGTCTCGTTGGATCAAACAAGCTTTAGAACGATAAATCACTTCGACTTCTTTTAGGCCGTTGGCCTCTAATGTTGCCCCTGTTGAAACAAGATCACAGATAGCATCGGCAAGACCTGCTCGAGGGGCGACTTCGACAGAGCCGTTTAATAAACAAGATTTAAATTGAATGCCTTTTTCATCGAAGTAACGTTTTAATAAGTTCGGGTAAGAGGTGGCAATACGAGAGCCATTTAAGCACTCTGCACCTGTGTAGTTAAAGTCAAGAGGCGCGGCCAATGATAAGCGACAAGCACCAAAATCAAGGCGACGCAGTGTCTTATAAGCGGGATTATCGCCTTGAGCACGGCGGCTTAATAGCTCCTCTTCAAGGACGTTTTCACCAATGATACCAAGGTCAACGACACCATCCATAACTAGCCCTGGGATATCGTCATCGCGTACACGAAGTAAATCAATAGGCATATTTTCTGCATAAGCAATCAATCGCTGCTGTTGTAAATTGATTTTAATTCCGCAGCGGGCAAGCAGTTCTCGTGAGTCTTCACTTAAACGACCTGATTTTTGAATAGCAATTCTTAACCGTGATTTATCCAACATAATTTTACCCTGCTTATTCTGTAATATATTTTTGATTAATAATAAAAAAACCCTCGGAAGATATTCTTCCGAGGGTTTTCTCTATTTCGCATTTCAGCCACCGGAAGAGTTATTGAACGTCTTCCAGCACACATCGCCCGAAAGACTAATCAGGATGATGGTGATGATGATGGTTGCGAGAAATACGAGTCATAATAGCTTCCGATAATAATATTGTTAGTTGCTTAAACATTCACTACTCATCAACCTATCCGATTTCATCACTAGAATGCAACTCTTTTTTTAAAAATAATCGATAATAATTGGATAGTGCCGTTTTATAGTGAATAATCGCCTGAATAATATATTCGGAAGTTAAAAGGTTTTTCGATAAGCTAAGCAGAATTAAGTTATTGTCGGTATGTAGGGGGGAATGATGAAAAAGGTCGCAATTGTTGGATTGGGGTGGTTAGGGTTACCCCTTGCGAGAGCGTTGTTGGCTGAGGGGATTGAAGTCTCTGGCACAAAAACGACCACGGATGGTATCGCTGCCGCTCGTGCTGTAGGAATTGATTGTTATCATTTGCAGCTCACTCCCGAATTAGTGTGTGATGGTGATGACTTACAGCAATTAATGGAAGAGGCTCAGGCGTTAATTATTTTACTACCGCCTTCAAAAGTGAATGTATCAGCTTATGTCAACGCCATCGAACAGCTTGTTGATACGGCAATAACCTTTCAAATTCCTCGTGTGATTTTTACCTCATCGACTTCTGTTTACGGTAATGCGATTGGTGAAATTGATGAAAATAGCCAGCGACATGCAGAAACCGCGTCAGGGCAAGCCTTGATTGAGGTTGAAAACTGGCTTCATGCACTGCCGAACATTTCAGTGGATATTTTACGGCTAGCGGGGTTGGTAGGAGAAAATCGTCACGCAGGGCGTTTCCTTGCGGGCAAAAAATCCCTAAAAGGAGCAACACAGCCTGTTAATCTTGTTCATCAGGATGATGTGATTGCTGCCATCCTATTATTACTCAGGCAGCCCAAAGGAGGACATATCTATAATTTATGTGCTCCTCAACATCCTCAACGCGCGGATTTCTACCGCCAAGCGTCTCAATCATTAAATTTGGAGGCACCTGAATTTTGCACTGAACCGGCAGAAAACGCAGGGAAAATCGTTAAAGGTGAACGTATCTGTCAAGAACTTGGGTTTGAGTATCAATACCCAAACCCAATGCAGATGCCGATGACTATTTAAGCGGGATCATCACAATTTTTTGGAAAGCAGGACGGGTTGTTAACTGAGAGTACCAACGTTCTAAGTGAGGGAATTCAGGGCGTTCTGTGACGATTTCGTGCCATGGGTAAAACAGTGGAGCAATAGCGATATCAGCGATCCCAAATTGTTGACCGCTAAAATAGGGCTGAGTCGCTAGGGCTTCATCGGCAATTTTGAGCAACTTTTCAATATTGTGATAAATGGTACGTACTGTTTCTGGATCTCGTTCGTCAGGGGAAACGCGGACAATTTTATTCATCATCTGTTTGATATTATCGAACAAACTTCCACATCCCCAATCTAACCATTTGTCGGCAGCAGCCTTTTCTTGAAGGTTTTGTGGGACCAATAAGTGAGAATGATCAAACTTTTCCGTAAGGTATCGTAAAATGGTATTTGATTCCCACAGGGTAAAGTCATCATCCTGTAAAGTTGGAATGGTGCTGTTTGGATTCATTTTTTTATATTCAGGTGTATCAAGCCCCCCAAAAGGGCCGCCAACATCTTTTTGATGATAAGCAACGTTCAATTCTTCAAGGCACCAAAGTACTTTTTTGACGTTTGATGAGTTTTTACGACCCCATACAGTTAACATAGTTTTCCCCATGATTTGATGTTTCGTTGTTTACCCTAATTAAGATAGATGAAATCGTATTATGGGAACAATCTTTATTTGTTGTGTGTAGCTTAATTGTGTAAAAAGCCCTACATTAATAATGAATTAACCGTTTTAGTATTTGTAAAGGAGTAACCGATGAACAAAAAATTTTTCACCTTAAAGGCGCGATACCTAGGAACTGGATTAGGCCTTTTAGTTGCGGTAAGTCATTTTGCTTACGCGGCAGGAACACCGGTTGCTCCACAGGTTGATGCAAAAGCTTTTGTATTGATGGACTACGACAGCGGTAAAATTTTGGCGTCAGGTAATCCAGATGAGCGTTTAGATCCTGCTAGTTTGACGAAAATGATGACCAGCTATGTGGTCGGTCAAGCAATTAAAGCGGGTAAAATCACGCCACAGGATATGGTCACGGTAGGTGTAGATGCGTGGGCAACGGGCAATCCCGTCCTAAAAGGCTCATCACTGATGTTTTTAAAGCCTAAAGATCGTGTCTCGGTATTGGATCTAAATAAAGGGGTCGTTATTCAGTCAGGGAATGATGCCAGTATCGCGCTCGCGGATTATGTCGCTGGTAGCCAAGACTCGTTCGTCAGCTTGATGAATGAATATGTGAAGCAGTTAGGGTTAAAAAATACCCATTTTAAAACAGTGCATGGCCTAGATTCTGAAGGGCAATACAGCACTGCTCGTGATATGGCAATTTTAGCCCAAGCGATGATCCGTGATGTGCCTGATGAGTACGCTTTACATAAAGAAAAAGAGTTTACTTTTAACAAAATCCGTCAACCTAACCGTAACCGTCTGTTATGGAGCCAAAATCTCAATGTTGATGGTGTGAAAACGGGTCACACCAGTGGCGCAGGGCATAATTTAGTTGCTTCCGCGACGGATGGCCCAATGCGTCTGATTTCTGTGGTGCTTGGTGCTCCGAGTGACCGAGTACGTTTTTCGGAAAGTGAAAAATTACTGACATGGGGGTTCCGTTTCTTTGAAACGGTGACTCCAATCAAAGCCGATCAAACATTGCAAACACAGCGCGTTTGGTTTGGTGATAAATCAGAGGTAGCACTTGGCGTTGAAAAAGACACTGCTATCACGATACCAAAAGGCCAGTTACAGAATTTGAAAGTGAGTTATACGCTGACGAATCCATCAATTGAAGCACCACTGGCTAAAAATCAAGCGGTTGGAACAGTCAATTTTATCTTAAACGATCAAATTGTTGAACAGCGTCCACTCGTGGTCAAAGAATCAGTTGAAGAAGCGGGCTTCTTTGGGCGTATTTGGGACTATATCGTAAAAACGGTCAGTGGCTGGTGGAATGCTATTTTTGGTTAAATCCTGATTAAAAGCACGCTTGAGGTGGCGCTGTTGCAAAGCTCAATTGGCCGATGGTGAACAATTAACGATTGGATTGCTGAGGCTTTTTTGTTAGATGTGTGCAACGGTCACCATATTATTTTTGAATGGTGTGCTGGTGTTGTAAGTACAGCACCAGCAACTCCCCTGTAACTCATTCTATGTATTCGCCTTTCATTAAATGTGGCCGTTTGGACCGTTACCGAACGCAATAATAAAATGACTAAATGCTTGTTTCCCATATTGGATCAGCATGCTCCATTTTTTAGAGGCCGACTCAATCACTAAATAAATCACTCTACGTACAGAATCATCGTTCAGGAAGAGTTTGCGCTTCTGAATTGCATGGTGAGTGAACGATATAATACGAGGATGTGAGGGCCTTAAGGCACTTAGGTATAATCTTGGATTGAAAAACGCTATTTTACAAATGAAAGATTATTAACTTATCGTAATTTTGAATATTTAAATAGAGTTAGTCTTAATTTCTAATTATTTTTTACAGATAAACTTCAATTGCAATATTTTATTTTTAATTCAATAATTATATTAATCGTTTGGTGTTTAATTATTTTTATGAATGTAATTTATTCAATGGAATTGCCAAACCGATATGAAGTATTTTATTTATAAATGGATTTAATTAGTGTATTTAATACGGAGAATGATATTTATGGCTATGACAATTGAAGAAAGAAAAGCACAGCTAGAAAGAAAACAAACAACACAAGGATTGGGTGAGAACACGACAATAGGCGGAGATGCTACTAATCATGGCCGTAATAAAGGCATTATTGAAGGTGGCTTAGCTCACGATGGTGGGTTAGGTAATGGTAGAATTAAAGGTGGTAGCTCAATTAATAATAACCATAATGAAGATATTATTGAAGCTGGAGCCGCCATTAATCATGGTAAAAACAATGGTGATATCGGTGGGGGTCATAGCAGTAATTATGGTATAAACAAAAATACGTTAAAAGGCGGTTTAGCGAATAACGAATTTGGTTCGGTTAATACAAAATACTCTTATTTAAAAGGGGGGGATGCCGTCAGGGAACTACAGCGCTGTGTAGAAACTTATGATGGAAATCAAAAGCAGCTTAAAGCGATGAAAGACGATTTTGCCAAAATAAAAGAAAGTTTCAGTGATATGCAAGCTGATAGTAGCGCGCTATCTCAATCGGAAAAAGATAGATATGAGACATTACTAAAAGAAAAAAATGAGGAAATTAAAAAATTAAATGAAGTTATAAGTAGTGACCTTGAGAAAATTGATAATTTGGTATCTCAATTGTCTGATAAAGATCAAGAGATAAAATCGATGGCAATAAAAATAAAACAAGCTATCGAAGATAAAAATAAACTTGAAGAGAGACTTGTTGATATCAATAAAAAAATAATTAAAGCAAATGACCGTATTGAAGCATTACAGTCGGATATCCATAATAAGGAATCTAAAATTGCTGAGTTAGAGCAGCAATTAAATGACGATTGTGCTAATAAAGAAGAGCTCAATAAAGCGATTGCATCATTGAAAAAAGAACTTAATGATACACAAGACAAATTAGAAAATAACCAATCCTTAATTTCAAAAAGAGAAGAAACCATTTCTCGTTTGAATATTAAAATCACCAAAATGGAAACAGAATACAGCCAAAAACAGCAGGAGTTTGGTAAAAAACTGGAAGTTCTTTTAGAGCAAATTGCTTCACTGGCTAATGAAGGTAAAGAAGAGTTATCGGATTCTATAGTGACGACGAGCAGCAAAACTACCACAGTGACAATTTCAAATACTGCCGATCCATTGGGGGATATCAAAGAGCAAATGGCTCCTGCTGTGACGGGCGGTAATGCTGAAAACCTAGGTATAAACTCAGGTACTATTAAAGCAGGCGACAGCAATAGCCAATCTATGGTGATGAATAATGAGATAAATATCAATGTAGATGGTAAGGCGGACACGGTTGTAAGCACATTGAGAGAGTCAATCAGTTCAATGGGGAGTAGAATCGAAGGCGCTGCAAACGGCATTGTAAATGAGGTGAAGCAAAGAGCACAATCGGTATTGACGCTGGTTAACCCAGATATCGCGTAATCATAATAAAATTAACGAAACACAGGAGTCAGTATATAGCTGACTCCTGTTTTTTTATGACTTTAGCCAGTTTAAGTCGCGTTAGCATCTTAAACATAAAACCACCCGCTATGCGGGTGGTTATGATTGCCTGAAACCTGCATCTATCCTATTATTTACGTACTTAACTAAAATATGGTGATGTATGAAAAAGGGGTTGGTGTTAGGAATTTTTGCTGTCTCATTGGCTGGCTGCGGTGGGAAAGATGTAACGTATGATGGAGAATACGTCTGTATTATAGATCAGGATATAAACCGTGCTGCGGATCTAACGGGTAATGAATATGAATTCCCTGGTAATTTGTCAGAAGCCGTCATTGTGATTGACAATAGAGTAGTTACAGTAAAGGGAATGAATCTTGGAGATTATGTAACTCCAAGGCTTGAAGAGAAAAAAGGGAAAGAGGGCGATGAACTGTTCTATGATAAAGATGATGTTCATATTGGTTATATGAAAAGGTTAGGGATACTTTCATTCAGACTTCCTGACGGAAGCGGTCAAGTTTTAACAGGATGTAAAAGTAAATAACCTGAACTCGGGATAAGAAAAACAAAAAAGAAAGGAACTAAAAGCGGGAGTAAAAGTGGTTATTGATGCAGGGGGCGAATTAACCTTACAGGCAGCAGGGAACTTTGTTAAGATTGATGCTGGCGGAATTACATCTAGTAAAATGATTAATTTTGGTACTGGGGCACCTTCAAGTGGTGGGGGGAAGGACAATTACCTGATGTTGTGAAAATATTAGGGACTTCAATCCCACAAAGTTCATTACCTGATATTCCTTTTATTCCTGAGAAAATATGTATTAGCTGTTTGATAAAAGCGGAAGAATATGGTGAAATTCTTGTGAAAAGGGAAAATAATGTATGATACCTAGAACTATGCATTTTTATTCTTTTTTTAAAGAATATCCTCAATATTGTAATGAGGATACAATTATACTTTTTTCTCTCACAACACGACAAAGTTGAACGGGTATGTTCAGTCAAAACGATTGGGGATTTAAAGGGGAAATAGTTACGTTTTTGTTCATCCATACTATGCCTGCTTTATGATAAGATTTCTCATATTAAAAGCAGGCATATAAAGTGACATTACTGTCGATTAAAAACAGGGTAATTATTCACAATGCGCCAATTTAATTGCTAGACCACCTTGTGACGTTTCACGATATTTGGCATTAATATCTTTACCCGTTTCATACATGGTTTCGATAACCTTATCTAAGCAAACTCGCGGGTCACTCACACGGCGTAATGCCATGCGTGCCGCGTTGACCGCTTTTACTGCGGCTATTGCATTGCGTTCGATACAAGGCACTTGAACTTGCCCACCAACAGGGTCACAAGTCAAGCCAAGGTTATGCTCCATCGCGATTTCTGCTGCTACACAAACTTGTTCTGGACTTCCTCCCATCAACTCGGCAAGGCCTGCTGCTGCCATTGAACAAGCGACACCGACCTCACCTTGGCAACCAACTTCTGCACCAGAGATAGAGGCATTCATTTTGTATAATGAGCCGATAACACCTGATACTAAGAAATAGCGAGTATAGGAGTTCTCATTTACAGGACGAATAAATTTGTCATAGTAAGCTAAAACGGCAGGGATAATGCCACATGCGCCATTAGTTGGCGCGGTGACAACACGGCCTCCCGCAGCATTCTCTTCGTTGACGGCTAAGGCGAACATATTGATCCAGTCAATTACTGCCATTGGGTCAATATTGGTATTATCGCTAGTCACAAGTTGACGGCGTAATGCTGCGGCACGACGAGGTACTCGTAGTGGCCCCGGTAATAACCCTTCGGTGGTGACGCCACGCTCAATACCCGCCTTCATGACATCCCAGACAGCCGCTAAATATTGATGGATTTCTTCTTTACTGTGTATGGCTAACTCATTTTGCATCACGAGAGCAGAAAGGGATAGGCCTGTCTCTTTACAATGCTTTTGTAAATCTGCTGCATATTTATAGGGATAGGGAACTTGTACTGATTGTTCAGTCGATTGACCAAAATGCTCCTCATCGACAATAAAACCCCCACCGATAGAGTAGTAGGTCTTTTTGTAGATCACGTTATTATCGGCATTAAATGCACTAATGGTCATGCCATTTTCATGTAAAGGTAAATTGGTTGAATGGAAATTCATCCCGCCTTCAATGGGGAAGTCAACCTCATGCTGCCCTTGAGCCAACAGCAATTTACCACTTTGCTCAACGTGACGGATAAAGTTGGGTATGGCATCAATATCAACAGTATCAGGTAAGTTACCAGCGAGACCCATAATAATCGCGATATCAGTTGCGTGTCCTTTCCCTGTCAATGATAAAGAACCATAGACATCAACCGCAATTCGTGAGGTGGCTGTCAGAAGGTTTTGTTGGATTAAATCCTCAACAAATTGTTTACCCGCTTTCATCGGGCCGACGGTGTGGGAGCTAGATGGACCAATACCAATCTTGAAGATATCAAATACGCTAATCATATTCAGCGCTTCCTATATAAAGTCTTAATTTCTTAGGCATGTGATGCCGTATCTTCCGGCATCTTATTTGAGAAGGGGAGGCATATCCGCCGGAGTGGATCCCGCCTCCCGATAAAGGCTGACTTAGAAGAACAACTTATAAGTTGCGGCTGAGATAGCAATCAAACCCATGATAACGATAAATGCATTGCTTAACTTACCTGAGTACTTACGCATTGCTGGAACTTTACTGATAGCATACATAGGCATTAAGAACAGTAAGATAGCAATGATTGGGCCACCTAGACTTTCGATGATATCCAGTACGCCAGGGTTTAATGTTGCCACTAACCAAGTGGTGACTAACATGAAGATAGCTGTACCACGATTCAATTTACGAACGTCAATTGTTTTGCCTTTCGCACGATAAGCGCGCTCAACGAGGCCATTAAAGCCTTCTCGTGCACCTAAATAGTGTCCGAGGAATGATTTAATTATAGCAACGAAAGCGATAATTGCGGCAGCAAATTTGATGAAAGGTTGATCAAAGTAACCAGATAAGTAGTCAAGGATACTAATGTTCAGTTTTTTTGCTTGAGCCAAATCTGCCGAAGACAGGGTGAACACGCAGCTAAACACAAAGAACATAACAGTGAATACCATTAAGATGTGTGCAGATGCGAGGATACGTGAGCATTTTTGTTCAGCCTGTGCACCATATTCTTCACGCTTCGCTACAGAGAACGCTGAAATGATAGGTGAATGGTTGAATGCGAACACCATAACAGGAATGGTTAACCAGATAGTTACCCAGATACTCTGACCACCACTGTGTTTTGCCGCTTCTGTGATGCCCTCTATGGTTAAGGTATCAAGTACCGCACCATTCCAATGGGGGATCATATATAAAGAGAAAGCGAGTAGCACGGCGATAAATGGGAACACCAGCATACTCATCACTTTAACAATATATTTTTCACCGAATGCCACAATGGCCATGATGCCACCCACCAAAACCAACGCTAGCAACCAACGTGGTGGTGCGGTAAAGCCCATGAGTTCTGTCAGAAATTTGTGCACATTATTGGTGATAGAAACACCATACACCAAGAGGATTGGATAAATTGCAAAGAAATAGAGCAGGGTGATCCAGTTACCCGCAGTACGTCCAAAATGTTCTTCAACCACTTCAGTGATATCACCTTCAGGCTTTGAACCTGAAAGAACAAAGCGTGTTAAACCACGGTGAGCGAAGAAGGTCATTGGAAAAGCGAGTACTAACATCAACAGGACGGGAAGTAGGCCGCTCATTCCTGCATTAATAGGTAGGAACAAGACTCCAGCACCGATAGCTGTACCATATAAACCAAGCATCCATACAGTATCTGTTTTACGCCAAGCAAGGGCATTTCCAATTTGCGAGGCTGTTTTATCGATGGAACCAACTCGAGTTGTATCCATAATAGTCTCCGAAATAAAAGTCAAAAAATAGGCATCTCGGTGAAGGCATAAGCCATCACTGATGTTTTAATCTTTTGGTACGAACAAATTATCGCCAAATATAATGTGCAGTTTTGTTTCTACCTAACAATCTGATTGGAAATAAATATAAAACTGATAGTAAATTTATTTTCAATCAGTTTTGTTAGTTTTGTAGGTAGATTTGATAAACCACTTTTGATGGTGCAAATGTACCTATTTTTAGTATAAATCACCGTGATCATACTCTCAAAAGAGAAAAATGTCTTTAACGTGATTATTTTTCGATTTTTATAAAATTGTTAAGAAATTTACCTTAAGATTAATAAGGGGAGGGAGGCTTTTAATATCGGAGAATAACCAATGGGGAGTAGTTATGTGTCAATTTATATTTGTGTGGAGGAATATTATTATATTAATGAATAGAATGGATTTATTGAAGTAGTAGGAAAATGAATTAAATCCAGAAATTAATATTGAATCAAAACCAATTATACACTGGTTTTGAGTTATTTAACTTGTTGTTTTCAATGTGTTTATTTTGTTTTGTTATAGTTGTTTACTTAGTGATTAATTATTATTTTTTTAGTTTTTTTATTCTAAAGACATTAATGAATAATAAGATGGTTTAAAGAGCAGTTGAATACTTATTTTTCGAAGGAAAAAATAATTAAAAAGCGTAACAAAATATTTGTTAATTAAATGTTGTTTATTCTGGTGGTGAAAAGGCTTTTTTATTCATTTTTAGAATGGAAAAATAAAACTAAATATTGATTCAACGCAAAATTTAAATTGTTTAAGTACTGGCGTAAATAACGCCAGTACTGATTAATGAAAAAATTAGGGTTGTACCCAGCCTTTGCGAATAAGAACTGAAAATATGATTTGGTAAAGATGTGTGAGCGGGGCTTGGATTTTATGGCCGATAAGTCCCCAAAGAATTTGGGCTAAACCACACGCGATAAGACCCAAGATAAATGCCCCTATCATATCTAAAGGCCAGTGGACGCCTAAATAGATACGTGACCATGCAATTGCAATAGCGGGAACGAGCATCAATAAACCAACCCATGTTCTTAGCCAGAACAAAAATGCGAAAACAAAGGTAAAGACGATAGTGCCGTGATTGCTAGGGAAAGAAGCGGTTGGCTCGTGCTCAAGGAAATTGGTGCCTATTCCCATAACAAAAGGGCGTTCATGAGGTGCAACTAAGCCAATCAACCATGAAATAAACAGACCGATCACTAAGGCGTATGCTGTTTTGCAGACGAATGCTCTTTGGCGGGTCATATCCTGTTTGGCACCCCATAACCAGCATGCCGCAGTAAACAGAGGGAAAAGGAGAATTAAGCGTTTAGCGATAACGGTTGCAAGTGCGATAGTACCACTTGCAGACGCTGGGGCCGCATTAATGAGATTAAAGAGATCTTGATTAAGTTGTTCCAGCACGGGTGTATACCTCAGAAAATGGGTGATAAATAAGACGATAAAGCGAGAGAGTAAAGTCTCTTACATGGCAGGTAAAGTGCCTTTATCTTAATATTACTTAAATAGAGCGATAAGTTGACGTTTTGTTGATGATTTACTCAATAGCGATAAGACAAATTTAAGGTGCGATAAAGGAATAGCTTATGTGGTTTCAAAAAGAGATAAGATTAACAGCAAAAAGCAGAGGGTTTCATCTAGTGACCGATGAGTTGTTACAACAGCTTCCTGAGTTGAAACAGATCCAAGTTGGGCTGCTGAATATCTTTATTCAACATACATCGGCTTCACTGACAATCAATGAAAATGCAGACTATACGGTAAGACAGGATTTTGAAAGCTTCTTTAACCATGCTGTTCCTGAAGATGAGCCTTATTATCAGCATAACTATGAAGGAAGTGATGATATGCCTGCCCATCTTAAAGCGAGTATTTTAGGCGCGAGTTTGGTTATTCCTGTGAGTCGAGGACGTCTGAACATGGGGACATGGCAAGGAATTTACCTATGTGAACATCGAAATTATGGTGGGGAACGCAAAATAGTTCTGACATTGCAAGGGGAATAGAACGGTTAAGCAATAAAAAACCCGATAGCGATAAAACGTAAGTTGGCTATCGGGCTCCTCAATATGGGGACATCAAAGAAAAGCAGTGGCATAAATTAAGACCCCCCCTAAATAAGAAAGTTCGCATAGAGAAAAAAAATTTGCTTTATTTTTTAGCAATGGGAAGGAAATAGCACAAATTGAGAAAGGAAGCGACTCGGATTAGAGACTGAGCCGCCCATGGGGATTATTGCTTATTTATAGAGATCGAGGTGCTCTTTTGCGTAAGCTTCGAAATCAGTGCAGCCGCCGATGTGTTTCTCATCGATAAAAATTTGTGGCACAGTCAGCACTTCTTTACCGACTGTTTTAGATAGATCTTCTTTGGTGAGGCCTTCTGCTTGAATATCGACGTAGCGGTAGTCAAAGTCATCGCGGTCATTTTTCAGTTTTTCAGCTAACTCTTTAGCACGAACACAGTATGGGCAGCCAGGGCGACCAAAAATCACAGTGTACATAGTATCTCCTATAAGACTAACACAGTTTTTTTATCCACAATGCCCAATACTATGCCTCCATACTCGTCATACTTCAAGATGCAGCTTTGTTGATTTGTCTTTGTCACCGTGCACTTATTGAGGGGAATAATAAGGTGAATGATTTGCCAGACAATAAGCTAGAAATAAATGGTGATTTTACCTTTTGCTAGTATAGCTCTGATGCAGAATCCGCTAGTATATGGGGTATACTGCATCGCTAAACAATACCCCGTTGTAGTGCTGTTTATTCGGTTGGGGGTATATAGTTATTGTTCTAGAAGGGGACTTGATGAATAAGAAACCACAGCGAGAAATGCGTTCGCTATCCGATCTCCCTAAGCCGATTCTCATCTTAGAAGCAGTAGGGATTTTACTGCTTATTGTTGTCTTACTTGCGATGAATGGCTATCTGACCTTACCTGAGCCATTGATGCAGAAAAATGTTTTAGTCGCGATTGTTATGGTTGGGATTGGTTGTTTGATACCAGCCACTATCAATATTGTTTGGCGAGCGATACATGGATTAAGCTTTCTTGGTATTGATAATCAAAACTCATCTAGGCCGGGAAGAAAGAAAAAGCAAGATGACGATGATGATAAAGAGGAGAAAAAGGGGGAGTGAGCATGGTTTTACTGGTGTTTTCACCACCAATGTGTGAAAATTATCCGCTTTTCTAGCCAAAAAAATTCGGTTTGGTTAGGTAAGTGTTATTCTATTAGTTTTTATTTGAGTTGAAGAAGGTTATTACCCATGGATTCTATTTGTTACCCTGACATATCACAGCTTCGTGAATGGCTTGATCAACTCAAAACCTCTTATTTCGAGTGTGATTCTTGTGCTGCTCTACATTTGCCGCATATGCAAAATATAGAGGGCATTTTTGATGCCAAACTCGACATTATTAATAATGTTCTTGTCCTTTCCGCTCTGGCGGAGCTTAAGCCAACGGCGATCGTGACTTTAGTGGCCAATATCAGCCAAATCAATGCTAGCTCACTGACAGCCAAAGTCTTTCTTGAAATTAATAATGAAAACTTACCTAAGTTAATCGTCAGCCAATCCTTCTCGCTTGAAGCTGGGATGACTTATCGCCAATTTTGCCATTTCTTACAGCAAGCAGAAGATCAAATATCATCGATTATTTTTGAAATTTATAGCAATAATTTGTTGTATTCGAACCAAGATGAGTTTGATGAAGAAACTGTTGACCTTGATATTGATGATAACCCTTCCGTAACGCTCCATTAAATTTTTATATTATGCATTGTGAGAAATATGAGGCAGGCGAATGTCGTTCCTGTCAATGGCTTGAACTACCAGCTGATCAACAACTCAAACTAAAACAGGAAAACCTAGTTTCTTTATTACCAATGGTGACTGCCGACGCATTTCAATCGCCAGTTGCCAGCCCTTTATCAGGGTTTCGTAATAAAGCCAAAATGGTGGTGAGTGGAAGTGTCGAAAAACCAATATTGGGCATTGTGAATTCACAAGGGCAGGCAATTAGTTTAACGGATTGTCCGCTTTATCCTGAGCCATTTTCAGCCGTTTTTGATGTCATTAAACCTTTTATTGCGCGAGCAGGTTTAACGCCTTATAACATTGAACGTAAACGTGGCGAATTAAAATACTTATTATTAACGCAAAGCCAGCATACGGGTGAGTTTCTGTTGCGATTTGTCTTGCGTTCAGAAAAAAAAGTTGAGCAGCTAAAAAATGCGTTACCGTGGTTGCAGCAGCAATTACCCCAATTGGCGGTGATCACGGTTAATTTGCAGCCTGTCCATATGGCGATATTAGAAGGCGAACAAGAAATTTATCTCACTGAGCAGCAGGTTTTACGGGAACAGCTAAATCAAGTGCCACTGTTTATACGGCCGCACAGTTTTTTTCAAACGAACCCTGTTGTGGCTGCTCGGTTATATCAAACAGCGCGTGAGTGGGTTAAAAAGCTTAATATCACTAGCTTATGGGATCTTTTCTGCGGTGTTGGCGGATTTGGCTTACATTGTGCGGAAAAGCAAACTCAGTTAACGGGAATTGAAATTAGTGCTCCTGCGATCGCTTGTGCCAAGCAATCAGCGCAAGAGCTTGGACTACAACATGTTGAGTTTCAAGCATTAGATTCAACGAAGTTTGCAACGGCTAAAGGAAATATTCCTCAATTGGTATTAGTCAATCCACCTAGGAGAGGCATAGGTAAAGAGTTATGTGAATATCTTTCGACTATGCGGCCTAACTATATTTTATATTCAAGCTGTAATGCTCAGACCATGGCAAAAGATATTGAGCAATTGGAAGGCTATGCTGTGAGTAAGGTGCAGTTGTTTGATATGTTCCCACATACTGCGCACTACGAAGTGATTGCATTATTAGTCAAAAACTAAACAACTTACCTAGCGAATTATTTAGAACATTTTTATTAATCGAATAGTGTGATAATTAAAGCAGCTTATTAAAAGATAAGCTGCCGGATAATGTTAATTAGAAATGATAGGTGACACCCAATAAAATATCATTAGACCGAGCTTTAATTTTGGATTTAAAGGTGCAGCCATCTTCGATAGCGGTAACTCAAATCCATTGACAGATTGTCATTAACGGCATATTGAACCTCTAAACCTAAGCGCCAAGCAAAATTGTTTTTCGTTTTAGATTTAGACAATGAACATCATCCGTTAATCTCCCTTCGGGATCCCATTCTCTATATTGATAGCTGGAATTATATTTAAGGTTGGTCAAGCCGATACCTGCACGAATATACGGGGTAATTTTCGCTATTTACCTGTTGATTGCTATCAACAACAATCAAGCAGGAACACAACGTGGTTTGTGGAGAACGTCATCAAGTACCATCGTATGGTGGAAAATTATGTCTCAACCTTACTTGATTGTGGTTTTACCCTTGAAGGGTTGAAAGAGCCTAAACCGCTTGCTAGTGCGCTAAAAGAGCGCCCTGATCTTGAACGCTATACCCGTTATGCACCATTTTTAGTGTTAAAAGCGGTAAAACGCTAGCCCTGATGGTGAATCAAACAGACTGCTGATAACACGAAGAGGGAAAAACTAGGGTTTTATCCCTGTTTATCAGCAAGCCTCAAGGGCTTATTTTCATAAGCCCTTTTATGACTGTGATAGGTTAAATTCAAAAATAAAACGGGTTAGTTCCTTTGCTCAAATGCAAGAGCGTGACGTTCAATAAATCGCATGATGATCGTCAAAATTGCGTTAACAACGAGGTAGATGATCCCCGCAGCCACAAATGCCATTACATCCCAACTTTGACCAAATACTTGGCTACTGTAACCCATAATATCCATCATCGTGATCGTACTGGCGAGTGAGGTACTTTTAAAGATTAATACCACTTCGTTCGAATAAGATGATAAAGAGCGCTTAAACGCATAGGGAAGAATAATCCGCATGGTCTGGGCTTTAGACATACCTAATGCTTGGCATGATTGCCATTGCCCAGATGGAATTGCTTTTACGGCACCATGAAAGAGTAATGTTGAGTAAGCAGCACTATTGAGGGCTAATGCAATCATCGCACATACCCAAGGCGTTGAAATAAACTCCCACAGTACAGGATAGTTTTGTAATGATTTAAATTGGCTAGGGCCATTATAAATCAGGAAGAACTGCACCAATAATGGTGTGCCGGTAAATAGGGTAATATAGACTTTGACGGCTTGCGAAATAATTGGCGTTTTTAATGACAAAATGAGCGTAAATAATACGGCCAATATAAATGCCACAAATAATGCGCTGAAGGTTAACGATAAGCTCGTTGGTAAGCCAGGTAAAATATCGAGAATTAAATCAATCATTGCGATTCACCTCTTTCAAAGCGAGTTGTACGCAATTCAATTCGTTTCAAAATAACTTGGCTTAATAAGGTAATCGCAAGATAGATAAGCCCTACAATAGCGTACCATGTAAAAGGTTCATGGGTACGGTTAACAATGGTCTTAGTCTGTAACATAAGATCATTAACACTGATTAAAGAAACCAGTGCGGTATCTTTGAGTAATACCAGCCATTGGTTGCCCAAGCCGGGCAGCGCATGACGCCACATTTGTGGCATGATAAAACGAAAGAATATGGTTCGTTTGGTTAATCCAAGCGCTAAACCTGCTTCCCACTGCCCATAAGGCACCGCTTTTAAGGCACCGCGTAGGGTTTGTGATGCGTAGGACGCATAGAGAAGGGCTAATGCAACCACACCGCAAGCGAAGGGGGTAAAGTCAAACTCACCGCTGTCTGCAAAGAAAATGCTCGGATCAATCTGTAAGGTGGTTTGCCAGAAACCCAGATTGATCTCTATCCCATCACCTAAAATATTAATCAGTTGCAGTGTGCCGAAATAGACAAATAACACAACCAGCAGTTCAGGTAGACCGCGGATCAAGGTGACCCAGCACGTTCCTAAAAAAGCGATAGGTTTAAAACGCACGGACTCCCATGCCGTAAATAACATGGCGAGGATCAGGCCCAATATGAGAGCAGAAACAGCAAGGCCGACGGTGATACCGGCGGCACTTGTTAGAAAAAGAAAATTGTTCATTAACAGTATCGATTATTGTTCAAACCATTTTTTATAGATAACGTCATAAGTTCCATCAGCTTTTACTTCTGCCAATGCCTTATTCATTTTATCTAACAACTCTTTATTACCTTTACGAACCGCGATACCTAAGCCGATACCAAAGTACTGTGGATCAGTGACTTTTTCACCAACAGGCGCTAAGTTTTCGTTGCCTTTGGCTTTTAGCCATTCGTCAGCAACAGCAGTATCACCGAACACAGCATCAATACGACCATTTTGCAGATCAAGGATAGCTGATTGGTAGTTATCATAAGGAACGGTCGTCATATCCTTATGCTGTTCCATGATATATTTTTGGTGAGTTGTGCCATTTTGAACGCCAATTTTTTTCCCTTTCAACTGATCAACAGAAGAGACTTTCTCTTTAATGGCAATAAACTCAGCCGAATTAGGGTAATAAGTGTCAGTGAAGTCCACTTGTTTTTGGCGATCAGGCGTAATATCAATACCTGCCATCAATGCTTCAAAACGACGGAATTTCAAACTTGGGATCAAGCTATCGAAAGATTGATGGGTGAATGTGCAAGTTGCATTCATTTTTTCACACATCGCATTGGCAAGGTCGACGTCAAAACCCACGATTTGGTTGTTTTTGTCAAACATTTCAAATGGGGCATAAGTCGCTTCTGTTGCAAAACGGATGGTCTCTTTTTCCGCCGCAGTTGCAGATAGGGTTACAGCGCCAAGTAGTGCAGCTAATATAATTTTTTTCATTGCTTAATCCTATATCTATTAGTGTGACAGATAATTTGCAAATGCTTCAGTTTGAGGTGCTGTGAAATGGCTGGCATCCCCTTGTTCAACAATATGACCGTTTTCCATATACACCACACGGCTAGCGGCTTTACGGGCAATCTCAACTTCATGAGTCACGATTACCTGTGTAATTCCTGTTGCAGACAACTCGCGAATGATATCGACGACTTGTGCTGTAATCTCGGGGTCAAGGGCTGCCGTTGGTTCATCAAATAGCAGAACTTGTGGTTCCATCATCAATGCACGAGCAATGGCAACACGTTGCTGTTGGCCGCCAGATAAATGCAAAGGGAAACGCGTTGCAAATTGTGTTAATCGCAAACGTTCTAATAATTTTTCCGCTTTTGCTTTTGCTTCTTGACGTGACAGCTTTAAAACTCGGCACGGCGCTTCAATTAAATTATCCATGACGGTGAGATGAGGCCATAGATTGTATTGTTGAAAAACCATTCCGACATTTTGACGTAATGCACGGATAGCTTTGGCATCAGGGGTTGAGGCAAAATCAAAATTTTGACCTGCAATGTTAAGTACACCTGAACGTGGCATCTCCAACAAATTCAGTACACGTAGCAAAGAGCTTTTGCCTGCACCGCTAGGCCCGAGTAATACCATGGTTTCTCCGGCAGGGCACTCTAAGTTGATATCAAAGAGCGCCTGATGAGAGCCGTAAAAACAGTTTATATTTTTTAATTGAATGCTCATGCTTACCAATAATACCTTGTTTAACTGACACAGATATTAATCCTGTAAGCATATTTATGCAATAATATATGCATAAAAATTTGGTTTTTTGTTATTAAGCAATCATCATTTTGGCGGCTGTTGCCCAGTTGATGACTTGCCTGCAAGTTGTTTATCCCGCTCAAACGCCAATTCACTAATACGTTTAGCCATGCCTTTAAAAATAAATAGATGGGCAGGCATCATGGCAAACCAATAGAGCAACCCACTAAATCCTGCGGGGTGCCACCATGCACGTACATCAATTGAACGGCGGCTACCGCTATCGTGAATGGTGAAAGTCAGGCGGCCTAGCCCAGGCGCTTTCATCCCAAAGAGCAGGCTAAGCTGTTTATTAGGCTCCAAATTAATGACGCGCCAACCATCAATTTCATCACCTAATTGCAGCTCTTCACGAGCGGGGCGACCATATTTCACTTTGTTTAACATCATGTCATCCATAATGGCACGGGTTTTCCAAAGTGCGTTGGCATAAAAATAGCCGTTTTTACCCCCGATTTGCTGCACAACATGCCATAGCGACTCTGTACTTGCCGAAGTGCCGAGTGTGGCACCAGCCTGTTTAGGGTAAAAACCATAACCCGGTCGCCAGCGTTTTTTGACTTCAGGATCATAACCCCAATCTGCATTGTCGATAGCATCGGCTTCTTGAGCTAAGGTGGTTTTGACCGCCTCATCAAATGAAACCAACGTTTGTGGGATCAGTTCGCGTAAGGCTTTATCGTCGGCAGGCAGGTCATGCTGCAATCCTTGGATCAACTCTTTAGCAATTGCCGGAGGAACTGAGGTGATCAAACTGATGAAGTGGACGGAGATCATGCTAATAGGAATAGGGATAGGGATCAGCAATCTACGCTTACCGCTGATTTTTATAAAGCGCTTGAATAGCTCTTGGTAGCTCATGTACTCAGGGCCACCTGCATCGTAAATTTTACTTTCAGTCACGGGGCGTTTTGCTAATTCAGTTAAGTAATGCAGTATGTTACTCAGCGCAATAGGTGAAGACTTTGAACGTACCCAACGCGGTGGGGTTAAGATAGCGAGGTTGTAAACCATATCACGCATGATCTCAAAAGCCGCCGATCCTGAGCCAACGATGATTGCTGAGCGGATCTCTGTGACTGGCACCTGACTCTCACGTAAAATCTCCCCTGTTAATCGACGAGAGATCAAATGTTGAGAATAGCTGTGACCATGTTGTAGTGAACTGAGATAAATAACATGCTTAACATTCGATTGATCAAGCGCTTGCTGAACATGGCGAGCCGCCGTGCGCTCACGTTCAATCAGGTTGGCATGATCAGCCATGCTATGAACGAGGAAATAGACAATATCGATCTCCTTCATCACGTCTTTGAGTGTTTCAGGGTCTTGCAGATCAACATAAACACATTGTGTATCTTGCCAGCCTTGTGAGAGCATCCAATCCACCCGCCTAGCAGCGGCTGTCACTTGATAGCCTTGCTTAATTAATTCGGGGATTAAATTTTGCCCAATATAGCCACTGGCGCCCAATACTAAAACACGTTGCTTTTCGTTCATCTTGGTTTCCTGTTTCACTCTCATCTGTCGCTATTGTGACTGAAATTCTACTTATGTAAAGTGCTGTTAATTATAGTCATTTTAGGACTTGCCACTTATCTATCATGTTATAAATAAGTGGCAATCTGTGAGTGAAATATAGCTAAGTGAAAAATGCCATTAAGATCGGGGTAACGAGGCTGAGCACGAAACCATGCACAATAGCGGCCGGTACGATAGAGACGCCACCACTTCGCTGGAGGACTGGGAGGGTAAAATCCATTGATGTTGAGCCGCAAATACCTAATGCGGTTGAGCGGTAGCGGTTAATAATTAAAGGGATCAACATAATCGCAGCGAGTTCACGAGCGAGGTCATTAAAGAAAGCGGCGCTCCCCATGACAGGGCCATAGGCATCGGTTAATACAATCCCTGTTAATGAGTACCAGCCAAACCCAGAGGCCAATGCTAGCCCCATTTTTACGGGTAAACCTAATAATAATGCGGCAATTGCGCCACCAGCTAGCGCGCTGATTGCCATCACAAAGGCGATTGTGGTTCCTCGGCGGTTAACTAAGATTTGTTTAATACTCATGCCACTATTGCGAAGTTGCAGGCCGACAAGAAGCAGTAACATCATTAACGCAATTTGGCTGCCTTTATCGGCATAGTGCAGGAAATCAAATCCAGTTAAGCCAACTAAGAAACCAATCAATAGCACACCACACAGTTGCAATGATTCAAATACCATTTTTAAACGTGATGGCGGCTTTTCTTGTTTATGCTTAGGGATTTTCCAAGGATCTAACTTATCTAATAGCAGTAGTGAGATAAGGTTAAGTGAAAATATACAACCAAAGAATGTGAGTGCGTAGATTAAAATTGAAAATAGGTGAACACTTAAGTTTTCAAGTAAAGCGAGTGTAATCCCCATTAAAAAGAGAATGATATAAACCATTGAATTTAACGCTCGATGTATAATATCTAAAATCTTTTTATTTTTTATAGGGATAAGATAACCTAGCGTTAACGGTAGTAAAATAATGAGTAGTCCTGAATACATTTTGCATCCTTATAATTATCCCATTAACAAGGGGTTATATATTAATTATTATATTTGATATTAATTTCATTTATTTGCTGTTTTATCAGTCTGGCAGATGGTTCTAAGATAGCGTCTTTTTCTCCAGTTATGGATAAAAAATAGGATAAAAAGACTAAAAAATAAAGTTTAACTATTTTATAACACTATAAATGGAGGCTCAACTTAGTCAGCTCTATTGTTATCTGCCGTTGATACGTCGTCAAGTGGCTTTACGGACGAGCCAGCCGCGTCTGTTGCCGAAATACAACTTTAGTTATTGAGTGTAAAAATATATTTAATTTTCGAGCTGTCTTATAGTCATACCAGCAGTTAAGAGGTAAGCTCTAAAAATAGATTAATAGCAAGGAGAGGGTGTATGTATCTGGAACGAGTGGAAATCTACGGTTTTAGAGGGATTAACCGGCTCTCATTAGCTTTAAATAACAATACGGTGTTAATTGGTGAAAACTCATGGGGAAAGTCGAGCCTTTTGGATGCACTGACGATTTTACTTTCGCCTGAACAAGAAAATTACCAATTTAATAAGCATGATTTTCATCATCCAACAGGGGATGATGCCTCTCGATTTCGCTCATTGCAGATAGTGTTGAAATTTTGTGAAAACCGCCCAGGCCGACATCGCTCATTTCGCTTTCGTAATCTTACCTCCGTTTGGGTCGATAACGGTGATGATCTTAAGCATATCTTTTACCGCGTTAGTGCTGAACTAAAAGAAGACGGCAGCATTAGCGTTGACCGTAGTTTCCTCAATGCAGGGGGAAATAAGTTGTCATTGGATAATGTCGGTAAATATATCAAAGAAATTATTCGCTTATATCCAGTGATCCGTTTGCGTGATGCCCGTTTTTTGCGCACATTAAATACTGAGACGATTGTTGCGGGTGAAAAAGAGGTACGCGATATTTTTAACTCGCGAATGGAAGAGCTGACTCGTGCATTAATCAATAATCCGCAACGCTTGAGCGACGAGGAGTTGGTTGAAGGGGTGGATGCGATGCAGCAACTGCTCAGTCATTATTTTGCGGGGCAAAGTAACCATCTGTTTCAAGAGCATAAAGCAGCAATTAAGTTTGAACCACGCAAAAGAGGCTGGCATGCTTTAGATAATATTAGCCGTATTATTGCAAAACCAAATCAGCGTAATATCCGTTTAATTATCTTAGGCATGTTTTCTTCTTTATTGCAGTCAAAAGGCAATATCCAACTCGATAAATATGCACGCCCTTTGGTTATTGTAGAAGACCCCGAAACACGCCTGCATCCAATTATGTTGTCGATTGCTTGGGGTCTACTCAATCTCTTTTCTTTACAACGCTTGACCACAACGAACTCCGGGGAGCTTCTGTCGCAAGTACCGATTGAAAATCTTTGCCGCTTGGTGCGCGATTCCGGCAAAGTTTCGGCTTATCGCTTAGGTGAGAATGAGCTATCTGCGGAGGAAATTCGGAAAATCTCCTTTCACATCCGCTTTAACCGGCCATCAGCGATGTTTGCGCGTTGTTGGTTATTGGTTGAAGGCGAGACTGAAATTTGGTTAATGAATGAGTTAGCGCGGCAGTGTAACTATTACTTTGAAACAGAAGGCATCAAAGTGATTGAGTTTGCACAAAGCGGTCTTAAGCCTTTGTTAAAGTTTGCCAGCAAAATGGGTATAGAATGGCATACACTTGTTGATGGCGATGAGGCTGGTAAGAAGTATGCCGCCACCGCGCTGAGTTACGCTGAAAAAATGCATGACACGGAACGAGACCGATTAACTCGATTGCCGGCACCGGATATGGAGCATTTTTTATATCGCGAAGGATTTAAACATCTTTATCATGAGATATCAGGGATACCGGATAACGCGAAAGTTTCGACTCGACGTGTGATTATTAAAGCAATTTCCAAAACATCCAAACCTGATCTTGCTATCGCTATTGTCAATCGAGCAGCAGAATTAGGGCCAGATTCTATCCCATCACAACTCAAAAATATGTTTTCTCGGGTAGCGTGGTTAGCAAGAGGTAAAGCTTACTAAATTATTCACGAATGCTCGGCTAAATAGGTAAATTTTATGAGGGGGCGTAGCCCTCTCTTTATTGGTATAGGTATAGATTGAATGAGAGCAAATTCACGTAAGAAGTGGCTGGTTTCTTTACTGGTTATTTTAATTGCGATTGGTATCGCATTCTTTTTTTTCACGGAAGATAAAAAAGAGGCTTTTCAAACAGTCGCAGTGGCCCGAGGTGATCTCAATAAACAAGTTCAAGCAACAGGTAAACTGGATGCTGTGCGCAAAGTTGATGTCGGTGCACAGGTCAGTGGGCAGCTACAAACTCTGTATGTTCAAGAGGGAGATAAAGTCAAAAAAGGTGATTTGCTAGCGGTCATTGATCCACAAAAAGCACAAAACGACGTGACAGAATCTCAAGAAACGATCCATGAGCTGGAATCACATTTGGCGTTAGCGAAAGCAGAGTTACGCTTAGCTGAAGTGACTTATCAACGCCAATTGAGTTTATCTAAGCTCCAAGCCGTCTCAAAACAAGATTTAGATAAAGCGCAAACGGATGTCGCTGTGAAAAAGGCGCAGGTGGCAACATATCAGGCGCAAATTAAGCGCAACCAAGCGACCTTAGATACGGCAAAAACAAACTTGAAATATACACAAATTACCGCGCCAATGGATGGTATTGTCACGTTTATCAAAACATTACAAGGTCAAACAGTGATAGCGGCTCAGGAAGCGCCAACCATTTTGACATTAGCTGATTTGAATACAATGTTAGTTAAAGCTGAAGTGTCAGAGGCGGATGTTATTCATCTTAAACCGGGTCAGGCAGCGTCATTTACTGTATTGGGCGCGCCAGATAAACGCTTCTCAGGGGTATTGAAAGATATTTTACCGACTCCTGAAAAAATCAACGATGCTATTTTTTATTATGCACGTTTTGAAGTGCCCAACCCCCAGCATTTACTGAAATTACAAATGACGGCACAGGTCAAAATTGATCTTGAATCGCATAAAAATGTATTACTTTTACCGCTCTCTGCTTTAGGGGATGAAGTTTCCCCGCAAATTTATGAGGTAGAAGTGTTGCAGGGAGAACAGGCTGAAAAACGGCAAATAAAAATCGGTAGCCGTAATGATGTATATGTTGAAGTCACTGATGGACTAAAAGAAGGCGAACAGGTGATCACCGGCCGTAACGCGGAGAGTTAATATGTCAGCCTTATTAGAACTTAGAGGGATCACGCGACGTTATCCTGCTGGTGAAACAGAAATTACGGTATTGAAAAATATTTCATTAACTGTTGATGCTGGGGAAATGGTGGCCATTATTGGTGCATCTGGCTCGGGGAAATCAACTTTAATGAATATCATCGGCTGTTTGGATAAACCTAGCTCAGGGGAATACTTTGTTGCTCAGCAAAATATTTCTCAGCTTGATAACGATCAGCTAGCTGAGTTACGCCGTGAACACTTTGGCTTTATTTTCCAGCGCTACCATCTACTTAGCCATTTAACGGCTGAGCAAAATGTTGAAGTTCCCGCCATTTACGCGGGGGCAGGTAAGACTCAACGCCGTAAAAAAGCCATTGAATTATTAGCGAAACTCGGGCTTGGTGAACGAACAGAATACCGACCAAGTCAGTTATCGGGAGGGCAACAACAGCGGGTAAGTATCGCGCGTGCCTTGATGAATGGTGGTCAAGTTATCCTTGCTGATGAGCCAACTGGTGCCCTTGATAGCCACTCTGGTGAAGAGGTAATGAAAATCCTCAAAGAATTATGTGCGCAGGGGCACACCGTTATTATTGTTACCCATGACCCCAAAGTCGCTCAGCAGGCTGAACGCATTATTGAAATTAAAGATGGCGAAATTATTAGTGACTCAGGCTCTGCTAAAGCTCCAAACGTACCTTCATTGGAGAAAACATCACCTAGGAAAATGTCGTTAGGGCAAATCTATGGACGGTTTAGCGAAGCACTGTTAATGGCTTGGCGCGCCATGGTGGTTAATAAAATGCGCACACTACTCACCATGTTAGGCATTATCATTGGTATTGCGTCAGTCGTCTCTATTATGGTGATCGGTGATGCCGCTCAAAGCATGGTTCTCAATGATATAAAATCAATCGGCACGAATACCATTTCGGTTTACCCTGGGGAGGATTTTGGTAGTGATGATGCAGAGAATCGGCAATCTTTAAAGCCGTCCGATGTTGACGCCATTGCCAAGCAACCTTATGTGCAAGCCGTATCGGGGGAGTTATCTAAATCAACTCGATTGCGTAAGGGGAATTTAGATGCTTCAGCCCAGTTATTAGGGGTTGGGCGTGATTATTTTCAGGTCTACGCTGAAAAGTTTTCCGAAGGGATGAACTTTACTGCAGATATGGTAGAGCGTAGGGCGCAAGTGGTTGTGATTGATGCGAACACAAAACGTCGCTTTTTTCCTAACCAAAAGCAAGTGGTAGGGGAAACCATCTTGATTGGGAATATGCCAGCTACCGTGATCGGTGTTCTCGCGGAGCAAAAATCAATTTTTGGTTCAAGTAATTCGCTGTCAGTGTGGCTGCCGGATACGACGGTAAATAGCAAAATCTTAAATCGACCTTACTTGGATAGTATTGTCGTAAGGGTTAAAGAGGGGGTTGATGCCAAAACAGCGGAGCAACAGATCACCCGCTTATTGACATTGCGACACGGTAAGAAGGACGTTTTTACTTACAATATTGATACACTTGTGAAAACAGCGGAAAAAACCACTCGTACCATGCAACTGTTTCTAACCTTGGTCGCTGTTATTTCGCTGGTGGTTGGTGGTATAGGCGTGATGAACATCATGTTAGTTTCCGTTACTGAGAGAACCCGAGAAATTGGTATCCGTATGGCGGTTGGTGCGCGCACAAGTGATGTGATGCAGCAATTTTTGATTGAAGCGGTACTGGTCTGCTTGATTGGTGGGTTAATGGGGATTGGGCTTTCCTATGGCATTAGTGTCATGGCACAAATGGCGTTGCCCGGCTGGACTTTCGTTTTTCAACCTATGGCGCTGATCAGTGCATTTATCTGTTCGACAGCAATTGGTATCATTTTTGGATTCTTACCCGCGCGAAGTGCAGCAAGATTAAACCCTATTGATGCATTAGCAAGAGAGTAGTAAGAGATCTATCTGTATTTTTTCAAGTACCTCTGTAATGGTCAGAGGTACTTCAACATCCTTATTTTTATATCAATTTATCTCCCCAGCCTTTAGTTTTCCCGTTATAGTTATATCTACATACACAAAAAGCTATGTAAAAAGTTAAATTCTACTTGCGATTTGGTATCGAACATGGATATCATTTGTCTCGTAGAATAAATGAAACCTAGTTCCATAAAATGGAACAAATAAAATAAAGCCAATAAACTTAATAGCAAAGATCCACACAGCAGGAATACTAAATGGCGAATAAAACAGGTGAAGATTATTCTCTGGCTCGGGTGCCCTTCAGTGCTCGCAGGCCATTCTACGAAGTTCTTATAATCCGAATTGGCTCACTAGCCTGTGTATCTCAGGTGATGTTAGGTGCAGCATTGGGTTATGGACTGACGTTTTGGCAAGCGTTTTGGGCCACAATGTTAGGTTCAGTGATTTTACAAGTTGTTAGCTGGGCTTTAGGTGCAGCTGCGTGCCGTGAAGGAATGTCAATCAGTCTACTATCAAGGTGGTCTGGATTTGGTAAGTTAGGCTCTGCTTTAATTGGTGGCGCAATTGCGATTTCACTGATGGGCTGGTTTGGCGTACAAAATGGCTTCTTTGCGGATGGAATGTATAAAGCGACGAATGTGCTAACACCAGGGACTTGGTCGCTTATTACAGGTATCGCGGTGACGATTATTACGGTATATGGGTATCGCTTTTTATCTATTACCGCCAATATATCAACGCCGCTATTTTTACTCGCATTAGCTTGGGCAACCTATAGCTTGCTTTCTGGGCAAGATATCGGAGCGCTTATTAATCGCACTGAACCTGCGGGGGCTTTTATGACTCTACCAGCAGCCATTACGATGGTTGCTGGTGGGTTTATTATTTCAGCTATCACAACGCCCGATATTAGTCGTTTCATGAAAAGCCCGAAAGAGGTTTTTTGGATGACCCTTATCGGGACTTTTTTTGGTGAGCTGTTAGTCAATATGATTTCAGTGTTGATGGCACTTGCCCTGCGTACCAATGAAGTCTTTGACCTAATGTTGACGTTAACTGGGTTGGTTGGAGCATCGATCGTTATCTTCTCCACTATCAAAATGAATGATATTAACCTCTACTCTTCATCACTAGGTTTATCGACTTTATTGAATGCCATCTTCAAAAAACGGTTTGACCGTCGTTATCTAACGTGGGTTATCGGTATTTTGGGTACGATCGCCTCGATGCTCGGCATTTTAGATAATTTTGTGGGTTTTCTGATTTATTTAGGTATAGCAATCCCACCTGTGGCGGGGATCATGGTGGTTGATTATTATTTATTAAAGCGTGATCGGCGTGAGTTAGATACAACCAGAGCAGCGGGTGAACTTCCAACTCTGTGTGAGGCAGTTAATCCCATTACGTTGGTTGTTTGGGCTATTGCTGTTGTTGTCGGTTGGCTAAGCTCGGCATTAGGCCCTTGGGATACTGATTTTGGTGTGCCAGCGCTTAACTCTTTGCTAGTTAGCGGAGTCCTTTATTGGATGATGATGCTGCTGCAAGCTCGAATAAAAGGTGTCGATACGCTGCAATTTCGTAAAGTTAACCATTTAGATTAAGGATGAGAGCAATGGATCATAGCAGCGTTAAAGTTGCTCTTGCGCAATTTAACTCTTTACTTGGTCAAAAGCAGCATAATTTAGAGCGGATGGCCGCATTCTGCCATCAAGCTGCGGAGCAAGGTGCCAAATTAATCTGTTTTCCTGAACTGGCTACAACAGGCTATCGAGGCGATTTGCTTGCGACCCAACTATGGGATCTCAGCGATGATGAAGGCAGCGAAACTTATCGCTTGTTTAGCGCACTAGCGACGCAATTGGATCTCACTATTGTTAGTGGCTTTGCTGAGCGAGGAAGCTACTTAGGCGAGGTTTATAACGCTGTTGGGGTGTGGAATCCAGGTTGTGAAGGTGTCAGCGGGGTCTACCGTAAGGTCCACGCATTTGGCATTGAAAAACAATGGTTTAGCAGTGGTAATAGCTATCCGGTATTTGATACTCCATTCGGTAAGATTGGTGTGATGATCTGTTACGACATGGGGTTTCCTGAGGTGGCTCGTATCTTAACCTTAAATGGCGCTGAATTGCTGCTCGTGCCTTCTGCATGGCGTATTCAAGATAAGGACATGTGGGATATCAATACCGCGTGCCGCGCTTTGGAGAATGGTAGCCACTTATTAGCAGTTAACCGTTGGGGGAATGAGGAAGATCTTCATTTATTTGGCGGTAGTAAGATTGTAGGGCCTCGTGGGCAAGTGTTAAGTGAAGCCAGTTGTGATGGTGAAACGTTGCTCATTGGTGAGGTTGATTTTCGAGTTCAGGCTCATACGCGTTTGAACATTCCTTATTTAAGAGATAGAAAACCACAAAGCTATGAGGCGTTGGTGCAGAATTCTCAGGTTACAGGTGAGTTATGAGTATTCTCTCAAGTGTTGTCGATGTATATCGGTTGTTTCTTCGCTCCGGCGATGAACTGACGGTGACAACGTTAGTGAATGAATTGGGAATGCCAAAAAGCTCAGCATCACGTTTATTAAAACAGATGGCAGAGCATGGTTTGCTCGAAAAGAAAAATGATGCGCCCATTTATCGTCCGGGGCTGATCATTATGGAGTTAGCGCATCGCGCTCGGGGTATGAACCCGTTGATTGATATGGCGCTTGAATCACTCGATGAACTGACCAAAGAAACGGGGTTCACCACTTATGTCTCTTTAAGAGACAAAGATAAGGTAAGAGTCGTGCATGCACGTATTGGTAATAGCATGCTTCAAGTGATCACTCAGCCGGGAACAAAATTGCCTATAGCGGGAACTTCTACAGGTAAAGCGTTATTAGCTCGTTACTCTTTGAGTGAACGTGAAGTGATCATTTGCCAAGAGCCGCAAGAAAAGCAAGACAAGCTACGCCAAGAGTTAAATCAAATTGAGGAACGAGGCTGGGCATTTTCAATTAATGAATCCGTTCCGGGGGTCGCCTCTGTCTCAAGTACAGTGTATGACCCTGCGCAAGGTACACTCTATGCCTTATGTTTGAGTTTACCTGCATCGCAAATTACCTCTGAATTATTGGCGCAATTAGCGACAAAAATATGTCATAAGGCATCCTACCTTGGCAGTATGGTAGGTGACCCTTATTGGTTAAAACGTAGTAGTGAATCATAAAATAAAAATATTATATTTATTGTGCGTGTATGCGCCTTCACCAGGAAATAGGCTAATTTTTGACGGTTATACACCAACCATTAAAGGAGAGTGGTGAGATCGAGAGAAATAAGCTGAAAAGTAGTACATAACAAGGGAAATATATGAGTTTAAAGCAGACCCTGTGTGCTTACGAGTTAATCGATAGCGCCGTTGTTAATGGGGATGATATTGTCGCTTTGTTTAAAAACTTTACTACCATTGAAGCATCATCAAAAACAGTGCGAGATGGAAAAGGGCAAAGTGATTTTGTGCGTATCGTGATCCCAGGTACTCATGGTAAACGCCAAGGTAACCATGCCCCAACATTGGGGATTATTGGGCGTTTAGGGGGTATCGGAGCGCGCCCATCTCGTATTGGGCTGGTTTCTGATGCTGATGGCGCTATTGCTGCCATTGCGACGGCATTAAAACTTGCCGAGATGAGAGAAAAGGGTGATGTCCTCATGGGGGATGTGATCATTACGACGCATATTTGCCCAACAGCGCCAACACGTCCTCATAGCCCCGTTGATTTTATGGACTCACCACTCAACGATGAGACGATGAATGAAAATGAGGCTATCCCAGAAGCGGATGCTATTTTATCTGTGGACACGACAAAGGGAAATAGGCTGATCAACCATAAAGGTTATGCCTTGTCACCAACGGTAAAAGATGGCTATATCTTGCCTGTTTCTGAGGACTTACTTCATTTGATGGAGTGGAGCAGTGGGCAGAATGCGGTGACGTTCCCGCTCGCGGTACAAGATATCACGCCTTACGGCAACGGATTACATCACATCAATAGTATTATGCAGCCAGCAATCTCAACAACAGCCCCTGTTGTTGGTGTGGCTATTTGTACGCAGACAATTGTGCCGGGTTGTTCAACAGGCGCTAGTCATGAAGTGGATATTGCCGCATCGGTGAAGTTTATGATTGAAGTTGCGAAGGCATTTGGTAGCGGTAATTGCCAATTCTATGATGAAGAGCAATTCGCACTGCTTAAATCACTTTATGGTGATGTCTCTTTTTTACAAACCCACGGCCGTCCCCATTGATATCAAAAGATTGATATTAAAAAATAGACACAGTTAACGACCAATCATGCAAACCAGTTATTGCTAAATGAAAAGTAATTAACTGTGCTCTATTACACGGGGGTTATTCTTGAGGCGTTGCCTCTGCACTTGTATGATTCAACGTACTGCTTTCAATCGGAATGATGAGGTTGGCATGGTTCCCTTTTGGGCCAGTATTAATACTAAAATTGACTTTCTGACCAGCTTTTAATGTCCTGTAACCTTCCATTTGTATACAAGAATAATGAGCGAAAATATCTTCGCCCCCATTTTCTGGGCAGATGAAACCAAAGCCTTTGGCGTTGTTGAACCATTTAACTGTACCTGTCTCCATACATCGTCCTTCGTATTTACAAGTTGTGTTTGACATAAATGCATAACCACTATGCATCGACTAAGTATAATTACACATATTGACTGTCTGCAAATCATACTGTAGTGAATTGCCTTCGGACGTCAAGCGATCAATTTGCTGATTTTTGGCGAAGTGATAAAAATTTGATATGGCTAACGCTCTCCAGTTTATTAATTTTGAAGCAGATCACAAAATTTAGGCCATATGAGTTGCGTTAGGTTGCGTGTTACACTGTTATTAAGCGGAAACAGCAATTGATAAAACAAATGATTTTATTTATGTTTTATTGTTATCTTGATTAATAGAAATCATTGATAATAAAGGCTATGCTTAATAAATCTTAACTCCGAGCACGACAAGTAATGAGCGATTTTCTTGGTACATTTAAAACAGATGTTGTTTTTAAAGATGAAGTGGAGCAAGTTTTACAGCCCCCTTCGATGTATAAGGTTATATTAAATAACGATGATTACACTCCAATGGATTTTGTTGTTGAAGTGTTGCAAAAATACTTTTCTTTTGATGAAGAACGCGCTACACAGATAATGTTAGATGTCCATTTTCAGGGGAAAGGGGTTTGCGGTATCTTTACGGCAGAGGTTGCGGAAACAAAAGCGGCACAAGTTAACAGCTATGCGCGCGAACATGAGTACCCTTTGTTGTGCACAATAGAAAAAGTGTGAACTCGCTAATATCAATTTTGGGAGGTGCTTATGCTCAATCAAGAACTGGAGCTGAGTCTAAACGTCGCATTTGCAAAAGCGAAAGATAATCGACATGAATTTATGACAGTGGAGCACCTGTTGCTGGCATTATTGAGTAATGCGTCAGCACGTGAAGCATTGGATGCCTGTAAAGTTGACCTTGTTGTTCTGCGACAAGAGCTTGAGCACTTTATTGCGCAAACGACGCCACTGTTGCCTGAAAATGATAATCGCGATACTCAGCCAACATTAAGTTTTCAACGCGTTCTGCAACGTGCGGTCTTCCATGTTCAGTCATCGGGTCGTAATGAAGTGAGTGGCGCGAATGTACTGGTCGCGATATTCAGCGAGCAGGAGTCACAGGCAGCTTATTTATTGCGTAAACATGATGTAAGCCGTTTAGATGTTGTCAATTTTATCTCCCACGGCACGATTAAAGGGGAAGCTTCGGCATCATCCGAGCAAGATACGCCAAACAGCAACGTCAATCATGAAGAACAGCCTGTTTCTGATGATCATATGGATAATTTCACAACCAATCTGAATCAACTGGCTAAACAAGGCAAAATTGACCCGCTGGTAGGGCGTCAGGCAGAGCTAGAGAGAACGATCCAAGTTCTTTGCCGCCGTCGCAAAAACAACCCATTGCTGGTGGGAGAATCTGGCGTTGGTAAAACAGCGATAGCGGAAGGGCTAGCATGGCGCATTGAGCAAGGGGATGTTCCCGAGGTCATGAACGGCTGCACTATCTATTCATTAGATATTGGTTCTTTATTAGCAGGCACTAAATACCGAGGTGATTTCGAAAAACGGTTTAAATCACTGCTAAAAATGCTGGAAAAAGACAGTAAAAGCATTCTATTTATCGATGAAATTCACACGATTATTGGGGCTGGTGCAGCGTCTGGTGGTCAAGTTGATGCGGCAAATTTAATTAAGCCATTGTTATCAGGTGGCCGTATCCGTGTTATTGGTTCAACGACTTATCAAGAGTTTAGTAATATTTTCGAAAAAGATAGGGCGTTGGCACGCCGCTTCCAGAAAATTGATATTGTAGAGCCAACAACCGAAGAAACGGTACGTATCATTAATGGATTAAAACCGAAATACGAATCACACCATGATGTTCGTTATACGGCAAAAGCCATTCAAGCCGCGGTTGATTTGTCGGTTAAATACATCACGGATAGGCATCTGCCAGACAAAGCGATTGATGTTATCGATGAAGCAGGCGCTCGGACACGTTTGGTTGCGCCTAGCAAACGTCGGAAAACCATTGGTGTGCCTGAGATTGAATCTGTGGTTGCGCGTATCGCACGTATCCCAGAAAAAACCGTCTCTTCGAGCGATAAAGAGCGCTTAAAAACGTTAGATTCGCGCCTGAAAATGCTAGTGTTTGGGCAAGATGATGCGATCACCGCATTAACAGAAGCTATTAAAATGAGTCGAGCGGGGTTAGGCCAAGATCATAAACCGGTAGGCTCCTTCTTATTTGCAGGCCCTACTGGGGTAGGTAAAACGGAAGTCACAGTCCAACTCGCTAAGGCATTGGATATAAAATTATTGCGCTTTGATATGTCTGAATATATGGAACGGCATACCGTGAGCCGCTTAATTGGTGCACCTCCTGGGTATGTAGGGTTTGATCAAGGCGGGCTTTTGACGGATGCGGTGATTAAACATCCACATTCTGTTGTGCTGCTTGATGAAATTGAAAAGGCGCATCCCGATGTGTTTAATATCCTTCTACAAGTTATGGATCACGGCACACTGACAGACAATAATGGGCGCAAAGCCGATTTCCGTAATGTGATTGTTGTCATGACAACCAATGCAGGGGTTCAAGAAACACAGCGCCGCTCAATTGGCTTTGCAGAGCAAGACAACAGTACGGATGCGATGTCTGAAATTAAGAAAGTCTTCTCGCCTGAGTTCCGTAACCGTCTTGATGGCATTATTTGGTTTAATTCATTATCCATGGATATCATCATACAGGTGGTGGATAAATTCATTGTCGAGCTACAAGCGCAACTTGATGAGAAAGGTGTTTCGATTGAAGTTAGCCAAGAGGCTCGCCGCTGGTTGTGTGAAAAAGGCTATGATAAGGCGATGGGAGCCCGACCTATGGCACGTGTGATCCAGGATAACCTGAAAAAACCATTAGCAAATGAGCTACTGTTTGGTTCGTTAACTAATGGCGGCTCAGTACGTATCGGGCTTGATAATAAAAGTAACACACTGACATATAGCTTCAGTAGCGTGCACAAGGCCTCTCCGGAGGATGCGGTATTCTGACAACAAATAGACCACAGGTGTCTTGTGCACCTGTGGCTGTATCAGGCCTTGCCTGAAGAGATAGAATCAGCGGCTACGGAAAATGATACGGCCTTTGCTCAGGTCG
The DNA here is from genome assembly GCF_028482435.1 of Providencia sp. PROV119. Classification (NCBI taxonomy): domain Bacteria; kingdom Pseudomonadati; phylum Pseudomonadota; class Gammaproteobacteria; order Enterobacterales; family Morganellaceae; genus Providencia; species Providencia sp. PROV119. Next base: position 269,003 of record NZ_JAMPQL010000001.1, read on the forward strand.
TACGGAGTTAACTCTACAGTTACCTTGTCGCCTGTCAGGATGCGGATATAGTTTTTACGCATTTTTCCAGAAATATGGGCAGTCACAACGTGACCATTTTCCAGTTCAACACGAAACATTGTGTTTGGCAGGGTATCCAGTACTGTGCCCTGCATTTCAATATTGTCTTCTTTGGCCATCTAATCCTCTAAGTCTAATAACCATGATTTTTAACGGGCAAGATAATGCCCAAAAACCCTCACTAAGTAAAGAAATGTTGCATTTTAAAGCGATTTTTCTTGAACAGTATGGGCATAAAATAACGTAAAGCCAAAATTCGCTATTCGAATAATGGCGGTATTTCAATCGATTGCGGTAACCAGCAGGCGGGATCAATCGCTTTGTTACGCCACCGATAAAGAATATGTAAAAAATCCCGACGGGATATTTCTTTTGCGCCTAATGAGGCGGTATGGTGGTTAAGTACCTGACAATCAAAAAGCTGCCCATTATAGCGCAAAAAATGAAAATAAAATGTAATAAAAGCAAATTTGGAGGCATCATTCATCCGACTGAACATAGATTCCCCACAAAATAGGTGCCCCATGTTCACGCCATACAGGCCGCCAACCAGTTCTTCACCATACCACGCCTCAATAGAATGAGCGATCCCCTGCTCATGAAGTGCCTGATACCCCTCACGCACCTCAGGTAAAATCCATGTTCCTTCGTCACGTATCGCACAAGCTGCGATGACATCTTTGAAGGCATGGTTGACAGTGACGCGATACTTTTGCTTTCTCAATAACTTTTTCATCGAACGGCTAATGTGCAATTCGCCAACCATTAAAACCGCTCTAGGATCGGGTGACCACCATAATGGCATTTCGCCCGGGTTAAACCAAGGGAAAATGCCATCATAGTAGGCAGCCTTCAGCCGATCTGGCGCTAAATCGCCACCAATAGCTAACAGGCCATTAGGTTCCCGCATCGCTTCATGGACGGGCGGGAACAGATAGGAGTCATCATCGAGCTGGTACATGATGTGCCTCACAGGGCCTGCTGTTGTAAATGGCGCTGGCGAAACTGAAAATAGCGGCCTTTTAAATCTAAAAGCGCCTGATGTGAGCCTTGCTCAACAATTTCACCGTTATCCATCACGCAAATAGTATCCATTTGCTCGATACCTTGCATGCGATGGGTGATCACAATTAGTGCCTTATCGGCACATTTCTCTTTTAACAGGGCAAGGATCTGCTGCTCTGTTTGTGCATCAAGCCCTTCGGTTGGCTCATCCATTAAAATTAATGGCGTATTATGTAATAGCGCTCGAGCGATCCCTAAGCGGCGCTGCTCTCCACCCGATAATTGTCGACCACCTTCACCCATCCAAGCGTTAAGTTTTTGCTCATTTTCCAACAAATTACCAAGACCAACTTGGTCTAACACCTCAATGAGCTGTTTGTCGGTTGCCTTATCGTTAGCGAGCAGTAGATTATTACGCAAGGTATCACTAAAAATGTGTACCCGTTGTGGAACGACTGACATGAGCGAACGCAGTGCTTGTTCACTATAGTCACTAATATTTTGACCATTAATTTTGATCATACCACTATCAACATCCCATGCTCGAGTGAGTAATTGCAAAAGTGTTGATTTCCCACAACCTGTTTTACCTAATAAGGCGATGTGTTGCCCCGGTAGCAGTGAAAGCGAAACCTGTTTTAAAACTGCGAAAGGTTGCTCGGGGTAAGTAAATGAAATATTGTCGACAACAAGGCTTTCCAGTTGGGGAAGGGATAAACCGTTGTCAGGGAATGTTACCTCTGGTTTGGCATCAATTAGCTGAGAAACACGTTCAGCAGAAGCAATCACTTGCCCCATATGCTGAAAGGCAACGGCGACAGGGCCTAAGGCTTCAAAAGCGGCCAGTGCACAGAAGACAAATAAAGCAATGAGTGCTCCTGGGTTAGTATTCCCCCCCACATGATCTGCCGCCATCCACAACAACAAAGTAGCAGTAAAACCAGAGGCAAATAGAATAATGGCTTGAGATACCCCTGTTAGATTGGCTTGCTGTTGTTGGCGTCCTTGCCATTGGCTTTCAATATTTGCCAATGTTTGGCGAAAACGGGGAAGCGCTCCAAACAAAGTCAGTTCCGCTTGCCCTTGTAAAGCGGATGTCAGGACAGTGCGGTAATGGGCACGTAAGTAAGTCAGCTCTTGTCCGATGGGCTTACCTGCACGATAAAAGACAAACGGTAAGGTAAATAATAAAAACAGCATAATACAACCGAGTGTCCACGCTAGGCGAGGGTCAAGGAAGCTCAACCCAAAAATCAGGACAAAGATCACGACAAAAGCAGCAAAAATCGGCGATAAAACACGTAAATATAGGTGATCGAGGGTTTCGACATCCGCCACAAGGCGGTTAAGAATTTCCCCTTGGCGGAAGCGGCTGATCCCCCCCGGTGAGAGCGGTAATATTTTACTAAAGGCGAACACACGTAAATGGGCCAAAACTCGGAATGTGGCATCATGGCTAACCAGTCGTTCGGCGTAGCGACCTGCGGTCCGGAAAATAGCGGCACCACGGACACCAGCAGCAGGCAGCATATAATTAAAATAATAAAGCCCCGGAAAACCTGCAATTGCCGCCCCAGCGAGGAACCACCCTGATAGAGTAAGTAGCCCAATACTGGCAAGTAAAGTCACGATGGCTAAGATCATGCCGAGCAGGATCAAAAACCAGTGTCGGCGATAGAGAGCCAAAAAAGGTAATAGAACTCGCATTATCAAAGCTCCTCACTACGGTGAGCCAACAAGCGGGCAAATGGCCCTTCCGATTGGCTCAATTGTGCATAATGACCACGCTGAATGATTTGACCATTTGCCATCACCCAAATTTGGTCGTAATTAACCGTTTCTTCGAGTAAGTGGGTGACCATAATTGTCGTTTGCTGTTGAGCTAGTTGATTAAGAGTATGCATGACCCGTTTTTCACTGTGCGCATCAAGGCTAGCAGCTGGTTCATCCAGTAATAAAATACGCGATGGCTTTAAGAGTGTACGCGCGACAGCAACACGTTGAGCTTGCCCAACGGATAGCCTGGCAGCATAGTCGCCAAGGCGTGTATTTAAGCCATCAGGTAGCATAGGGAGAAACTCGGAAACATAGGCATCATCAATGGCTTGTTGTATTTCAGCCTCTGAAGCAGTCGGTTTACCTAAGCAGATATTCTCGATAAGTGTTTGTTCTGGTAAATGAGGGTTTTGACCCACCCAGCCAATTAATGCACGCCATTTATCTGGGCAAAGCTCTTTTAGCTCATCCCCATTAATTTTAATCGAGCCTTTATAGGGAAGAAAACCTAACAAAAGATTGAGTAAAGAGCTTTTCCCAGCACCACTTTGCCCGACAACAGCGATACGCTGTTGTGGCTCGATAGTAAAATCGAGAGGACCGACAAGACGTTGACCGTCGTGGGAATAGATTTCTAACTTATTTGCTTCAATTTGAATGGGTTTATCTTGCGGTGTCTTATCCCCAGTTTCTGTTTTTTGTTCGCCATCGCTTTCTAACAATGTCACCAAACTTTCTGCTGCGCCTACCGCTTGAGCTTTGGCATGATAATAGGTGCCTAAATCACGTAGAGGTTGGAAAAACTCAGGCGATAAAATTAATGCCAGAAAACCGGCAAACATGGTGACTGGTAACCCATAGCTTCCAAAATTTAATTCGCCAAGATAGGAAAAACCGAAATAGACGGCTACGATAGCGATTGAAATTGAGGCGAAAAACTCAAGCACACCAGAGGAGAGGAAAGCCATTCTAAGGACTTCCATGGTTCTTGAACGAAAGTCTTCGGTAGATTCACGAATTTGTTGCACTTCTGCTTTTTCACGGAAAAACAGTCGTAATGTATCTAAGCCGCGTAACCGGTCGAGAAAACTACCGCTGAGGCGACCTAAAGCAACAAAGTTACGTCGGTTAGCATCTGCGGCACCGAGTCCCACTAAGGCCATAAAAATGGGGATCAATGGGGCGGTTGCAAACAAGATTAAGGCGGCGGCCCAGTTAAATGGGAAGATGGCAATCAAGATCATAATAGGGATGATGCCAGCAAGATACATTTGTGGTAGATAGCGCGAATAGTACTCTTGCATATCTTCTATCTGCTCTAGAACGATAGTCGCCCAGCTACCGGCTGGTTTACCTTTTACCCATACAGGGCCTAGCGCTTGTAGCTTATTTAAGACCATGTTGCGTACTTCTTGGCGTACAACTTGACCACAACGAAAGCCCACTCGCTCTCTAATAACCGTTAGGAGTGCGCGTAGCACAAATACGGCAAGGAGTAGGATAAAAGGGGTCAGAAGTTGCTCTCGTGGAGTGTGTTCCATAATCAGAGCTTGCAATATTACCGCCAAGAACCACGCTTGTGCGATAATCAGCAGACCACTAACAACGCCTAATAGCATAGATATACGCAGCCAACGTTTTGCGGATGTACTATGCTGTTTCAACCAACGTACCAATTCAGTCTGTCTTGTTTTATCCATAATGATCAGTGTGCAGGTATAGTTTTATATTGAGAGTGTGCCGCTAGCTAAAATAAGCCAATGGATTAAAGCTTAACGGAGTTTTTACCTATCATAGCAGCTTATTCGCGATATGTTGCATAATAAAAGTGTGTTATTAAAATAGCACAGATGATTGTTATCAATATGTTTTATAAAGGTAAATGATAATTGTCATCCATGCAAAACTAAAATCAATAAGGTAGTTAAACCTGTTAGAGCGATGTCGGTGAGTTTACAAGATGTATGGCATTTAGCATACAAGGGATAAGCTGTAGGTTCATAACAACGAATGGCTTTACATAAATGAGTAAAGCCATTTATCACGCATAAATATTATTGCTCTGGTACCACTTGTAGCCATTCTTTAGGCACTAATTTAAATTGACCATTTAATAATTTATCCCATGCGTTATCTCGCTGTGCCACCGAATCATAATGACTGATTTGGTGATCAATCAATTTCCAATCAGTAATTTGATATTGCCAAATAGTACAGGCTAAAGAATCACTCTTAGGGGAAGCACGGCATATGATAACCTCGTTTTGTCCATCTTGATTGATATCTGCCATAAAACCTAGGCAATGAGGTGGATGATAATTATTGGTGCAGCTCGATTCGCGTGTTTGGGACCACCAACTTTCCGGCAATTCGGCACTATTTTTTGCGATAATTATGGCCTCTTTGGGGGATTTACTCATTTTTTCATTACCAATATCGATATCTGTATAGAGTAGAGCGGTGTAATTGGGATTTAATTTGAGCTTTTCGATAGCTTGTTGGCCTTTGGGCCCGAGTTCTTTTAAGGCAAAAGCGAGCCGAGGGTTAACGTCAATTTTACCATTTTCGATACTGGCTAATATGCTGTTTGCGGTAATACGGTTAAAATCAGCAATCGGACTATTAATCATAAGGATGGCAGCCATTAGCCCTACAATCCCTACTTTGTTTATGGTACCTAAAGATTTTGCCCAAAGCGTTCTTCGGCGAATAATAGCAAAGCTGTAGGCGAAAATAATGACGGTGAAAAAGAGTGCGATGCTAAAGGCATAGAGGCGAGAGACACTCCAACTGTATTGGTTGACACGCACTAAAATGCCGTAAAGTGAAAAAAGTGAGAAAAAATTCAATAAAATGATACTAGACAGCGTTAAGGTGTTTAGCCATGTAAAACGTTGGTATTGGTGGTGTCCATTCCCATAGGTCAAATTAATTAAAATGATATTTAAAGCCAAGAACCACAGTATTGCGCTAGCCCCCACCTCTAATATCGATAGTTTCATCACAAATGAAAATAAAAAACCACCGACAAATATGGCAGCAATAAGATGGAGTATTATCAGGAAAAAGCGGGCGATATAATGGATAAATTGGCTAAAGCGAAACTCAAATATTGAGCGTAAAAAAACCAGCCCAATATTAAATCCTAAAGTGAAACCTGAATATAAAGTAAAATTGTTATCAATAAGCTGGCTAAGAGTAGAGAGATTGACAATCGTAAATAAAAAACTGGCGAGATAAAGTAAAATAACCAGAAGCCCACCAATGACGGTGGCAATAATCATTAATAGCGTATTTTTAATATAAAAATCGAGTAAGTGGCTATAATCAATATGCCATCTACCCACTAACTGACGTGTCTGCAACCAAGGTAGCAAAAAGAAAAAAAGAACAATTAAGGTAGCAAAGGCAGTAAATTGAGGTTGACTGTAACTTAATTCTAAGTTCTTTGCATCCCATAGCGTGATCCAGACTGTTAATACAGCAATGATCAAGATATTAGTATAGAAAATAGCTGATTTGGCATTCGTAATTAAGTAACTGACAGCAGAAGGTACAAAAATTGCGACCATAAAAGGAAGATAGGTATATGGGGCGCTTAAATTATATATGAACGAGAATGAAGAGTCCGTTGACAATACAATCAAGGTCGATTGGATAATAGCAAGTAGAGCGACAAAAAGGTAGGCATAGCGGCTGATAGCTTCTCGTTGTATTTGTTGACCCATAATATTTCCTAGCGCGAATTGTCAAAAATAATGTATCAATAATTTGATTATTGTAGATTGATGGAGGAAACTCCCCTATGAACTTACTCTGAAAAAAAAGGAACTTATCCTATAAAGAGGGGGCAAAAAAGGCACCTATTTGAGGTGCCTAAAATGATCAGGATGGATGTGGTTATACTATTTTTTATCCGCTAAACCATCTAAGTAGCGTTCTGCGTCTAGGGCAGCCATACAGCCTGTACCTGCTGATGTAATTGCTTGACGATAAATATGATCCATTACATCACCTGCGGCAAAGACTCCTGGGATAGAGGTTTGCGTTGCATTACCATGTGTACCGGATTGCACTTTGATATAGCCATTTTCTAAATCTAGCTGGCCATCAAAGATAGCGGTATTTGGGCTGTGACCAATCGCGATAAATGCCCCCATCACCTCTAATTCTTCAGTTTCATCGGTTTTGGTATTACGCAAACGGACGCCTGTCACGCCCATATCGTCACCGAGTACTTCATCAAGTGTACGGTCGGTATGCAGCGTAATATTGCCGTTCTTCACTTTATCCATTAGGCGATCAACTAGGATTTTTTCTGCGCGGAAGCTATCACGACGGTGAACCAAATGGACTTCTGAGGCAATGTTGGATAGATAAAGGGCTTCTTCAACCGCAGTATTACCTCCGCCGACAACAACCACTTTTTGATTACGATAGAAGAAGCCGTCACAAGTTGCACAAGCAGAAACGCCACGGCCTTTAAAGGCTTCTTCAGAAGGTAAGCCGATATAACGCGCCGATGCACCTGTCGCAATAATCAGGGCATCACAGGTATATTCGTTTTCATCGCCAAAAAGACGGAAAGGGCGCTGCTTAAGATCAACCTTATTAATATGATCTGAGATAATTTCTGTTTGGAATTTGGTCGCGTGTTCATACATGCGATCCATCAAACCTGGACCAGTCAAGCCTTCAGGGTCACCCGGCCAGTTCTCAACCTCAGTCGTAGTGGTTAACTGACCGCCTTTTTCCACGCCAGTAATCAGAGCTGGACTTAAGTTTGCGCGTGCAGCATAAACTGCCGCTGTGTATCCTGCTGGGCCAGAACCCAAAATGATTAGCTTGCGATGTATGGCTGTGCTCATGAATACCTCATTTTCAGTATAAAAATAGCGATAATGGGATTGTAGGAGAATTGGCAAGCTAAAAAAAGTGATTTAAATACTAAGTAAATTATAGCTGAGCTATTTTTGCGATAGATAATAGTGATTAAAGTGAAAATTTAGTATGGCAAGTATGCTTATGTCACGTGGTAGGATTTTTAGGAATATTCCTGAATCCGGACAGCGAAACGTTTAAATAGAAAAAAAATCGAAATCTTGTACTGATTTTTATTCATTTGCTTTGACAATCGGCTGTGCATTTGCGAAAACATCTATGTAAGAGTTAATTATCTAGTAGACCAATGCAAATGGTGTGTTTTTGTTCTTGCCGGAAAGTTAACTTTACAGCACTTATAACTTAACAAACAGGTGATCATTGTGAACAGGGGTTCTGTTCACGTCGATTTCAGCATTGCGCATAAAATTTGCTCCTGAACACGAATACCTAAATAAATAAAGTATGAGCGAGGATGGTGCTGTTTTATAGGTGTGGAAAATAACAATTAGAGAAAGAGAGATAAAGAGATGATTGATAATAAAAAGCGTCCAGGAAAAGACCTTGACCGTATTGATAGGAATATACTTAACGAACTACAGAAAGATGGGCGTATCTCAAACGTAGAACTGTCTAAGCGTGTTGGTTTGTCACCAACGCCATGTTTGGAGCGTGTGCGTCGTCTGGAAAGACAAGGGTTTATTTCTGGCTATACAGCACTTTTGAATCCTCACTACTTAGATGCTTCACTCTTGGTGTTCGTTGAAATTACACTAAACCGTGGTGCACCAGATGTGTTTGAGCAATTCAACACAGCGGTTCAAAAGCTTGAAGAGATCCAAGAATGTCACTTAGTTTCTGGTGATTTCGATTATCTGTTGAAAACGCGTGTGCCAGATATGTCCGCTTACCGTAAACTGCTTGGTGAGACTCTTCTACGTCTACCGGGTGTGAACGATACTCGTACGTACGTCGTTATGGAAGAAGTGAAGCAAAGTAACCGCTTGGTTATTAAAACACGCTAATAGGCTTGTATAGTCTCATTTCTGCACAACATCATTTATGGTTGTCGCACTGCAGTTTCAACGCTGAGTTTACTCAGCGTTGTTCCGTTTTAGAGGCCAATATTTTATCTCTCTTAGCGCTTTTTTGACTCTGTTTCCGATTAAAGGCACAGCGTCGATATGATTTTTTCTGAAAATAGGCTAAATAGCTGTAACTCTTCGTTTTAATCTATTGATATTAAAGCCATAAATAATTAAGATTTTTAACGTAAAATAGAAATTGAATCCTCAACTGTAAGATGAAATACTGCATCTTGCTGTGTCTACAGTCGTTTAGTTTGCCTGAGAGGCAACAAGTCACGCACAAGAAGGTGATTGGTGTTAGAATGGCTTTCAATATGTGCTTATCATCATTGCGAATTCAAGTGAGTTCGTTTCGGCATGGGTGACATCATCAGTCAGTAAAGAAACAGTAATGAGCCAAGAATATACAGAAGACAAACACGTTCGATTAAAAAAACTCAGTAGTGGAAGACGGCTACTCGAAGTCATTTTGCTTGCCATTTGTTTAAGTGCCATTTTCTTAATGGTGGCATTAATGAGTTTCAATCCTTCAGATCCAAGCTGGTCGCAAACCACATGGAATGCACCGGTTAAAAATTTGGGGGGAAGTGTTGGCTCTTGGAGTGCGGATATTCTCTTTTCGGCTTTTGGGATTTTAGCATTTGCAATTCCACCTCTACTGCTACTCGGTTGTTGGGCGATTTACCATTATGAAAGCCAACGTCGTTATATTGACTTCTTTTCGTTGTCATTGCGCTTAATTGGTGGGTTAGCGCTGATCCTCTCATCATGCGGTCTTGCTGCGCTTAACTTTGACGACTTACCGAATTTCGCGTCCGGTGGGGTGATTGGCAGTGTGTTTAGTAATGCGATCATGCCATGGTTTAATTCTTTAGGTGCAACACTGGCATTGCTCTTTTTATGGGCAATTAGCTTTACACTGTTTACGGGCTGGTCATGGTTGACGATTGCCGAAAAAATTGGTGCGGCGGTATTAATTCCTATCACATTAATGACTAATCGTGCGCGCGGCGATGATTATGATGCGTATGATGTTGAAGAAACAGAAGATGCGTTACAGCGGGCGCAGGAGGCAGAGCGCCAAGCGATTGATAATGTAGACAGTGACGATGTTTTGTTCTCCGCTCCCTCAATTAGTGAATTAGCCGCAGTAGAAACCGAAGAGGTTCAACCCACAGAAGAAGCGGCTCCTTTGGCTGCCAATCAACCTATTGATGAAGTTGAAGAGCCCCTTGCGTTTTCAGCTTCTGAGCCGCAAGAAGCTTATCATTTTGAAGTGCCGGATGATTATCAACCTGTTGTATATGATAGGGATTTCCAATTCAAAACCAGTGAGCCTCAGGCACAAGTCGCGGAGCCAACAGGCTACCAACCTGAAAGCCATAATGTATCTCCAGAGAATGGTGTGGTTAACCAACCTGCCAATCATCATACACATGAGCGTTGGGGGGCAGAGGCACAACCTGCTGCAACGACACCGACAGAACATACTGATAATCCATCATTAGCAAACCTAACAGGGCAGCAAAATGTATCGATGCCAGCTTCTTCTATCAGTGAGGCGGTTTCACAGGCAAGTGGGCGATCAGTAACAGATAGGCTAGCCGATCCCGCTGCATTGGCAGCCGCTGGTATTTCCGTTGCGGCTCTTGAGCGCCACGCTCAGGTTAAACAAAATATGGAGCCTGAATTGCCTCGCCCAAATCCTGTTCGGTTACCAACCCGTCGGGAGCTATATGGCATTCGCATTCCTTCTCAACGTGATGCTGAACTTCAGCGCCGTAAAGAAGAAGCTTTGCAACGTGAGCAGATTTATCAACAATGGTCTGCTGCGTCAGAGAATGAACCACAACAAGATGAAGAACAAGAAAATAGGCTCCGTGAGCAATTTTTGCAGCAACAGCGCGAACGGTACGGCAGTGATATTGAGCATCATGATGAGACTGAGTCACCAATATCTCATCAGGCTGAAGTAACGCCAACGCCAGAAAAAGTGGTTCATTATACTCAACCTGAAATAGAGCATCGTTGGTCTTCTGCGCCCGCTTCTGTTGAACAAACTGAGCAAAATACTCATCACTTTAGCCAGTCTAAAAATACCTTCTCAGCGCAAGATGATGATGAGAATGCGGGTTATAAAGTTGAACCTAAATTCGATCTGAGTGAACATATTTCGGTATTAGATGAATTTTCGCCAGTTAATGATTTGGTTAATGAAGAGCCTGCAGATCCTTTATTTATGCCGTCATTTAGTGCAACGAGCGTGGAGAATACAAACAATACACCTCAAGTGAATGAGGTGACAAAACATGTCGCTCCAACACCGGATATCTCTGCTAATCAGTCGCACACTTTTGCTCCGCTGCAACAACCACAACCGCAGCAACAACAACCACAACAGCAGCAACAACCACAACAACCGGAGCCGCAGCAAGACAGCCTGTTCCATCCGTTCTTGGTACGCAATGATCAACCATTGCCAAAACCAACGACGCCTATGCCTTCTTTGGATTTGTTAACTACGCCACCAACGCAAGAAGAGCCTGTTGACATGTTTAAATTAGAGCAGACAGCACGGTTGATTGAAGCTCGCTTAAATGACTATCGGGTGAAAGCGGAAGTGGTCGGCTTCTCTCCGGGGCCGGTGATCACTCGATTCGAGCTAGATTTGGCACCGGGGGTAAAAGCGGCGCGGATCTCCACTTTATCGAGAGACCTTGCCCGTTCACTTTCTACCACGGCGGTGAGGGTTGTTGAAGTGATCCCCGGCAAGCCATATGTGGGGCTTGAATTACCGAACGAAAAACGCCAAACAGTCTATTTAAGAGAAGTACTGGACTGTGACGAATTTAGGCATAGTGCATCACCGTTAACAATGGTGTTGGGTAAAGATATCGAAGGCGATCCGGTTATTGCGGATTTGGCGAAAATGCCACACTTACTCGTTGCGGGGACAACAGGCTCAGGTAAATCGGTAGGGGTCAACGCGATGATCCTCAGTATTTTGTATAAATCGAAACCTGAAGATGTCCGTTTTATCATGATCGACCCGAAAATGTTGGAACTGTCTATTTATGAAGGCATTCCACATTTGCTGACAGAAGTCGTGACTGACATGAAAGATGCTGCTAACGCATTGCGTTGGTGCGTCAATGAAATGGAACGTCGCTATCGCTTAATGTCGGCGCTTGGCGTACGTAACCTTGCTGGCTACAACGATAAAATTAAAGCTGCCGAAGAGATGGGGCGACCTATTCCTGACCCACACTGGAAACCGAGTGACAGCATGGAAACTGAGCATCCAATGCTGAAAAAAGAACCCTATATTGTCGTCATGGTTGATGAATTTGCTGACTTGATGATGACGGCAGGGAAAAAAGTTGAAGAGTTGATTGCTCGCCTAGCGCAAAAAGCACGTGCAGCAGGTATCCACCTAGTATTGGCAACTCAGCGCCCGTCAGTGGATATCATTACAGGTTTAATTAAAGCAAACATACCTACGCGTATTGCCTTTACAGTATCAAGTAAAATTGACTCTCGGACTATCCTCGATCAAGGTGGCGCAGAGTCATTATTGGGAATGGGGGATATGCTGTATTTACCACCTAACTCATCGATTCCTGTTCGTGTCCATGGGGCATTTGTCCGTGACCAAGAAGTGCACGCGGTGGTGAATGATTGGAAAGCCCGCGGTCGCCCAGAATATATTGATAGCATTACCAAATGCAGCGATGAAAATGAAGGGGGCGGTTATGATAGCGCAGAGGAAGAGTTGGATCCTCTGTTTGATCAAGCCGTCGAGTTTGTTGTAGAGAAACAACGCGTTTCTATTTCAGGTGTTCAACGTCAGTTCCGCATTGGTTATAACCGCGCTGCGCGAATTGTTGAGCAAATGGAAACGCAAGGGATTGTCAGTGAGCCGGGACATAATGGAAATCGCGAAGTGCTTTCCCCACGGCAAGCTGATTACTAACCTTGTTGTCGATGAGTTGCGAGAGCAATAATAAAGGCATAGCGCCTATTAAGGTATCAATAAAAGGTCTTTGTTCGATGAAAAAAATGATGTTATTGGGGGCGTTGGCTCTAAGTTTACATATCGGCTCAGTACTGGCAGATGCCAGCCAAGACCTTCAGGATCGCCTGAATAAGGTCAATAGCTTCCACGCTAGCTTCTCTCAAAAAGTCACCAGCCCAGAAGGTGACCTCGTACAAGAAGGTGTGGGGGAATTATGGCTTCAGCGCCCTAATTTATTCAATTGGAATATGACGTCACCTGATGAAAGTGTTTTAGTGTCTGATGGCAAAAATTTATGGTTTTATAACCCGTTTGTTGAGCAAGTCACTGTCACTAACTTAGCGGATGCGACTCAAGATACCCCATTTTTATTGATTACACGTAATAACCCAAGAGATTGGAAACAGTACTCTATTATTCAGCAAGGTAATACATTCGACTTAAAACCCAAGTTGAGTAATGGCACATTAAAACGTTTTTCAATTACGGTTTCTCCAGAAGGCACCATTGAGAAGTTTTCAGCCGTTGAGCAAGATGGGCAAACAAGTGCTTACCAATTGAAAGAACAAAAAAATGGTAATGTCGATAAGCGTAAGTTTACATTCACTGTGCCGGAAGGGGTCACATTGGATGACCAACGCTCAGGTGGTAAATAAGAGGAAATAGTGGGCAACCTATCACTCGATTTTTCACAAAATGAATTTCAACCTCTGGCAGCGCGTATGCGCCCAGAGGTTCTTGAACAGTATATAGGCCAAAAACATTTGCTTGCTGAAGGTAAACCATTACCCAGGGCAATAAAAGCAGGTCATTTACATTCAATGATTTTGTGGGGGCCACCAGGAACAGGCAAAACCACATTAGCCGAAATTATTGGTCACTATGCACAGGCAGATATTGAACGTATTTCTGCCGTTACGTCCGGTATTAAAGAGATCCGTGAAGCGATAGAGAAAGCTCGCCAAAATCGAGATGCGGGTCGTAGGACTATTTTATTTGTTGATGAAGTGCATCGTTTTAATAAAAGTCAGCAAGATGCGTTTTTACCACACATTGAAGATGGCACCATTACTTTTATCGGCGCAACCACAGAAAATCCTTCGTTTGAACTCAATTCCGCATTATTGTCGCGTGCACGGGTCTATCTACTGAAATCTTTAACGGTAAGCGATATTGAAGATGTGTTGCAGCAAGCCATGGAGGATCCCAAGCGAGGCTTAGGCGGGCAAAATGTGATTTTACCCGATACCACTCGTCAATTAATTGCCGAGTTGGTTAATGGTGATGCCCGTCGCTCCCTCAATCTTTTAGAGATGATGGCGGATATGGCGGAAACCGATAGCCATGGTCAGCGTATTTTAACGGCTGAATTACTAAAAGAAGTCAGCGGTGAACGTACAGCGCGCTTTGATAATAAAGGTGATCGTTATTACGATTTAATCTCTGCCTTGCATAAATCAGTACGAGGCTCGGCTCCCGATGCCGCTTTATATTGGTATGCGCGGATTATTACCGCAGGTGGTGATCCGCTTTATGTGGCTCGGCGCTTGCTGGCTATCGCATCTGAAGATGTAGGGAATGCCGACCCGCGAGCGATGCAGGTCGCTATTTCCGCATGGGATTGCTTCACTCGGGTTGGTCCTGCGGAAGGTGAGCGTGCGATTGCTCAAGCTATTGTTTACTTGGCATGTGCACCAAAAAGTAATGCAGTTTACACGGCTTATAAAGCCGCGTTAGCGGATGCGCAAATGCAGCCTGATTATGATGTACCTGCCCATTTACGTAATGCACCGACAAAACTGTTGAAAGAATTAGGGGCGGGGAAAGAGTATCGCTATGCTCATGACGAAGAAAATGCTTATGCAGCCGGTGAGGTTTATTTCCCACCTGAAATGCAACATACCCAATATTACCACCCAACGAATCGTGGTTTAGAAGCGAAAATAGCAGAAAAATTAAACTGGTTAGCGCAACAGGATCAAAATAGCCCAACAAAACGCTATCGCTAATGTGGGCAATGCGGTAAGGTTATAAGAAATATTTTTTATAAAATTATTTAGGTCGCCTTCACAATAGGCGGCTTGATGGTGTAACGAGTATAATGCCGGAATGTGTTATACTCCCTTTCAATATTGACTAACAATAATCACAGGATAAGCATGCTCGATCCCAATTTACTGCGTACGGAGCTAGACGCGGTTGCTGAAAAACTGGCTCGCAGGGGTTTTACCCTTGATGTGGAAAAGCTGCGTGAATTAGAAGAACGCCGCAAAGTTTTGCAAGTTGAAACTGAATCCCTGCAGGCAGAGCGTAATTCGCGATCGAAATCCATTGGTGCAGCTAAGGCGCGTGGTGAAGATATCGAGCCTTTACGTCAGGAAGTGAACCAGTTAGGCGAAAAATTAGATGCTGCTAAGTTAGCATTAGATAAGCTGCAACAAGAGATCCGTGATATTGCATTAAGTATCCCGAATATGCCTGATGATGCTGTTCCTGATGGGAAAGATGATTCAGATAACGTTGAGGTTGCCCGTTGGGGTGAACCACGCCAATATGACTTTGAAATTAAAGATCATGTTAGCCTTGGCGAACTCGCTGGTGGTCTAGATTTCCCCGCGGCCGTTAAACTGACAGGCGCGCGTTTTGTGGTGATGAAAGGGCAAATTGCTCGTCTACACCGTGCACTGGCTCAGTTTATGCTGGATTTGCATACTGAACAGCATGGCTATCAAGAGCTGTATGTACCGTATTTGGTTAACCATGATACGCTTTATGGCACTGGTCAATTACCTAAATTTGGTGAAGATCTGTTCCATACTAAGCCGCTTGAAGAAGAAGCGGAAAGTACTTATGCATTGATCCCAACAGCGGAAGTGCCGGTCACCAACTTAGTACGTGATGAAATCCTTGATGAAGATGCATTACCACTAAAAATGACTGCGCATACACCATGCTTCCGTTCAGAAGCGGGTTCTTATGGTCGTGACACGCGTGGGCTTATCCGTATGCACCAATTTGATAAAGTCGAATTGGTACAAATAGTGCATCCTGAGAAATCGATGGAAGCATTGGAAGAGCTAACCGGTCACGCGGAGAAAGTGCTGCAATTACTGAAATTACCCTATCGTAAAGTGATCCTTTGCACTGGTGATATTGGTTTTGGTTCACGTAAAACCTATGACTTGGAAGTTTGGTTACCAGCTCAGAATACCTACCGTGAGATTTCTTCGTGCTCAAATATGTGGGATTTCCAAGCTCGCCGTATGCAAGCACGTTTCCGCAGTAAAGGTGACAAGAAAACACAGTTGGTGCATACACTGAATGGTTCTGGTCTTGCTGTTGGTCGTACGTTGGTTGCTGTATTGGAGAATTACCAATTAGCAGATGGTCGTATTGAAGTACCAGAAGTATTGCGCCCATATATGAAAGGCCTAGAGTACATCGGTTAATCAAGTTAAATTAACTAAAACAGAAAACGCCACTTATTAGTGGCGTTTTTTTTTACAACCCACTGATACGTTGCTGGTTATTATGCTTCACTATTAACGGTTGTTACAGGATAAGAAACTAAGGGTTTGATCTCTTTAAGCACGAACATACTTTGCATTTCTTTAATACCAGGAAGCCGTCGGATCACAGACATCGCGAAATCGGCATAGGAATCTAAATCATGGGAAACCACTTGCAATAAAAAGTCGGCATCTCCCCCGATGCTGTAGCATGAAACAACATTTTCTAACTCACTGACTTCTTGTTCAAATTTCTTTGCTTCCGTTTCACTATGGCTGTCGATAGTGACACGCACAAAAACCATAACACCTAAACCAATTTTTTTGCGGTTAAGAATAGCTCGATAGCCTTGGATCACATCATCGTCTTCTAATTTACGAACGCGTCGCCAGCAAGGGGATGCTGACATACCGACTTTATCAGCGAGTACTTGATTTGTAATACGTGCGTCGTCTTGAAGGAGTTTAAGAATCTTGATTTCTGTCTTATCTATTGCCATAGTGGGTATTTCCTTTCGGAATATATTTATAAATAGGTAATTTTCTTCTTTTAGCTACTTTACTACAGATAAGATAGGCAGCAAATTTCTATTTATTGATGACATAATTGTTACAGTTCACGACCAGAAGAACCTTATGTTATCAAAAATTATGAAAAGGGGATTTTATGCAATTTGATGCATCTATTCATCGTTGTGCCATCATCGTCAATCAAGATCTAGCATTAGGGCTTGCTATGAATGCTGCAAGTATCATTGGTGTAGGGATAGGCAACAAAATTACCCAATTAATAGGGAATGATTTAATGAGTGCAGATAATATTTATTATCCTGGGGTCATCAATGCATCATTACCTATATTAAAAAGCTCGCCTGAGCGAATAAAGCAAATTCAAAAAGAAATAGCAGAGCATGAAGATATTTATATATTACCTTTTAGTTTAATTGCTCAGTCTTGTAGAAGTTATGATGACTACACTCAAAAATTAACTAACACTCTAGATCAAGAAATTCAATTAGCAGCTATTGGTTTGGTAGGGAATAAAAATAGCATCAATAAATTAACCGGTAATTTATCATTATTTAAATAAGCGTTATATCTCGCCATTCTACTGTAGGTTAATCATATGATAAGCATAACACAATTGCTCTCTTATGCGAGTGCATTGGCGATTGCTGCCGTTATTCCAGGGCCCGGAATGACCGCAGTCGTTGCACGTACCTTGAAGGGTGGCGTAACAATGGGGTTTGCACTACTGAGTGGATTAATTTTAGGGGATATTATTTATCTCTCTTTTGCGATATTCGGCCTAGTATTCGTTGCTGACCACTTAGCCGCGATCTTTAATTTAATTTATTGGTTTGCTGCACTGTATTTATTTTGGTTAGCTTATGTCTTTTGGCGCCACGATGCCCAACCATTAAATACTGTAGGTGCTATATCAAAAAAGCAGTTAGCTATTGTGAGTGTTTCCGGTCTTGCCATTACATTAAGTAATCCAAAAACAATCGCTTTTTATATGGCAATATTACCGTTAGTCATTTCTTTAAATGAAATTACTATAACGATTTGGAGCACAGTATTAGTTCCAACTACGTTATTAATATTACTTTTAGTTGGCATGATATTTATCTTTGGTGCAAAGAAGGCAAGTAAATTTTTATCGAGTACGAAATCGCAGAGAGTGATTTTTCGAGGAACCGCTTTGATAATGTTTGCCGCAGCTATTGGTATGCTGTTTAAAACACAATAAATGATAATGGCTCTACATGAGTGTAGAGCCATTAGGGTGTTTAATACATGACCTTGTGGCCGTAGCTTTCAAGGATGCTTTTGACACGTTCCATGATCTCTTTTGAAGGGGGCTTAACGCCATCGAGTTTATACTCCTCGCCCATGGTTTCCCATTTATGTTTGCCTAACTCATGGTAGGGGAGCAATTCGATTTTCTCGATGTTTTTCATATCCTTGGTAAATTCGCCGAGCAGATGAACAGAGTGGTCATCATCACTCCAGCCGGGAACAACGACATAACGCACCCAAGTTTTTTGGTTACGTTTGGCAAGATAACGAGCGAACTCGAGTGTCCGGTGATTAGAAACGCCGACCAATGTTTGGTGAATATCATCGTTGAGCTGTTTTAAATCGAGCATAACAAGATCGGTCACCTCCATTAGCTCATCAATCACGGGATCATAGCGACGTACAAAGCCGTTTGTATCAAGGCAAGTATGGATATTTTGCGCTTTACATGCACGGAACCAATCACGAACAAATTCAGCTTGTAAAATCGCTTCGCCGCCCGATGCCGTTACGCCACCACCTGTGGCATTCATAAAGTGGCGATAAGTAACAGCTTCTTTCATTAACTCTTCGACGGTAACCATCTTACCGGTATGGGTGTCCCAAGTATCACGGTTATGACAATATAAGCAGCGCATTAAGCAGCCTTGAAAAAAGACAATAAAGCGAATACCAGGGCCATCAACAGTACCACAAGATTCAAAGGAATGGATACGTCCCAGCGTCGCAGGAGGCGCAGTGGTGCTTAAATCAGCGGTTGGAATAATATTGGTTGTTGTCGACATAGCAGGAACTCCAAAAATACCTGTTATACTTAAATATATCGTTATTAGTGGGTAATTGACTTAAAGTATTCAGGTTTAGTTCTAAAAAAGCCCCATAAGGCTGGGGCTTTTTAGTTATTTTAATTGACTTATTAACCTAATTATTACATTGAACTTGTGAAAGTACGAGTAATAACGTCTTGCTGTTGTTCTTTAGTCAGTGAGTTAAAGCGCACTGCATAACCAGAAACACGGATAGTTAACTGAGGATACTTCTCTGGGTTTTCCATCGCATCCAACAGCATTTCACGGTTCATTACGTTGACGTTCAGGTGCTGACCGCCTTCGATAGAAGCTTCATGGTGGAAGTAACCATCCATTAGACCGGCTAAGTTCGCTTTACGAACCTCATCATCTTTACCTAATGCATTTGGTACGATAGAGAAGGTATAAGAGATACCATCTTTCGCGTAAGCAAATGGCAGTTTAGCGACAGAAGTCAGTGAAGCCACAGCACCTTTTTGGTCACGTCCGTGCATTGGGTTTGCACCTGGTCCGAATGGTGCGCCAGCACGACGACCATCTGGTGTGTTACCTGTTTTCTTACCATAAACCACGTTAGAAGTGATTGTCAGGATAGATTGAGTTGGTACTGCATTGCGGTAAGTCGGCAGTTTCTGAATTTTCTTCATGAAACGTTCAACTAAGTCACAAGCAATATCATCGACGCGAGGGTCGTTGTTACCAAATTGTGGGTATTCACCTTCGATTTCAAAGTCAATTGCAATGCCGTCTTCGTCACGAATTGGTTTTACTTTCGCATATTTAATTGCGGACAGTGAGTCAGCAGCGACAGATAGACCTGCGATACCACAAGCCATTGTGCGGTAAACGTCACGGTCATGCAGTGCCATCAGAGCCGCTTCATAGCTGTATTTGTCATGCATATAGTGAATGATATTCAATGCAGTGACATACTGAGTTGCTAACCAATCCATAAAGTGATCCATACGATCCATCACAGTATCGAAGTCAAGTACTTCGTCCATGATAGGAGCGTGTTTAGGACCTACTTGCATTTTCAGTTTTTCATCAATACCACCATTGATGGTATACAGCATGGTTTTCGCTAAGTTAGCGCGAGCACCAAAGAACTGCATTTGTTTACCAACTACCATTGGGCTGACGCAACATGCGATAGCATAGTCATCGTTGTTGAAATCTGGGCGCATTAAGTCATCGTTTTCATACTGAACTGATGAAGTATCGATAGAGACTTTTGCAGCGAATTTTTTGAAGCTAATTGGCAGTTTCTCTGACCACAGGATAGTCATGTTAGGCTCTGGAGAAGGGCCCATGGTATACAGTGTATTTAAGAAACGGAAGGTGTTTTTAGTCACCAGTGTACGGCCATCAAGACCCATACCTGCCAGAGATTCTGTTGCCCAAATTGGGTCACCAGAGAACAGCTCATCGTATTCAGGAGTACGTAGGAAACGAACCATACGTAGCTTCATGACTAAGTGGTCAATCAGCTCTTGTG
Source organism: Providencia sp. PROV119 (assembly GCF_028482435.1). Taxonomy (NCBI): domain Bacteria; kingdom Pseudomonadati; phylum Pseudomonadota; class Gammaproteobacteria; order Enterobacterales; family Morganellaceae; genus Providencia; species Providencia sp. PROV119. The sequence goes on from NZ_JAMPQL010000001.1 coordinate 289,447, forward strand.
CTTCTTGCTCTGTCAGTTTACCAGCTTCAAGGTCACGTTGGATATAAATGTCTAAGAAGGTTGAAACACGACCAAATGACATTGCTGCGCCGTTTTGTGATTTCACTGCCGCTAGGTAAGCGAAGTAAGTCCACTGAACCGCTTCTTTAGCGTTAGTCGCAGGACCTGAAATGTCATAACCATATTTTGCAGCCATTTCTTTGATTTGGCCTAATGCACGGTGCTGTTCAGCAATTTCTTCGCGCAATTGAATGGTCATTTGCAGGTCTTCACCGTTCTCTAATCTTTCTTGCAGTGAAGTGAACTGATTAAATTTGTCTTTCATCAGGAAATCAATACCGTACAGAGCAACACGACGGTAGTCACCGATGATACGACCACGACCATATGCGTCAGGCAGACCGGTTAAGATACCTGATTTACGGCATTTTAGAATGTCTGGAGTGTAAACATCGAAAACGCCTTGGTTATGGGTTTTGCGGTATTCAGTAAAGATTTTTTTCAGGCTAGGATCTAAAGTGCGATCATAGGCTTTACATGAATTTTCCACCATTTTGATCCCACCGAATGGGATAAGTCCACGTTTTAGAGGTGCATCAGTTTGCAGGCCAACGATTTGTTCTAAATCTTTGGCGATGTAACCCGCATCATGGGAAGTGATCGTTGATGCAACATCAGTGTCAAAATCAACGGGGGCATGAGTACGGTTTTCGATTTTGATTCCTTCCATGACTTTTTCCCACAGCGCATCTGTTGCTGGGGTAGAGCCTGCTAAGAAAGATTCATCACCTTCATATGGAGTGTAGTTTTTCTGGATGAAGTCACGCACATCGACGTTTTCTTTCCAGTTACCTTGGTTAAAACCTTGCCATGCTAAAGCGAATTTTTCATTTAATTCTGACATGATACTTTTACCTTTTAACAATGGATCTTTTAAGGATCTTAATAAATCTTTTCGTGAAAGTAGTGGCTATTAATGTTTTTGACCACCACGTAAATGCATGAACCAGTAAATTAGGCCGACTAAAAGTGCGCCGCCAATGATATTGCCGATAGTAACGGGTATTAGGTTGTCTGTAACAAAGTTGCTAACACTGAGTTGAGAAAAGTGTTCTGGTGAAACGCCAATTTGAGTCCAGAATTCAGCTGGAGCAAACTCTTTGATCATGATACCTAATGGGATCATAAACATGTTTGCAATGCTATGTTCAAAGCCACTCGCAACGAACATGGCGACAGGGAGCACAAGCACCAAAAGCTTATCGGCTAGGCTACGACCTGAATAGCTCATCCAAACAGCGAGACAAACCATTAAGTTAGCTAAAATACCTAAACAAACAGCCTCAATAAATGTATGGTGCAGTTTATGGTCTGCGGTTTGTAGGACATTAAGCCCCCATTGACCATTTGCCGCGGTATATTGACCAGCAAACCAAATCAAAGCAACAAAGAAGAGCGCGCCGATAAGGTTGCCAACATAGACGTTAAACCAATTTAGGAACATTTGCCCCCAAGTGATCCGCCCTGTAGCTTTTGACACAATGGTCAACACCGTGGATGTAAATAGATCTGCACCGCAAATAACCACGAGCATCAACCCAAGAGAGAAACAGACACCACCGATAAGTTTCGTAAAACCAAAAGGAGCGGCTTGTGCGCCAGTGGTCGCAGTAATATAAAAAACGAATGCGATTGAGATAAAGATACCGGCAGTGAATGCTGACAAGTATGTTATTGCAGGATGTTTATTGGCTTTGTAAACACCAGAGTCATCTGCAACTTGAGCCATTACAGCGGGAGGCAAAAGATTAAAAGGGTTGTCAGCTTTCATACTAACACTCTCTTACTAAGTTGATTAATTATAGCACGCAATCATAGTAACAAACGGCATAACTAAGAAATTTGATATGGATCATGAACCATCGTAAGAAATCGACGTAAATTGTTGAAAAATGGTTAAATTTCGATTTATCTAATTGATTTTTATAAATTAAATATTTTTTAAATTTTATTAAAAATTTTTATATTCTGACTTTGCTCAGGGAATATAGGTAAATAAAACCGGTGATTTGTTATTTTAATATTGCAAAATGAGCGGTGATTTTAATTAATTTAACTTATATAAAGATAATGGCCCGAAGGCCACTATCTAAAAATGATGAGTTAGAAAACAATTAGGCATGTTCACGTTTTGCTTTTTGCAGTTTTTCATAGGCTGCAAGTAGCGCTTGGTGAGCTGGAAGCGCAGTTAATTCATCATCGATGGACCACAAACCATAGAAACAAGATTCGCCAGCAATAGCAGCGGATGCCGCATCGACGGTCTCTTGCCCATACATACGGACAAAAGCGCTATAATATTGTGACGCATCACGTTGTTCTTCTTGGCTCAGTAGTAGCAGGGTATGCAAACAACGATAATAGTTAGCTCGTTCAGCGGTAAAAACGGAGCTATTAAAGTCTTGTGTCCATTCTACCCAGGCTAATGCCTGATCTAGGTCACCACCTGCTAGCGCCAGCATGGATTTTAACTCACCAATACGCAAGTTACTCCAGCCATTATCTTTACCTACGGCAAGGCCAAGTAGCTCTCGTACACGCGTGAAATCATCGAGGCCTTCATCGTCCAATTGCGCTATTAATGCCAGATAATCTTGCTTTTCCCATTGGCTATCAGGCAGCGTGATAATGGTATGACGTAAATGTGCCCCCATCGCATTGTTGGCAATATGCAAGTCTTCGACAGGATAAATATCAGACATACCCGGCACTAAAATACGGCAGGCATAAACCCCTAAGTGGTGATAATCAGCAATATAAACCTCGGCGTCGAGCTGATTAAAAATGCCCATAAGTGTTGCAAATTCTTCTTGTGTTGTGCCTTTAAAATTCCAATCGACGAAAGGGTAATCGGCATCGTCTTTAAAGAGATCCCAGCTAATAAGACCACTAGAGTCGATAAAATGGGTCTCTAGGTTAGTCTGCTCAGCCACTTCCTCATCATCGAATGTCGGCGCATTAAACACATCAAGATCTTTAAGGCTACGGCCTTGCAAGAGTTCTGTTACGGTACGCTCTAAAGCAACACCAAAATCAGGGTGGGCACCAAAAGAGGCAAAACAGGTTCCATTTTGTGGGTTAAATAGCACCACGCAAATGACTGGGAATTGGCCACCAAGAGAGGCGTCATAACAGAAAATAGGGAAGCCTTCTTTTTCAAGTGTGGCAACGGCTTCAACCACATTAGGATAGCGAGCCATGATCTCATTTGGGATGGTAGGCAAGCTGATTCGTTCAGCAATAATGCGGTTTTTCACAAAACGTTCAAAGACTTCAGATAAGCCTTGAACACGCGCTTCATTTGCCGTGTTGCCTGCCGACATACCATTAGAGACATATAAGTTGCCGACAATATTCATAGGAATATAAACCGTTTGGTTATCGGATTGGCGAGTAAAAGGCAGTGCACAGATACCACGCTCTTCATTACCCGATTGTAAATCGATCAACTGACTGCCTGCCAAAGCATTATCAGGATCGTAAAATTCACGTAAGCGAGTGTCTAAAATACCTTCCGGTAAGCTATCGTCTTCGGTAAGAGGAAACCATTTTTCATTGGGATAATGAACAAAATCACCTTCAGCGATCGATTTTCCTAAATAGAAATCGGCAAAGAAATAGTTAGTTGATAAACGCTCGAAATATTCACCGAGTGCAGAAGCTAAAGCGGCCTTTTTGCTCGCGCCTTTGCCGTTCGTAAAGCACAGAGGGCATGCTTTGTCTCGAATATGGACTGACCAAACATTAGGAACAGGATTCAGCCATGAGGCTTCTTCAATATCAAAACCGAGCTTTTTCAATTTTGTTTGAAATGCATCGATGGAAACTTCAAGGGCGGCATCTTTGCCAGGAATAAATGTTTGGCTCATGATTTTGTTACTTATCAATAGGGAGAATTATAGGGGGCTATGATACGGATTTTTGTTACACACCTCACGCAAAATTATCCTAATCCCCACTATTTTGCCTAAAATAATTATCGGTATCACGGAAATGCAGTTTCAAATCCACATAATAACGGTAGTTTATTTAAAGAGAGGTTATAGGATGAAACAGAGTCATAAAATATTACTGGCGACAGCGCTCTCATTGGCAAGTACATCCGTTTTTGCACTACCAAATATTACCGTATTAGCCACCGGAGGAACGATAGCAGGAGGTGGTGAATCAGCAACATCTTCAAGCTACCAAGCCGGAAAGGTCGGTATTGATGCACTCATCAATGCAGTGCCTGAAATCAAAAAAATAGCGAATCTTAATGGCGAGCAAGTCGTCAATATTGGCTCCCAAGATATGAATGACCAAGTCTGGTTAACGTTAGCGAAAAAAATCAACCAAGAGTGTGATAAAACAGATGGATTTGTGATCACTCATGGTACAGACACGTTAGAAGAAACTGCCTTTTTCCTCGATTTAACAACATCATGTCAAAAACCTATTGTATTGGTTGGCGCAATGAGACCATCGACTGCACTGGGGGCTGATGGCCCTCTCAACCTATATAATGCGGTGGTGGTAGCGACGGATAAATCAGCGGGGGATCGCGGTGTCTTAATGGCAATGAATGATAAAGTGATCAAAGGGCGTGATGTCGTTAAGATGAACACAACCGAAGTGCAAGCGTTTGAGGCAGTAAATGCAGGCCCACAAGGTTTTATCCATGATGGCAAAGTGACTTTTTATAAACCAGCAGAGCCTAGAGATAATAAAGCAGCCTTTGATGTCAGTAAATTAGACAAATTACCTCAAGTTGGCATTGTCTATAACTATGCTAATGCCTCTGCTGCCCCAGTGAAAGCGTTACGTGATGAGGGAGTTGAGGGAATAGTGAGTGCGGGGGTTGGGAATGGCAACATGTATAAAACGGTTTTTGATGCATTAGCCACTGCCGCTAAAGAGGATGTGGTTGTCGTTCGTGCCAGCCGTGTACCAACAGGCTACACCACTCGTAATGCTGAAGTGGATGATAACTTATATGGCTTTGTAGCTTCAGAGCGCTTAAACCCGCAAAAAGCACGTGTTTTACTTCAATTAGCCTTGACTGAAACCAAAGATCCTAAACGTATTCAGGCACTTTTTGAAAAATACTAACCCACACTAAAATTAGCGAATAGGGGGAATGACCCTCTATTCGCAGCTTTTCGCAGATAAATCCACCCTATTGGCGACAATATTAGCGGTAATTAGCGCAAAGCAAGGTACTAAGGAAAAGAGTATAAAGAGCCATATTGATGCCGATTGTGCACCTTCAATCCCTCCAGGTGAAGAAAGCCCTGCAAGGTTAGCGATCATACCTGCCAAAGAGGCACCAAAAGCAGTGGAAAATAGCTGTAAGGTCGTAATTGCCGACGACGCTTTTTGAGATTCACTTCCAGCCGAGACTTGCAATACTCGCGTGAGCAAATGTGGCCATGCTGCACCAATACTTGCGCCAGTGATAAATAGACCAATACAAATAATCCATACCTGAAATGCTTCAATAGCAATAATTTTTGTTATGAACAATGCAAGAGTGGTTAGGCCTACCAGTGTGAATACTGGAGCAAAACGAATAATTCGCACGGCAACCGTCGGCTTTAGTGATGAGGAAGCAATGGCGGCACTTGACCAACCCGCACCGACTAGGGCCGCTAAATAGCCTGATAACAAGGGAGCCACACCATGCAATATCTGTAAAAAATAGGGAACAAAAACCTCTGTTTGTACACTTAGACCCAACAATGCCATCGTGAGGTAAATAGGCGCTAATTGTGCAGAAAAGCGAAATGTTCCCGAAGGGAAAAGCGTATTATGACCACGACGCTCAATAACCATTAATCGAGCACACAGTAAAACGGCAATAAACATCCCTCCAATAGGGATAAATTTGCCTTGACTTAAACTGCCTAGAGAGATGGCGAGCACGGCGCAAGAAAGCAGTAAAAGGGCCTGTAATGGAATCGGCTGTTGAGGGCAGTTTTCATGGGGATTTTTTGCCGGCAAAATCCGCCAAGTCAGCCATAAATAAGGGATACCGACTACGACCAGACACCAAAATGCTCCTCGCCATATATCGTACTCTGCAAATACGCCACCCAGTGCTGGCCCTAGTAATGTTGCCATTCCCCACATACTCGACATCATCGCTAACACTCTCGACCATAAATGTTGAGGAAATACAATGTGTACCATTGAGTAAGATAAGGTGAGTAAAATCCCGCCACCAGCCCCTTGGATCACTCTGCCAAGGAGCATCACTGGCATTGAGGGGGTGATAGCGCAGATAACGGATCCTACAAGAAAAATCAACGTCGCCAGCCCATAACTTTTTTTGGGGCCAAAATAATTGAGGATCCGTGAGGTAAGGGCGGACAAAATAATCGAAGACAGAATAAACAGTGTGGTATTCCAAGCATAGAAATTAATGCCGCCAATATCCCGTACAACGGAAGGTAATGTGGTAATGGTGATATAAACATTAATCGCATGGAGGCAAATCCCCCCCGATAAGGCAAGTGTTAAACAGAGATTCTTACCGGTGAGTAGTGTACGCCAACCTTCCTGCTGACTTTTCTCTATATTCACGTGTGACGGATCCCTCTTATTTCTCTTATTGAATCGCCTTATTTTCCCTCACTAAAATCATTCACTTGATCTGTTTATGAGTGAAAAACTATTCATCAACTAAAGCAGTTATGAATCAACTTAGCAAGTTTGAATGAAACGATTACATTCAAATGTAGTTATTTTTTATGTTGAAATAAGTCCAAAATGCCCATTCTGTCCATAGTGTTTTGCCTGCATTTTATCCTAAATTCAGGATATTAATTCGAGAAACACCATAAACTCGAATAATTAGTACTGTGAATGAATAGAAAAATTAATGTGTCTTGGCTCATATTTTAGGAATAAATATATTTTTAGTCTTGATAATTCGCGTTGCGAAAAATAGGCTAAGTAGGTACTCGTATTTTGTTTATCAAAACTAATCATTACTTAACGGGCGGCTACTGAAATTTATCACTGAAAAATAATATAAAAAACTGAGGAAACATCGAATGGTTAATAAAAATGTCAATCGTGGCAGGGGAATACTCGTGCTTAAAATAGGAATAGCACTCCTTCCTATTAGTTATCAACCAATAAGTTTTTCTGAGCAATTTTTAGATGATTCAACCCTTAAAGGCGGTTTGTATTATTGGCAACGTGACCGTTCGAGGAAAGAGTTAAATCCAGAAAGCGATAAATATAAGAAATATGTCGACAACCTTAAACATTCAACCGTGAATGCCAGCTTTGATTATTCTTCAGGTTATTTTCAGGATGTCATCGGTTTAGATTTAGCCGCATTTACAGCCATAGAATTATCCAATAGTGGCCCAGCGGCGCCTAATGAAATTGGTTTTAGTGATGCAAAAACGCGTTGGGATGAAAAATGGACCGGTGATCGAAGTGGTGTCAGCGTTTATAAAGCAGCGGCTAAAATGCAATATGGTCCGTTTTGGGGCAGAGGCGGTTATATCCAACCAACAGGACAAACACTATTAGCTTCTCACTGGAGCTATATGCCCGGAACTTATCGGGGTTTCGAAATCGGTGGGGTATTTGATTTCGCACAACAAGGGGCCTTGAGCCTGTCATATATGTGGACAGACCGTTATAAAGCGCCTTGGTATCGCGATATGTATAACTTCCGTGAAGCGGATGGCCAAACAGGGATCAGTTATTTGCAATCCCTTGGTTTTAAATATGATTTTAAAAATAACCTTGTTTTAGAGGCGGCTTATGGGCAAGCAAAAGGCTATATGGACCAGTATTTTGCGAAGGCCTCTTATGCTGTTCCTGTGGCTACACGTGACCTGCGGATGTCTTATCAATTTTATGGAGCAAAAGATAAGGTAACCAATGGTGGCATTAATGATGTTTACGATGGATTGGCGTTCTTGCAAGCCGTGACGTTTGGCTATACCTATGATCAGTTTGATTTTCGATTAGAAGGCACTTATGTGAAGGCAAAGGGGAATCAGGGCTATTTTTTACAGCGTATGACCCCGGGGTATGCGACATCAAATGGGCGATTAGATATTTGGTGGGATGGGCGCTCCGATTATAACGCGAATAATGAAAAAGCGCTCTTTGCGGGGGTGATGTACGATTTAGCTAAATGGGATCTTGCTGGTTGGAAAGTAGGAACATCATATATTTATGGATGGGATGCTAAACCCAGCACGAATACACAATATGCTCAAGATGTAAAATTAAAAGAAACGGCTTGGAACGTTGATATTTTATATACCGTTCAGACAGGTAAGGCGAAAGATACCTTATTTAAATTACATTTTACTAAATATGACAACCATACAGATATTCCAAGCTATGGTGGTGGGTTCGGCAATATATTTCAAGATGAAAAAGATATTAAGTTTATGGTCATGATGCCATTTACTATTTTTTAATAGCGCGGTCACTGCTATTAAAAAATAAAATAGCAGTGGTTGATTTTGAATTTAATATTGAGGTCACAATGAAAAAGAATTATTTAAGTCCTTTAGCATTATTCATATCAGCAACACTTTTTTCTACCGCAGTAAATGCTGAACAATCATCGGCTCAAGTCGTCGATGCATTAAGTGATATAGATGTGAAAATAAATGTGCTTGATAACCAAGCTGGTGAGCATGGTACTCACTGTGCTGCACTGGGTGCCGATTGGGCTGCATGTAACCGTGTCGATATTACCTTAACAAATGGCGATACTGCGATTGAATCCAACGATTGGGCGCTTTATTTTCATAGTATTAGACAGATTCTAAAACAAGATAACCCGCAATTTAAGATCACACATATTACAGGCGACCTTCATAAAATTACACCAACAGAGCAATTTAAAGGGATTAAAGCCCACGAAAAAGTGGTATTACCGCTAACGGGAGAATATTGGCAGGTTAGTTATTCAGACTTTATGCCTAGGTGGTACGCGACATCGGGAGATGCATCCCCACGCAACCTTAAGAGCACTGATACTCAAGATCCAACAACCTTTGTTACCCCCTTTGAACTGAAAAATTGGAAACGAACCGACGCCGATAACAATCTATTAATGACACCAGAAAACCGCTATCAAAAAAACTTAGCGATGAAACCGTTATCTGAGCAGCAATTGCGAGGGCAAATCTTACCAACACCATTTGATATCAGTTTGCAGTCAGAGGATGTTGATCTGAGTAAAGGCGTTAAATTACAACTAAATGGGCTAACGAAAGGTGAGTTAGCTGTTATTGAACAACACTTACAACTGAGCAAGCTAAAACAAAATAGTCACGGGTTCCCCATTGAAGGAAAAATCGCACCTAAGCAATTTTCTACTGAAGATCAAGTGAGTGGTGCTTACAAATTAGTGATCACACCGCAACGAGCCGAAATTATTGGTTATGACCGTATAGGGTTATTTTATGGTGTAGGTTCATTATTGTCAGCAGTAACTGAAGGTGACACACCGAAAGTGGCAGCAATGGTCGTGAATGATAAACCACGTATGGAATATCGTGGGGTCTTTTTAGACGTTGGACGAAATTTCCACAGTAAACAGGTGGTGATGCGATTAATTGACCAGATGTCACGCTATAAATTAAATAAATTCCATTTTCATTTAACCGACGATGAAGGCTGGCGGATAGAGATCCCCGGTTTACCTGAATTAACGGAAGTGGGAAGTCAGCGTTGCCATGATTTAACTGAGCAAAAATGTTTATTGCCGCAACTCGGGTCGGGGGCTGACAATAATAATATGGGGAGCGGCTATTTCACGCGTGATGACTATATTGAAATTTTACGTTATGCCAAAGATCGCAACATTGAGGTGATCCCTGAAATTGATATGCCAGCCCATGCACGTGCAGCCGTTGTTGCTATGGAGGCGCGTTATAATAAGTTAAGCGCGGCGGGCGATGAACAAGGGGCAAATGAGTACCGCTTAGTTGACCCATCAGATACTTCAATAACCACATCGGTACAGTTTTATGATAAGCGTAGTTATTTAAACCCTTGCTTAGATTCATCACAGAACTTTGTCAATAAAGTCGTCAGTGAAGTGATGCAGATGCACGATGAAGCAGGTGTTCCACTGAAAACATGGCATTTTGGTGGTGATGAGGCGAAAAATATTCGCTTAGGTGCAGGCTTCCAAGATAAACGCGGCCCTATTGAGCCGGGCAAAGGTATTATTGATAAACAGCGCGAAGATAAGCCATGGGCAAAATCGAAAGCATGTCAGGCTTTAATTCAGCAAGGGGATGTCAGCGATTTTGACCATCTTTCCAGCCATTTTGCTAAACAGGTGAGTAAAAGTTTGCAACAAAAAGGCGTTACAACAATGCAAGCATGGCAGGATGGTTTAAAAGACGCTTCGAGTGCGAAAGATTTCGCCACTGACAATGTTCGCGTTAATTTCTGGGATACTCTCTATTGGGGAGGCTTTGACTCGGCAAATGATTGGGCAAACAAAGGCTACCAAGTGGTTATCTCCAACCCAGACTATGTCTATTTTGATATGCCTTATGAAGTTAACCCAAGTGAAAGTGGTTACTACTGGGCAACACGCGCGAGTGATGAACAAAAAGTCTTTGCTTTTGCCCCGAATAACCTCCCTCAAAATGCTGAAACCTCAGTGGATAGAGATGGGAATCCTTTCAGTGCGAAAAGCGACAAGCCTTGGCCGGGCGTATATGGTCTTTCAGGGCAATTGTGGAGTGAAGCCGTCAGAACGGATGATAAGGTCGAATACATGTTATTCCCTCGCATTTTGCCGCTGGCAGAAAGAGCGTGGCATAAGGCGCAATGGGAAAATGATTATCAATCAGGGCGTGAATATATTGGTGGTAAAACCCAATATGTTTCACAGCAAAAATTAGCAGATGATTGGAACCGTTTTGCGACTATCGTAGGGCAAAAAGAGCTTCGCCGCTTAGATAGAGCCGGAGTTGCCTACCGTATCCCTGTTCCTGGTGCAAAAATTGAAAACGGTGTGCTACTGGCGAATATCAGTTACCCTAGCTTAATTATCGAGTATGCATTGGCAGATAGCGATAACTGGCAGGTTTATTCGGCGGATAACCCACCCAAAGTCAATGGGAACGTCAAAATAAGAGCGAAAAGTCCAGACGGGGCGAGGGCGAGTCGTGTAGAAATCGTGACTCAAAAATAACGGGTATGTGGTGAGGGAGCGAATGAAGAGGCTCCCTCACGGTTTTATCGTCACCATACAATAATCACGTTCTATTACCCGCCGAGCTTGGGTATCAGAACCCTATCAACCATACGACTTAATCTTTACTCAGCTGACAAAGGATTGAAGGGGACTCGTTAGGTTCTTGAAAGATCTCAAAACAGGATAAGTAAGGCATTAATATGAAGTGGGGAAGGCTAGAGCCCAGTGAGTACTGGACTCAAATCCCACAGCCTTTTTAAAAACTATCTATAGTCAGTTAAAGGCAAAGATTTACGGTAATTACTCTTTTGGATCGTGTGCATCCGCATTTTCACGGCAATCGCCATCAGCACAGTGACCATAAAGATACAAACTGTGGTTAGATAGTTTAATACCGTGGCGTGCAGCGATATTGGTCTGGCGCTCTTCGATGGATTTGTCAGAGAACTCGATGACTTTTCCACAGTCTAGGCAGATTAAGTGGTCATGATGGTGCTGTTGAGTCAGCTCAAAAACGGATTTACCGCCTTCAAAGTTATGACGTGTCACGATACCTGCATCATCAAACTGGTTTAATACGCGGTAAACTGTAGCCAGACCGATCTCTTCGCCCATATCAATCAGCTTTTTGTAGAGATCTTCCGCACTGACGTGATGGCACTCAGGCTCCTGAAGTACTTCCAATATTTTTAATCTTGGAAGAGTGACTTTGAGTCCAGCATTCTTCAATGCTTTATTGTTGTCTGTCATGCGGGTTTGTCCTGTATCTTAAATCATAAATTTAACAATAATGAGACGTTTTTAACATAAATTCAGTTGTCTTCTAAACTGATTTACAATTATAGGCATGGAAATAAAAAATAGAAACCATGCTTTGTCGCATTATTATAATAGTATTAATAAGCCTATTTCTAATTAGTCGATTAGCCTAAAATTTCAGACAAAGACATCTCTTCTGAAATTTGCTGTACCCATGCATCAACACGTTCTTCGGTGAGTTCCGGCTGGCGGTCTTCATCAATAGCAAGGCCGATAAAGTGGTTATCATCCGCCATTCCTTTAGATGCTTCAAAATGGTAGCCATCAGTTGGCCAATGACCGACGATCACTGCACCGCGTGGCTCGATAATATCGCGAATGGTTCCCATCGCATCACAGAAGTACTCCGCATAGTCTTCTTGGTCGCCACAGCCGAATAAAGCAACAAGTTTACCTTCAAAGTCAATTTCTTCGAGTGTTGGGAAGAAGTCATCCCAATCACATTGGGCTTCACCATAGTACCAAGTTGGGATACCGAGAAGCAGAATATCGAATGCTTCAATATCTTCTTTACTGCACTTTGCAATATCATGAACTTCCGCGTTCTCGTTGCCTAATCTCTTTTGGATCATCTTGGCAATATTTTCTGTATTACCAGTGTCACTACCGAAGAAAATGCCTATGACTGCCATAAAGTGAATAACCTCTTGTTTTTCCAATCTGGTTTACTAAAGCCAGATAGGGCTAAATTTGAACTAAAGTACCTAGAATTTTGACCCTATTTTGGCGAAAAAGCGTGAATAAATCTGTCGAATTTGTGTGGTTTATGAAGACGAAACTATTGACCAGAAGGCTCATAGACTAGCGCTAGCTGTGACATTAACATCTCTTCTATCAACTCACTACGGCTCATGTTTTTTTCATTCGCCAATTGATTCAATATCGTGACAGCATCTTCATTAAGTTTTAATTCAACGCGGCGTAGTCCTTTGACCTTATCACGCTTAAGTTGATTACGTTTGTTGATTCTTAATTGTTCATCCCGCGACAGCGGACTTGTTTTAGGTCGCCCAGGCCTGCGTTCCTCAGCGAACAAATCAAGGGTGGTGCGATCAGTTTGTTCTTTTGCCATATATTTTTACTGCTAAAGGGCGTATACCAATAATCCAGCGCGCAATAATACCCTAGCTGACTCCCTTGTACCATAGCGCATGTCGAGCGAAAGTTATTGATAGTAAAAAAAAGAGCTGTTTGTTGGAAAAAGCACCAGCCGAGCGCATGCTGGTGCTTTGACGGTACTATTATTGAGTTTGTTGCCGCCATAAATGTGCATATAACCCATTTTGCTGAAGCAAATTTTGATGGTTATCCATTTCAGCCACCTTACCGTCGCAAATTACACAAATGCGATCCGCATGCATGATAGTATTCAAACGGTGCGCAATACTGATCACTGTCCGTCCTTGTGTGATTAAAGGCATATTCGCCATGATGGCGGCTTCGGACTCGTAGTCTAATGCCGAGGTAGCTTCATCCAAAATCAAAATATCCGGTTTTGTCAGTAACGCTCTAGCGAGTGCGATACGCTGGCGCTGCCCTCCCGAAAGATTCAGTCCACGCTCTGACAGAGGGGAGTTAAACTGCTCAGGAAGTGACATAATAAAGTCATAGGCGCCTGCAAGTTTAGCCGCTTCCACAACGTCATCATGATTGGCTTGTGGTTTACTCAAACGAATGTTTTCTTCAATAGTACCGACAAACAACATACTTTCTTGAAGTACGACACTCATGCGGCGACGCAGAGCAACCGTATCGCTAACCGCAAGATCCATCCCATCGACAATCACTTGACCATGTTGTGGAATATATAACCGTTGCAGTAGTTTCGTTAAGGTACTTTTTCCAGAGCCTGAAGGCCCAGTAATACCGATAAACTCTCCCGCTTTAACGGATAATGAAAGATGGCTCAGCACTTCTGGGGTTTCGGGTTGATAACGAAAACGAATATTTTGGAACTCAATACGGCCTTGAATAGATGCCGAACTGACAATGCCTTTTCGTTCATTTTCAATAGGCTCATCCAAAATATCCCCCACACGGCGAAGAGAGATAATGGTATGCTGAAAATCTTGCCATATTTGCGCTAATCGAAGTACAGGTTGAGTGACATGAGCGCTTAACATATTGTAGGCAACCAATTCACCGGGGGTGATCCCCCCATTCATCACCTCTTTGACACCCACCCAAAGCAACAGCGCTGTGGTAATTTTACTGACGAGAGCCATTAGCTGTGAGGCGACCTCACTACGCAAGGTGACTTTAAAACCTTGAATAAGTTGTTTACTGAGTAACTTTTGCCAGCGACGATAAAAATAGGTTTCAGTTGCTGTCGTTTTAATCGTTTCAATCCCTGTGACAGCCTCTGTTAAGAAGGTTAGCCCATTTTCATCGGCTTGATAGGACTTCTCTGTTTGTTGCCGAATAATGGGGCCGAGTATCATCCATAAAATAAAAAAGATGACCAAAGAGCCAATGAGAAGCCATGACATAATGGCGCTATAGGTAAATAAAATGGCAATAAAAAGGCTAACAAAGAGTAAATCGATAAATAGCATCAAGGTAGAGCCAGTTAAAAACTGGCGGATATGGGCCATTTCACGAATTCGAGCGATAATTTTCCCTGTAGGGCGCCGCTTAAAATAGCCCAATGGTAGTGCCATTAGGTGCCGATAGAGTTTTCCTGATAATTCAGCGCCAATTTGTGTACTGGTATGGCTAAAAATTTTATTCCGAAGAAAACTATAAAGCGGCTCTGCAAAGGCAATACTAATAATGCCTATTGCCAAGACATGAAGGCTATTTAAACTACGTCCAACAAGTACCTTATCAATGACATTTTGAAATAATAATGGGCTAACTAAGGCAAAAAGTTGCACGACAGCTGCAAGGATAAAGACATTCTTTAATTGGGTGCGCTGACGTAATATTGAAGGGATAAACCAGCTAATACCAAACTTTCTTTTTTGCTCGGCTTCAAATTGTTCTTTGATTAATAACACGGCAAAGCGGCTATTTACCTCTGTATTATGTTCATGCCACAGACAAAGCTCACCTTGTGTGGGGTGAATTAACACTAACGCCCCCTCATGATTGTTTGCCAGCACCCACCAAACATCGTGAATACGAATTAGTGCAGGAAGGGGAAGGTTAGCGATTTGCCGTTTGTCTAAATCATCAAGCTCACTTTCATAGCCTATAATGTGGGCACATTCTCTAAGCTCCCAGTCGGTCGGTGAATCAGAGCTCATGCCAATAGCATGCATTAATTGGTCTTTAGTGACATTTTTTTGATAATGGTTTGCCACCCACACTAAAGCCTCTAAACCATAATTTGTTTCAGTCGCAGTCATGGATTATTTTTCCCTCATGGCGGTGGTGGTATATTCTTGAATAGGGCTAAGTAAATAATCGATGACGCGACGTTTTTCGGTTTTAATTTCGGCAGTGACCGATAAACCAGGGGTTAATTCGATGTGATTGCCTTCAACCAATAGGCTCTTTTTCTTTAAACCTATTTGCCCTAAAAAAACCAAACCTAATTGCTCGTCTTGGGTGCTATCTCTAGAAATCGAAATGACTTCACCATCGATAGTGCCATAGCGTGTGTAGGGGAAAGCATCTATTTTGACCGTTGCTAATTGGCCTTCACGAATAAATCCAATGTCTTTATTGAGAATTTTGACTTCGGCTAATTGCACGTCATTATTGGGCACAACCACCATCAATTGTTGAGCTGGCTGTAATACGGCACCTAAAGTATAGGTCGCGAGTTGTTGTACTGTACCATCTACAGGGGAACGAATAATTTTTAACTGCTCTCTTTCTTGGTTTTTTAGTAATTCCTGCTCCGCTGAAACTAATTTAAATTCAGCTTGGCGATATTTTTCATACCACTCTTGGGTTTTCTGTGTCTGTAGTCGGTGACGTTTTTCATGTAGTGCGGAATGTTGACTATTGAGGATCGCTAGCTCGGATAATTTTGAGGTTTTCTCTTTTTTCGCCATTAACAGTTCACGCTCTTGCTCCAAAAACTCTTTTTGGCTAATCAGTTGCTGATTATTTAATACCCGATGGGCATCAAGGCGTTTTTGTATATTGATGATCAAAGTATTAACGTCTTTTAATTCACGCTCTCTTGCCGAATAATGAGTTCTATTCAATGTTATTTCATTATCAATCTCATTGAGTAACGCATCATATTCATTTTTTAAGCTTTGATAGCTTTCTAAAAGGCGTTGCTGCTCTGTAGGTAATAATTTAGCAAACTCCTGAGTGAGCTCAGGGGAGATTTGATTTAATAACGCATGATGTACCCATTTTTCAATTTGTTGAAAATGAATTTGATAATTAAGATTATGAATATCTTGATTGATCCCTAAGACATTAACACTTAATAATGGGTCGCCTTGTTTGACGTGTTGTCCATCAGCCACATAAATATGTTGTAAGCGGCTAAGCTCAAAGGCTTGAATAACTTGTGTTCGCCCGGAAACGACCAATCGGCCTTGTGTCGTCGCTTGAATATCTAATTTACCGATATATGACCAAATAATCGCAAATAAAATGCCAATACTGATAATGATGGCCGTTGTTAAGGCTAGGTAAGACGGCGGGCTTTTTAATAGTGCTAAATGTGACGGTAAAAAATGGTTATACCGTGTCGTTGCTGCTGTTTGTTTCATAACTAACATCCGTGTCATTATTTAAAAGATTGCTGTAACGCCCATAAATGTTGATAAAACTGGCCTTGCTCAAGTAATTGTTGATGGCTTCCTTGTTCAACAATTTTGCCTTGTTGCATCACGATAATACGTTGGTGATGACGAATAGTAGAAAGGCGATGAGCAATCGTAATTACCGTTCTGCCCTGAGCAATAAGCTGCATATTTTTTTGAATAATAGCTTGAGACTCATCATCTAATGCGCTGGTGGCTTCGTCAAAAATAATAATTTTAGGGTCGGCGAGCAGTGTACGTGCAATAGCAATTCTTTGGCGTTGTCCCCCAGACAGTGATGCGCCTCCTTCGGATAATATGGTGTCATAACCCATCGGTAATTTTAAGATAAAATCATGGGCCCCCGCCATTTTGGCGGCATGTATGACTTCATCCATTGACGCATTGGGATAAGTTTGCGCAATATTATCGAAAACGGTTTGGTTAAAAAGAAAGTTCTCTTGTAATACGATACCAATTTGCCTTCTGAGCGAATGAATATTCATCGATGAAAGAGGAGTGCCATCTAATAGGATCGTTCCTTTCTCAGGGGTATATAATCGGAGTAATAAACGTGCAAGAGTACTTTTTCCTGAGCCAGATGTACCAACAATGCCTAATGTTTCACCAGCCTGAATCGATAAATTAAAATTATCGAGAATATAAGGCATGTCAGGTTGATAGCGAAAAGAGATATTACGCAAATGGATATGGCCTTTTAAGGTATTATTATTATCCGCTTGTTTTGTTTGCTCTGTCGGCAAATTGATAATTTGCGCTAATTTTTCGATGGCAACTTTGGTTCTAATATAATCCCCCCAGAGCTTAACCAACTTAACAAGAGGCTGGCTTGCATGATTGACCATCATATGAAATGCAATAAATTGACCAATAGTAAGCTGTAAGGCTAAGACTTCAGAGGCACCAATCCACAAAATAACGGCGCTGGTTAATTTCTCAATCACCATCACAATATGTTCAGAGCGGGAGTTGATTTGGCCTGCCGCAAATGTCGTATGACTCATATCAGAAGTTTGCTGATCCCAGCGGCGAGTAAAATTGGGCTCTATTGAGAGGCTTTTGGCTGTTTCAATACCATTAATACTTTCGGTTAAAAATGAGGTGTTGATGGCAATATTTGCAAATTGCTTATGGGCCGCGGCCTCAATTTTAGGCGTCAGCCACCAAGCAACTAATAAATAGAAAGGAATTGAGCATAAAAAAACCAACATTAAGGTTGAGGATAATAGGCTCATGACATAAAGAAAAACAAATAAAAAGAGCACATCAACACAGAGTGTAAAAAAACTTCCTGTCAAAAATTCGCGAATAGTCTCTAGCTCTTTAACGCGTGTAACGATTGCACCAATTTGCCGAGTTTTAAAAAACGAAAGAGGCAGATGCAGTAAATGATTGACCAGCTTTAACCCTAAAGTCATATCGATACGGTTAACAGTATGGTTATAAACATACTCACGCAGCCCTTTAAGCGTCACTTCAAGGATGGCGGCAATAATAAGACCAAAGATCAGCAGATCTAATGTCACCATACTATTATGCACTAACACTTTATCCATAATGACTTGGATAATAATTGGTGTCACTAAAGCGAGTATTTGCAAAATAAATGAAAATAATAAAACGCTAGCGATAATATATTTATATTTCAAAAATTCTGTTTTAAACCAAGTAATATCAAATTGGCTTTGTTTGGTTTTAACCTGTAGCCATTTACCACTCCACATTTGGATAAACTTATCCATACTCCATAATTCTGGAGGATGGTTACCAAATCGCTGAATAAGAACTTGTTCATGATTAAAATTAGCTAATAGATAAGCTACGTTATCATTATCATAAATAATAGAAGGAGAATCTATCTTACTAATGTTTTTATTGGTTTGATTTTTATATTTACACTTTATATTAAGCTTGTTTTGAAGCGCTTTTAATGTATCACGGAAACTTTCTTTCTCTGCGGTGATGGTATTAAACTCGTCTTGACTAATATCATTTGTTAACTTAATGATGATGCCAATAAAGTAGAGTGTTGACTGAGTATTTTCACTTTCCATTTTTTCTGTGAATATTCCTTTGGGTTATTGCTTGTCATATAGGATGGTTGATATTTATTGCTGATAAAATAATGTTAGCAATAATAGATGAAATAGCATGGATAGTTTTCACAGAGATAATACAGAAATAATAGTTATCAGTGTATTGAAGTTTGTCTTATATATTATTGGTTCTTATTTGGTTTATAATGAAGGGTTATATATTCCCTTCATTATAAATAAAGCTTGAATTTATTGGTATTCGGGCAAGTCTAAGAAACGGTGTATGGCTCTAAGTACATGATCTGGTTTCTCTGCATGAACCCAATGCCCAGCATCCGCGACGACCCATGCTTTTGCATTTGGGAACTGTGCGGCAATCTCTTCTCTATATTCGGCTTGCACATAAGGGGAGTTACCGCCGGGGATTAATAGAACAGGTTTATCCCAAGCCGGAACGGTTTCCCAGCCAATAATAGACTCATAGTTTTCTTTGATGGCAGGCAGGTTAAATTTCCACTCGCCTTGGCGGAATGATTTGAGTAAAAACTGAATGACACTCTCTTCATCAAGGTATTCGCGCATGACTACCGTCGCGTCTTGGCGGCTTTTGACGCCAGCGTGGGTCACCGCTTCGAGAGCCGCAATAATGGTATCGTGGCGGCGAACTTGATAAGCGACAGGCGCCATATCAATAGCCACAACTTTTTCTACGAAATGAGGGGCAATTTCGGTTGCTGCCATCGCAATTTTCCCGCCCATGGAGTGACCAATCAAAATGGCGTTTTCATATCCAAGGGATTGTAAGAGTGTCATGACATCTTGTGCCATTTGGCGATATTCCATTGTCGTGGCACGGAATGAGTCGCCATGGTTTCTGACATCAATTTGGATGGTGACAAAATATTTTTGTAAATCGCGGGCTAATACACCGAGATTATTGAGATCACCAAATAATCCGTGGATCAGCACGACAGGGGTAGACGATACCGGAGTTTCAGGTTTATGAATAGTATGGTTTAGCAGGTTTGTCATAGTTCATTTTCAGCTTATTTATCTTCTTTAACGATATGATGGCATGTACATTAGCAAAATCCAAACGGGTCGATTAATTATTCAATGCTATCAATAAAAGAATAAATGGAATATTAAGGTCTCATTCTTCTCATTATTGTATTTTTTTCTGATTAAACATAAAACCACCAATCAGATGATAACTTACTGAAATATCGTTGAACTTAGTGTGCTGTTTACTTTAAGTTATTGAAATTTTAATTGTTTTGTTTTCTTGAAATCTATCTTATAATCCCAACGCAAATTTTAGTTAAAAAAGTACTGGGAAAAAATGAAAACGATAGAAGTTGATGAAGAGCTTTACCGCTATATTGCCAGCCACACACTGCATATCGGTGAAAGTGCATCGGATATTTTGCGCCGTATGTTAAATTTAAAGTCCGGTCAGCCAGTACAAGTCGTTAAAGAACTCGGCAACGAACAGCCGCCGCAGCAGGCGGTCGAGACAAAAAAAACAGCCATTACGCCGCAAAATCCAGTTAGGGTGATGAGGGAGCTTTTACTCTCTGATGCTTATGCAGAAAAAAGCAAAGCCATCGACCGCTTTATGCTAATTTTATCGACACTCTATAGCTTAGACGCCACTGTTTTTGCTAATGCGACAGAGTCAATGCATGGTCGTACGCGTGTCTATTTTGCTGGCGATGAGCAAACACTGTTAGCCGCAGGTAAGCAGTCAAAACCTCGGCATATTCCGGGAACGCCATTTTGGGTGATCACCAACACAAATACCAATCGCAAACGCAGCATGGTTGAAGCAATCATGCAGGAAATGCAGTTCCCTGCCAATGTGATTGAGAAAGTTTGTAATACTATCTAATCGAAAAATTGAGGCATCGCTGGTGTCACAAATAAGGCACCAGTGCATTGGGAGATAACAAGTGACAATACATGAACGCGCAGGGCAGCTTCCGTTTCAGAAAGATTTGATTAATGTTGCACAACTAACCGCTCAATATTATCAACTAAAACCACAAGTCGGTAACCCTGAACATGCAGTGAAGTTTGGAACATCGGGGCATCGAGGCAGTGCAAGTAGGAAAAATTTCAACGAAAATCATATTCTTGCTATTGCTCAAGCGGTTGCTGATTTACGTAAAAAGCAAGGGCTAACAGGGCCATGCTTTGTCGGCAAAGACACCCACGCGTTGTCTGAAGCGGCATTTATTACGGTTATTGAGGTGTTAGCTGCAAACCAAGTCAATGTGGTTATCCAAGCCGATAACGGGTTTACTCCGACGCCTGCCATATCCCATGCGATTATCAGTTATAATCAATCCCATCAAGATGTTGCGGATGGAATTGTCATTACACCTTCTCATAACCCACCGGAAGATGGCGGTATAAAATATAATCCCTCAAATGGTGGCCCTGCTGATACCGATTTAACATCGGTTATCGAAAAGCAAGCAAATCAATTACTCGCAAACGGCCTTACGGGTGTTAAGCGTATTTCTTTTGAAGATGCGCTGGTCAGTGGTTATGTCACCGAACAAGATTTAGTCATGCCTTATGTCGCCGCACTGGGTGAAGTGGTGGATATGAAGGCGATTCAAAAAGCAGGTTTAAAATTAGGTGTCGACCCACTCGGTGGTTCTGGCATCGAATATTGGCGCAAGATTGCTGAATATTATCAATTAGATCTTGAACTGGTGAATGATCAATTAGATCAAACATTCCGTTTTATGCCGCTTGATCATGATGGCGTGATCCGCATGGATTGCTCATCGCGTTGGGCGATGGCTGGCCTATTAGGGATGAAAGAAAAGTTTGACTTAGCATTCGCCAACGACCCTGATTATGACCGTCATGGTATTGTCACCCCAGCAGGGTTAATGAATCCAAACCACTACCTTGCGGTCGCGATCGATTACCTATTCCAGCATCGCCCACAATGGGGGAAAGAGGTCGCTGTCGGGAAAACACTCGTTTCAAGTGCCATGATTGACCGTGTTGTTGCCGATATTGGACGTGAACTTGTCGAAGTACCCGTTGGTTTTAAATGGTTCGTCGATGGCTTGTTTAACGGAAAATTGGGTTTCGGCGGCGAAGAGAGTGCCGGAGCGTCTTTCCTTAAATTTGATGGCACACCTTGGTCGACAGATAAAGACGGTATCATTTTATGTTTGCTAGCGGCGGAAATTACTGCGGTGACAGGGGAAAACCCTCAGCAACGTTATAACAAACTCGCCGAAAAATTTGGTGCGCCTATTTATAGTCGTATTCAAGCCAAAGCCACCCATGAGCAAAAAGCGAAACTCAGTAAGTTGTCGCCAGAGATGGTCACTGCGGACTCTTTAGCGGGCGATAAGATCACTCAACGTTTAACGACGGCACCGGGTAATGGCGCTTCTATTGGTGGGCTAAAAATCATGACCGATTATGGTTGGTTTGCCGCTCGTCCATCCGGCACGGAAGAAGCGTACAAAATCTATTGTGAAAGTTTCCGTGGCGAAGAGCATTTACGCCAAATTGAACAAGAAGCAATAGAGATTGTGAATAAGGTTATTGCTTAATCAGCCGTATCATTATTGCCTAACTGGCTAGAGCAAAATATTTTCAAATCCCGATTATGCAAAACAGGCCATAATCGGGATTATATTTTTTATTCGTCCACTATCGCTTCATAATATTGTGGTGGTATTTGTTGTGACGGGATTAACAAAATTCCTCTCTTTTTTATCAATAAATTCAACTTATCGTATTTCCCATCAACTCGACAATAACCGTTGCAGCAAGTGACAGGTGATGATACAACCATAGTTACTGAGTTAATTTAACAAACATTGTTGAAATTGAAGATAGGGTGAAATCAATGAGTCAGGTTTATAATTTCAGTGCGGGTCCTGCCATGCTACCTGTTGAAGTCATGCGTCGTGCTGAACAGGAATTTTGTAACTGGAAAGGCTTAGGCGTTTCTGTTATGGAAGTTAGCCATCGCGGCAAGGATTTTATTGCGATAGCGGAGGAAGCAGAGCAAAATTTACGTGATTTATTAAATATTCCGCAAAATTATAAAGTACTATTTTGCCATGGTGGTGCTCGCGGTCATTTCGCTGCATTACCGCTGAACCTGTTGGGCGATAAAACCACGGCAGACTATATTGTTGGTGGCTATTGGGCGGAATCTGCGGCAGAAGAAGCACAAAAATATTGCACTCCTAACATTATCCAAGTCAAACAAGAAAAAGACGGTGTTGTGGGTGTGAAACCGATGAGCGAATGGCAATTAAGCTCAGATGCGGCTTATGTTCACTATTGCCCTAATGAAACTATTGATGGCCTAGCTATCCATGAAGAACCTGATTTCCCGAAAGACAAAGTGATCATTGCGGACTATTCATCTTCGATTCTGTCTAAACCTATTGATATTAGCCGTTATGGCGTGATTTATGCAGGAGCACAAAAGAATATTGGTCCAGCGGGTCTTACCATTGTTATTATCCGTGAAGATCTCTTGGGCAAAGCTTCAAAGCAGACACCCTCAATATTTGATTATACAACCCTAGCAAAATATGACTCGATGTTTAATACACCGCCGACTTTTGCTTGGTATTTGTCAGGTATGGTATTTAAGTGGTTGAAAGAGCAGGGCGGCTTGCAGGAAATGGCAAAACGCAACTATGAAAAATCACAATTGTTGTATAACGCAATCGATGATAGTGAATTTTATATTAACCGCGTTGCGGTCGAAAACCGTTCTTGGATGAACGTACCTTTCCAAATGCAAAATCCTGCGTTGGATGACAAATTCCTTGAAGAAGCGAAAGCACAAGGGCTATTGTCACTAAAAGGTCACCGCGTTTCAGGTGGGATGCGTGCATCAATATACAATGCGATGCCATTAGCCGGTGTCCAAGCACTTGTTGATTTCATGGCAGACTTTGAACGTCGCCACGCATAATCATCTTCCCGACCTAATCCGCGCATTGGGTCGGGTTTAACTATCTTCATTTTTGAAAACGATAATAAATAATTAGGCAAACAGTACTGGAGAACCTGCGCTTTATGCAATCCCTGACATTACAACCTATCTCTTCAATTAACGGAACGATCAACCTGCCAGGGTCTAAAAGTGTATCGAACCGAGCGCTGTTATTAGCGGCGATGGCTAATGGCACAACGTTACTGACAAACTTACTGGATAGTGATGATATTCGCCATATGCTGAATGCATTAAGCCAGCTTGGTGTTAATTACCAATTGTCTGAAGATAAAACACGTTGCCGTGTTCAAGGAGTCGGTGGGCGGTTATGCCATACTGACGAACTGGAAATTTTTCTGGGTAATGCGGGTACGGCAATGCGCCCATTGACCGCAGCATTGTCGTTAGCGAATAACAATATTGTGTTAACAGGCGAGCCTCGCATGAAAGAGCGCCCAATAGGGCATTTAGTTGATGCTTTACGTGAAGGTGGCGCTACGATTGATTACCTAGAACAAGAAAATTATCCGCCCCTTCGCTTACGTGGTGGTTTTTCTGGTGGTGAAATATCGGTTGATGGCTCTGTCTCTAGCCAATTTTTGACCGCACTTTTGATGGCCGCGCCGTTGGCTGAGAAAGAGACAATCATTACTATCTCAGGTGAATTGGTTTCAAAACCTTATATCGATATCACCTTAGCTTTGATGGCAACGTTTGGCGTTGAAGTGGATAATCACCAATATCAACGCTTTGTTATTAAAGGGCAACAGCAGTATCAATCACCCGGTGAATACTTAGTCGAAGGTGATGCGTCATCAGCATCCTATTTTCTTGCCGCGGCAGCTATTAAAGGTGGCACTGTCAGAGTGACAGGTATTGGTCGTAATAGTCTCCAAGGCGATACCAAGTTTGCCAATGTACTGGAGAAAATGGGGGCAACAATTCGTTGGGGGGATGACTTTATTGAATGCCAACGAGGTACGTTAAACGGAATCGATATGGACATGAACGCTATCCCAGATGCAGCGATGACCATTGGTACTGTGGCACTGTTTGCGCAAGGGGAAACGGTGATCCGTAATATCTATAATTGGCGCGTGAAAGAGACGGATAGACTGTATGCTATGGCGACTGAACTGCGTAAGGTCGGTGCTGAAGTCGAAGAGGGGCACGATTTCATCCGTATTGTTCCGCCAGCGCAATTACAGCATGCTGAAATTGAAACCTATAACGATCACCGAATTGCTATGTGTTTTTCGCTCGTTGCCTTGTCTGATACCCCTGTTACGATTTTAGATCCAGGGTGCACGGCAAAAACATTCCCAGATTACTTCCAACAATTAGCCCGTCTGAGCTAAATTTTAATCATTCGACTGACTGACTTTGCATTGAGGCAATGTCAGTCAGTATCCATAATTAGCCGCCATTTATATATCTGCATAACCATTTTTCTGCGACTCATCAGAACCTGCTTATTTCACAAAATCGTCGAGTAGGTATAATACCACTACAGATTTTAATTGCAGGTGGTGAAACCACGTGCAGAGAAGGAGACCTTTTATGGTGGCAATTGCCCCTGTAATAACCGTTGATGGACCAAGTGGTGCTGGTAAAGGTACATTATGCCAAGCGCTGGCAAACCAGTTTGGATGGCAACTCTTAGATTCTGGTGCGATTTATCGTGTTCTCGCATTAGCGGCTTTACATCATCATGTAGACATTCAGTCTGAAGATGCGTTAGTACCTTTAGCGGCAAACCTAGATGTACGCTTTGTGCCAGAAGAAAACCAGTTAAAAGTGATTTTAGAAGGCGAAGATGTTTCAAATCAAATTCGCACGGAAGATGTGGGTAAAACCGCCTCGCAAATAGCGGCTTTTCCGCGTGTAAGGGAAGCGCTATTACGCCGGCAACGCGCATTTAGAGCGATGCCTGGTTTGATTGCAGATGGTCGTGATATGGGAACCGTTGTTTTTCCTGACGCTCCCGTCAAAATTTTTCTTGACGCTTCCGCAGAAGAGCGCGCTCATCGGCGCATGAAGCAGTTGCAGGAAAAAGGGTTTGATGTTAACTTTGAACGACTTTTAACCGAAATACAAGAACGCGACTATCGTGATCGTAACCGTTCGGTTGCACCTTTAGTTGCCGCGAAGGATGCTTTGATTTTGGACTCCACAAGTATGTCAATTGAGGAAGTCATTGAAAAAGCACAAGCCTACGCGAAAAAAATTCTGCAATTATCTTAATAATTGGCTGTATTTTAGCTTATAATGTAGATAGTATACGCATCTAATACTATGTTGATTTTTTCGCTTAACATGGTAATCACCTTATGACAAGGAAAGTTGTGGGGTATGTAAAACAACCCCATTTGGCCGGAAGCTGAATGGACGTTAATTTAAAACTCTTGAAGATCATTAATATGACAGAATCTTTTGCTCAACTCTTTGAAGAATCCCTGCAGAATATTGAAACCCGTCCTGGTTCTATCGTCCGTGGTACTGTTGTTGCCATCGATAAAGACGTTGTTCTGGTTGACGCAGGTCTGAAATCTGAATCTGCTATCCCAGTAGAACAATTCAAAAATGCTCAGGGTGAGCTAGAAATCCAAGTTGGCGACGAAATCGACGTAGCTCTGGATGCAGTTGAAGATGGTTTCGGTGAAACTATCCTTTCTCGTGAGAAAGCGAAACGCCACGAAGCATGGCTAATGCTGGAAAAAGCTTACGAAGAAGCTGAGACTGTAACTGGTGTTATCAACGGTAAAGTAAAAGGTGGTTTCACTGTAGAACTGAACGGTATCCGTGCGTTCTTACCAGGTTCACTGGTTGACGTTCGTCCAGTTCGTGACACAACCCACTTGGAAGGCAAAGAGCTAGAGTTCAAAGTTATTAAGCTGGATCAGAAACGCAACAACGTTGTTGTTTCTCGCCGTGCTGTAATTGAATCTGAAAGCAGCGCAGAACGCGATCAACTGCTCGAAAATCTGCAAGAAGGCATGGAAGTTAAAGGTATCGTTAAGAACCTTACTGACTACGGTGCATTCGTTGATCTGGGCGGTGTTGATGGCCTGCTGCACATCACTGATATGGCTTGGAAACGTGTTAAACACCCAAGCGAAATCGTCAATGTTGGTGATGAAATCACAGTTAAAGTTCTGAAATTCGACCGTGAGCGTACCCGTGTTTCTCTGGGTCTGAAACAACTGGGCGAAGATCCTTGGGTTGCAATCGCTAAACGTTATCCAGAAGGTACTAAACTGACTGGTCGCGTAACTAACCTGACTGACTATGGTTGCTTCGTCGAAATCGAAGAAGGCGTTGAAGGTCTGGTTCACGTTTCAGAAATGGATTGGACTAACAAAAACATCCACCCATCTAAAGTTGTTAACGTTGGTGACGTTGTTGAAGTTATGGTTCTGGATATCGATGAAGAACGTCGTCGTATATCTCTAGGCCTGAAACAATGCAAAGCGAACCCATGGCAGCAATTTGCAGAAACTCACAACAAAGGTGACCGTGTTGAAGGTAAAATCAAGTCAATCACTGACTTCGGTATCTTCATCGGTCTGGAAGGCGGCATCGATGGCCTGGTTCACCTGTCTGACATCTCCTGGAACGTTGCAGGCGAAGAAGCAGTTCGTGAATACAAAAAAGGTGACGAAATCGCAGCCGTTGTTCTGCAAGTCGACGCAGAACGTGAGCGTATCTCTCTGGGCGTTAAGCAGTTAGCTGAAGATCCATTCAATAACTACTTAGCAGCAACCAAGAAAGGCGCAATCGTAACTGGTAAAGTTATCGCAGTTGATGCTAAAGGTGCAACTGTTGAGCTGACTCTGGGCGTTGAAGGTTACCTACGTGCATCAGAAGCTTCTCGTGACCGTGTTGAAGATGCAACACAGGTTCTGAAAGTTGGTGATGATGTTGAAGCTAAATACACTGGTGTTGACCGTAAAAACCGTGTAATCAACCTGTCTGTTCGTGCAAAAGACGAAGCTGATGAAAAAGACGCTATCGCTACTGTGAACAAGCAAGAAGATACTAGCTTCGGTAACAACGCAATGGCTGAAGCTTTCAAAGCAGCTAAAGGCGAATAATTAAGGTAGGGGTAACAGGCGTTACCCCTTCGTAACGGTAGTTTAGGGAGGTACTATGACCAAGTCTGAGTTAATCGAAAGACTGGCTAGCCAGCAATCTCATCTGTCAGCAAAAACGGTCGAGGATGCTGTTAAAGAAATTCTCGAACATATGGCAGATACTCTGGCTGGTGGTGAACGTATAGAAGTCCGCGGATTCGGCAGTTTTTCTCTTCACTACCGTGCTCCGCGTGTTGGGCGTAACCCAAAAACTGGAGACAAAGTGGAGTTGGAAGGTAAATACGTTCCTCACTTTAAACCAGGTAAGGAATTACGTGACCGTGTAAATATTTATGGTCAATAATTGATTGTAAATCTTAATTATTAGTTCAAAACGGTGCTTGTGTTTCACAGCACCGTTTTTTTATTGGGGGGCTTTAACGTATTGATAGCGTTTCTGGCTAAAACGACACGCTCAGTAAAGGGGACCGTGAGCTGCTTAATTGCTTATCTGACTCGCAGGAAACCGTTTAAGTATTGTCGTAGGGCTGGAGCAATCTGCTAATGGCTAAAAAATAGAGCACCATAGGTTAGGAGCGTAATAAAACTGGTTATGGTATAGCAACGGCTCGGAATACAGACACAAGTTACCCGAACATGAATGACCCACTTAGGTAGTTAGATTATATAGGCTGTTGATATTTAGCTTAGCTAAAATCGAGATAGACGAAGCTATATAGACAACGATATCACTCACTTTTAATTTAATCCAAGCGGCGATACTCTCTCTCAATAATTATTTAAATTAACAATAAAAACAAAATAGTTTTGTGAAGCCCCTCCTAAATAAAAAAATATGATTGAGTGATATCATCAAGTATTAGGAAGCAGCTCGTATCGCTGATATTCATGTTTTCCAAAAAAGGGTAAGCCTCGTTATGGTGCTCATTCATGTGGCGCACTAAGAGGTGAGGAAATGTATGGCAGTATACTGACACTATTTCGGGGAGGATCACTTTCCTATACTTTAGCGGCGATCGCGATATTTATTGGCACATTACCGATTTTATTTATTCATCATATCCCCACAATAAATAATTCATTCATTATTTCAGGTATCTTGTTTCTATTTTTGTTATTTATAAAAGCACATCGTTATCTGAAGTTTTTTCTATTAATAGCTATCGCATTTTTGTGGGCATGTTGGCACGCTAATGATGTTATTGAGAAAATAAACCTACTGTCAAAAAAGTACCAATTATTAGACGTTACTATTATCAGCGTTCCACTATTTAATAAAGAAAAAGAAAACATTAAAGTCAGAATTAATAAAGTTGCTGGGGTCACCGTGTTTCCGCCATTATATGCGGTATGGCAAGTGAAACATCGGTCAGGTGTTACTATTTGTGCGGGGCAAACTTGGCAACTTAATAGCCTATTAAAACCGTTACATGCATCCTTAAATGAAGGGGGCTTTGACCAACAACGTTATAGCCTATCACAACGTATTATTGGTAAATTAAAAAACACCCAAACAACAATGATCGACTCTCGCTGCTCTGTGCGGCAGAGGGTAATAGATTTTTATAAGGAAGAAATTCTTTCATTAAAAAATGCTGCGATTACTTATGCTTTAATGTTTGGTGAGCGCACATTATTAACGCCTGAGTTATCCGCACTATTACAAAGTACAGGTGTGAGCCACCTTATCGCCATATCCGGTTTGCACATCGGGCTATCTTATTTACTAGGCTATTGGCTTGCTCGGTGCTTACTGTATTTGCTTCCCAGCTACGTTATTAGCCCCAAAATACCTATTATATTTGGAGGCATTTTTGCTTTTCTGTATGGATGGGTCTCCGGTTTCGCTATTCCAGCGACACGTGCTTTAATTGCATTGGGGTTGTGGATCTATATCAAACAGCAAAAGAGCCTCTATTTTTCATGGCAATGGGCGGTATGGAGCATTGGTTTGATTGTGCTTGCTGACCCTTTAGCTATGCTATCTGACAGCTTTTGGTTATCCAGTTTTGCGGTATTGGCGATACTGTATTGGTTCAAGTTATTTTCTGTATCATCTTCTACACAGCATACAAAAGTCCTTGGTTGGTTAATTCCTTTCGTGCATTTACAAACGGGTTTATTGATCTTATTAGCACCAATACAAATGGGATTATTTCAAGGGATCAATTTTATGAGCTTTTGGGCAAACCTCTGGTTGGTTCCTATTGTTTCTTGGTTGGTTGTACCGCTTATCTTACTCTCATTTCTGCTATATCTGTTTCCAAGTGCTGCAATCCATCATTTTATTTTGCAGTTAATTGATAGCATTATTTCAATAGGAATAAAGCCATTAGTGTATCTCAGTGATTTTTGGATGGAGCTACAGTCCGTTTCATTGTGGGTTTCTATATTCTGCTGGTTGATTGGTGTATTTATTTCATTTGGCTGGCATCGAACCTATATTGGGTTATTAGGCTGTTTTAGTGCATTGTGCATCGGCACTGAAAGTGCGGTTGATAAATCAGTAGAGCAAGGATGGAGCTTAACCACTCTGGATGTTGGTCATGGTTTAGCCGTTGTAATACAGCAAAAAGGCGTCTCCTATTTATACGATACAGGTAATCGTTGGCAAGGAGGAAGTAACGCCCAAAAACAGATCATTCCATACTTAAAACGAAAAGGGATTATCCCGATAGGCCTTATTCTAAGCCATAAGCACCTTGACCATATAGGCGGAGTGCCATTTCTAAAAAAACAATACCCTTGGTTAAATGTGCGAAGCAGTTTTGGAGGGGGGCAACATCTTCCTTGCTCTAAAGGTCAACGTTGGCAATGGGGAGAGCTGCACTTTGAAGTGCTTTGGCCTGAAAAGCTTGCTGAAAAGTCTCATAATGATGATTCTTGTGTGATCATGTTAACCGATGGCTACCATAAAATCTTACTAACAGGTGATATCGAAAAGCAGGGTGAGCAAGCAATTACCGCACTATATAAACATCGATTAAATGCGGACATTGTTTTTGCGCCACATCATGGCAGCAATACGTCATCAACGTCACTATTCATTAGAACAATTTCACCAACAACGGTATTAGTCTCTTCAGCAAGATACAGTCCTTGGAAAATACCGTCAGATAAAGTGTACTTACGGTACAAAAATAATAATATTAAATGGATTAATACAGCGGAGTCAGGTCAGGTAACTATCTGGTTTAAAAAAGAAAAGTTAAATATTTTGCGCTATCGAATCGAAATGTACCCTAGATGGTATCATCTCTGGTTTGGTGATCCGCCATTTCCCGAGTAGAATAGTGCGCTTACATTAAGTTTGGTAATAAAAACATGATTGATAAAGACCTTTCGACACGACAAACGTTTCGCCGGTTATGGCCTACTATTTCGCCGTTTAAAGCAGGCTTATTTGTTGCAGCTATCGCTCTAGTCATCAACGCAGCAGGGGATGCGTTTATGATTTCTTTATTAAAGCCTTTACTCGATGAAGGGTTTGAGAAAGCGGATAATGACGTTTTAAAATGGCTTCCTCTCGCTATGTTAGGTCTAATTATTGTTCGTGGTGCATCTAGCTTTGTTTCAACCTACTGTGTTTCGTGGGTTTCTGGGCAAGTTGTAATGAGTATGCGCCGTAAGCTATTTGGCCATATGATGGGAATGCCTGTCAGCTTTTTTGATCAGCAATCTACAGGGACCCTCTTATCACGTATCACTTATGACTCAGAGCAAGTGGCGGCATCATCGTCAGGTGCATTAATTACCATTATTCGTGAAGGTGCCTATATCATCGGTTTGTTTGCGATGATGTTCTACTATAGCTGGCAACTCTCCCTCATTTTGATTGTTATCGCGCCAATCGTCTCTATTACAATCCGCATCGTCTCTAAGCGTTTTCGCAAGATCAGTAAAAATATGCAAACGGGGATGGGGCATGTTACGGCTAGTGCTGAACAAATGTTAAAAGGGCACAAAGAAGTTTTAATTTTTGGCGGACAAAAAGTTGAAACTGAGCGCTTTAATAAAGTCAGCAATAATATGCGTAGCCAATCAATGAAAATGGTCACTGCTTCGGCAATTTCAGACCCGATTATTCAATTGATTGCTTCTTTTGCATTAGCGTTCGTTCTGTATGCGGCAAGTTTCCCTGAAATTCGTGAACAGTTATCACCGGGGACAATCGCCGTTGTTTTCTCTTCTATGTTTGCTTTAATGCGCCCATTGAAATCGCTCACTAACGTTAACTCTCAGTTCCAACGTGGGATGGCAGCATGCCAAACACTATTCTCTATTCTCGATACTGAACAAGAAAAAGACGAGGGAACCAAAGTATTATCTAATGTGAAAGGTGATATTGAATTTGAAAATGTCACGTTTACTTATGCAACTAAAGAACATCCTGCATTAGATGATATTTCATTTACTTTACCAGCAGGTAAATCGGTGGCCTTGGTTGGGCGTTCAGGCTCAGGGAAATCAACCATTGCCAATTTGATTACACGTTTCTATGACATCGATAAAGGCTCTATCCGTATTGATGGGCATGATATTAGGGAATATACCCTTGAGTCATTGCGTAACCAAGTGGCTCTGGTTTCACAGCATGTGTATTTGTTTAATGATACCATTGCAAACAATATTGCTTATGCAACGGATGGGCGTTTTAGCCGCGAGCAAATTGAGAAAGCCGCAGAAATGGCTTATGCGATGGACTTTATCGCGAAACTGGATAAAGGTTTAGATACGGTGATTGGGGAAAATGGTGTGATGCTCTCGGGTGGTCAACGCCAACGTATTGCCATTGCTCGCGCACTGTTGCGTGACGCCCCTATCTTGATCCTAGATGAAGCAACGTCTGCATTGGATACTGAATCAGAAAGAGCTATTCAAGCAGCACTGGACGAACTACAAAAAAATAGAACGTCTCTTGTGATTGCTCACCGTTTATCAACTATTGAAAATGCGGATGAAATTTTAGTTGTTCAAGATGGTCGCATTATCGAACGTGGCAACCATAAAGCGTTATTAGCGCTAGAGGGGGCCTATGCTCAACTACATAAAATACAGTTTAGCCAATGATAGAAAAAATCTGGGCTGGTCAGTCATGGCTTTATATCTTACTACTGCCGTTCTCGCTGCTGTATGGGGCGATCGCGTTAGTTAGGCGTATAAGTTATCAAGCTGGGTTATTCCGTTCTTGGAAGGCACCAGTTCCAGTAATCGTTGTTGGCAATTTAACGGCAGGGGGGAATGGTAAAACGCCTGTCGTTATTTGGCTAGTAGAAGCATTAACTCGGGAAGGTTACCGCGTTGGTGTGGTTTCTCGGGGATATGGTGGAAAAGCAGATCACTATCCACTAGTGATTTCATCAACGACGACAACGGCTGAAGCCGGTGATGAACCTATTTTAATTCACTACCGAACCAAAGCGCCTGTCGCGGTG
The DNA here is from genome assembly GCF_028482435.1 of Providencia sp. PROV119. Taxonomy (NCBI): domain Bacteria; kingdom Pseudomonadati; phylum Pseudomonadota; class Gammaproteobacteria; order Enterobacterales; family Morganellaceae; genus Providencia; species Providencia sp. PROV119. The sequence goes on from NZ_JAMPQL010000001.1 coordinate 322,808, forward strand.
GCCCCCAAACGCAGTGAGGCGGTGAGAGCATTATTGGAAAACCATGAGTTGGACGTGATCATCACCGATGATGGTTTGCAACATTATGCGTTAGCGAGAGACTACGAAATCGTTGTGATTGATGGTCAACGCCGTTTTGGCAATGGCTGGTGGTTACCCGCTGGGCCAATGCGTGAAAGAGCGGGGCGTTTAACGAGTGTGAATGCCGTCATCGTTAATGGTGGGCAAGCAAACGCTAATGAAGTCGCTATGGCATTAGAAGGGGATATTGCCGTTAATTTACTCAGTGGTGAAAAGTGTGCAGTGAGTGAACTTAAAACGGTGGTTGCTATGGCTGGCATAGGTCATCCTCCTCGCTTTTTCGCCTCCTTAGAAAAAAAAGGGTTAGAATTGGTGCAAACGCATGCTTTTGCAGATCATCAGCCGTATCAACAACACTCTCTGTTAGCATTAACACCTAATAATGAACCCCTGCTAATGACCGAAAAAGACGCAGTAAAATGCCAATCCTTCGCCCAAGCCAATTGGTGGTATCTGCCTGTGGACGCTTCTTTCGATGCGTCAGGGGAAGCAAAGATCCTCAGTGAGATCAAAAACACGGTAGAGCGCTATAAAAAAACTTGTCTTTAAACATTTACTGTGATAATAATATCTCCAACGTGATGTAGATCTCTTTATTATGTATATAAATGTAATTCATTAATAATGAGTATCTATATTTGATTTATTCACGGTCAACTGAGTTCGTCTCTATTTCCTCGCAGTTTCCACGTTTATTCATCAGTTTTGTCATCTCAATGTCAAAATAGGCTGTTAAGTTACAGTGGATGATTGGTATGCGAAAGACCGTTAATTTAATAGTGTGTACAGATTAATAACAACAGTACATCCGGTAGTAATCGTTTACTTGCTCTTAAAGCGTTTTAATAAATCGGCAATTTATCATGGGGTATAACGTGTAAAGAGTAATAGTACAACAATAAATAGAATTATTGTTCTCAGAACAAAAGGAGTTTTAATATGAATTTTCAATTACATATGGGTCGAGTTAAATGGTTTGATGCAAATAAGGGTTATGGATTCATTTCACCAATAAATGGCGGTGATGATATCTTTGTTACACGTAAATCAATTGCAAATAAAAAAATCAAATCATTATTTGAAGGTCAAAATGTCGAGTTTTCTGTTACTCGCAATTCAGATGGCATAACGGCTGCTGACGTTATTGCTTATTAATTAAATCATTAACAGTACCGTTTCTCCTGCACCTCTATCCTCTCAATTTCTCGCAGGAGAGCGTATTCAAAAAGATTAGAGTTAACGGTGATATCGGCTTGTGTTATCCTGACCCGAAGTGAGTTAAATCCATTTGGGAGAAAACATGGATCACCGTTTACTTGAAATCATTGCATGCCCTATCTGTCATGGCAAATTAAGTTACAACAAAGAAAACCTTGAACTGATTTGCAAATTCGATCACCTTGCCTATCCTATCCGTGATGGCATTCCTGTTTTGTTGGAAAGTGAAGCTCGCAAAGTTGCATTAGACGAAGGGCAGTAATCATTATGTTTACTGTTATTATTCCTGCTCGTTATGCTTCTACTCGACTGCCGGGGAAACCCCTTGCTGATATCCATGGCAAGCCGATGGTTGTCAGAGTCATGGAGCAAGCCATTAAGTCAGGGGCGTCACGTGTCGTTGTGGCGACCGATCACCCTGACGTTGCGAATGCAGTTATCCAAGCAGGCGGTGAAGCTTGTATGACTGATCCTAACCACCAATCAGGAACAGAGCGTTTAGCAGAGGTCATTGACACCTATGGCTTTGCGGACGACGAAATCATTGTGAATGTACAAGGTGATGAGCCTTTGATCCCACCTGAAATCATTAGCCAGGTTGCAAGGAACCTTCAAGGTAGCCAAGCGCAGATGGGAACATTGGCAGTGCCTATTCATGATGCTCAAGAAGCCTTTAATCCAAATGCGGTAAAAGTAGTGACAGATCACGAAGGTTATGCGCTCTACTTTTCTCGAGCGACCATTCCATGGGATAGAGATAAATTCGCCGTTAGCCAAAATGCTATCGGTGATCATTTCTTACGTCATATTGGGATCTACGCTTATCGCGCAGGGTTTATTCGTCGTTATATTAAATGGGAAGCCAGCCCATTAGAGAAAATCGAAATGCTAGAGCAGTTAAGAGTGCTTTGGTATGGCGAAAAAATACATGTGGCAGTGGCTGAAAAAGCACCGGGTGCTGGTGTGGATACTCCAGAAGATCTCGAGCTAGTAAGAAAGCAATTTAAATAAGCAACGATAAATATCGGTAGCCATATAAGGTGTGTACTCATTTCTGAGCCACACCTTTTTTATTGTTCTATTTATTCTGCTTCTATGGCCTCAGGCGTTAAAATGGGGGTTTCTAGTGCTTCGGTGTTATCTGGCTTTAAATAAAACCAAATAGAGCCGATTAATTCATACCAAGCCCGTTCGCTATGGCTAAAATAGAATGCGGAAGGGAAATATTTTTCCCACGGATTGAGTGCACTTTTGATGGCCAATTGGTTTGCAGGGGCAGGAATAGGCTGCATGCCGCGTGCTGTAAACATGGAAATGGCTCTTGGTAAGTGGTTCGCCGAGGTCACCAGCAAAAACGGCTCTTTCCCAATTATTTTTTCCACTTCAAATGCTTCTTCTTGCGTATCCTTTGGCTCTGTTAATGCAATCGTATCGCTAGCAGGTACACCAAGTGACTGAGCAACCATGGCCGCAACTTCTGCACTACTGATAGTGCTATTCGCTTTGCTTCCTGTAAAAATAAGCTTACTTCCTGGGTATTTTAGGTATAAACGGACACCTTCAGTGACGCGAGGCAGGCTATTGTTGAGCAAGTTAGAACTCGGGCTCCAATCTGGATTATAGGTAAACCCACCACCGAGCACGACAATATAGTGAACATTCTCGGGGGGATTTTCTGTGATCAGTTCATAGCGTTTATCGAAATTCCCTTCAACAGGGGCAAGTAAACTGTCAGAAATAGGCTGCAACCCTAAAAGGGCAATAACAATAAGGCTCATGGATACACAGGCCTTGCCACTCTTTTGCCAGCGTGTAAACCACAGCAATATAAGGCCGATAAACCCGATCAGCAGCAGTAGAGGGAGCGGCATAAGTAAGGCGCCCAAGTATTTTTTTAAAAGAAATAGCATAAGTGAACCTATTTTTTGGAGTTTATCGTCAATTAATTGTTCTGACTGCTGAATTCAGGACCGCACTATGCCAAAATAAGGCCGTTATCTGTTATAATCGTCATACTTCAAGTTGCTGTATTTTTGACTACACTCATTCGCACGAGTCACAGAGCTATCGATGCTCCTAGCGGTTCAAACCCTGCACATCGAGTTATTGAGCGTATATCATTTAGGTTTCAGCAGCCTTAAACATCAAGCAGATGTACAGCGTTATTTTAGCCGAATTAATATTGAATCATATTCTGGATTTGATCTTATTTCATTAACGGCGAAATAAGAACTGGCTGATTTTAACATTTGCTGGGAAGGTGGCGTTGTGTTAACAGGCATGAATGGCTAATTTAAAGAGTACCGGATAATACATGGTAGACCGCAACTTTGATGATATTGCTGATAAATTTGCAAAAAATATCTATGGCACGACAAAAGGTAAAATACGCGAAGCGGTTGTTTGGCAAGATCTAACCCAATTGATTTTATCTCAGTTTAATGGGCAAACATTGCGTATCTTAGATGCAGGCGGTGGCGAAGGTCACTTTTCGCGCAAACTGGCGGCAATGGGACATCAGGTCATACTTTGCGATTTATCCGAAGAAATGCTTGAACGCGCTAATGAACTTGCCGAAGAACAAGGGATTAGCGAAAATATGCGTTTTATTCATTGTGCAGTTCAAGATATTCGCCAACATATTGAAGGTACGGTTGATTTAGTGCTATTTCATGCGGTACTTGAATGGATTAGTGAACAGAAATATGCAATTGAACAGTTGGTAGATATAATTAGGCCAGAAGGCGTATTTTCTGTCATGTTCTATAATGCAAATGGTTTAGTAATGCGAAACGCGATTTTAGGTAATTTTCATCTTGCTACACCGCATATCCAACGTCGACGTAAACGTTCATTATCGCCACAAAATCCATTACTACCACAACAAGTCGATGAATGGTTGTCTGATTGCAAAATGGAGATTATTGGCAAAAGTGGCGTCAGAGTCTTTCATGACTACCTGCAAAGTCGGCAGTTACAGCAAAAAGATTTTCCGGCGCTTTTGGCTTTAGAACAACAATATTGTCGTCAGGAACCCTACATCAGCATGGGGCGTTATATTCATGTCATGGCACGAAAACCAATAATAAAGGACGATTTATGAGTGATTTTTCCCAGACCGTCCCTGAACTCGTGTCCTGGGCACGAAAAAATGATTTTTCGATTTCACTGCCTCCAGAGCGCTTAGCTTTCTTGCTGGCGGTTGCGGTATTAAACAGCGAACGCGTTAACGGTGAAATGAATGAAGGGGAGTTGATTGATGCATTCCGTGAAGTGTGTAAAGGTTTTGAACAGACCACGGAATCATTATCTGTCAGGGCGAACAACGCTATCAATGATATGGTTCGCCAGAAAATATTTAACCGTTTTACCAGTGATATTACAGAAGGTAACGCCATTTACCGTTTGACATCACTTGGCATTGGAATAAGCGACTACTACATTCGTCAGCGTGAGTTTTCTACATTAAGGTTGTCTATGCAGCTATCCATTGTGGCAGGTGAGCTACAAAGGGCAGCAGAGGCAGCCGAAGAAGGCGGCGATGAATTTTATTGGCACCGTTTTGTATTCGCCCCCCTGAAATATTCAGTGGCTGAAATATTCGACAGCATTGATTTATCTCAGCGCGTGATGGATGAGCAGCAAAATAGTATCAAAGAAGATATTGCTGCATTACTCAACCAAGATTGGCAGGCCGCTATCGCAAACTGTGAACAGCTGTTATCAGAGACATCCGGTACATTGCGAGAGCTTCAGGATACGTTAGAAGCCGCCGGAGATAAATTACAGGCGAATTTATTACGTATTCAAGAAGCGAATATGAATGCGCCAGTCTTTTCCGATATGGTGGATAGGCTAGTTTACGATTTGCAAAACAAATTAGACCGCATTGTTAGTTGGGGTCAACAATCTATCGATCTCTGGATTGGTTACGACCGCCATGTCCATAAATTTATCCGTACTGCAATTGATATGGATAAAAACCGTATTTTCTCGCAGCGTTTACGCCAATCCGTTCAACAATATCTTGATAGCCCATGGGCGCTGACTTACGCGAATGCGGACCGTCTATTTGATATGCGTGACGAAGAGTTAGCCTTGAACGATGAAGAGGTGATGGGGGAATTGCCTCCAGACCTTGAATTTGAAGAGTTTAGCGAGGTGAACGATCGGTTAGCCGAGCTTATGGAAGCTGAACTGGCATTCTATAAACGCGAAAAACAGCCACTGGATGTTGCCCGAGTCGTACAAGAGTACTTAAAGCAGTATCCACAGAAACGTCACTTTGATGTGACACGCATTATTATTGATCAGGCTGTTAAATTAGGTATCGCAGAGGCTGATTTGGCGGGATTGCCGTCAGAGTGGCTAGCAATTAATGATTACGGAGCCAAGGTGCAGGCACATGTCATCGACAAATATTGAACAATTTATGCCAGTTAAACTGGCTCAGGCATTGGCCAACCCCATTTTCCCAGAGCTAGATAGTCAATTGCGTTCAGGGCGTCATATTAGTATTGATGACCTTGATAACCATGCCTTCTTGATGGACTTTCAAGAGGTGTTAGAGCAATTTTATGCACGCTACAATGTGGAACTGATTCGGGCACCGGAAGGCTTTTTCTATTTACGTCCCCGTTCAACAACTTTGATCCCACGCTCGGTATTATCTGAGCTGGATATGATGGTAGGGAAAATTCTTTGCTATCTCTACTTAAGTCCTGAACGATTGACTAACCAAGGCATTTTTACCGCCCAAGAGCTATTTGAAGAGCTACTATCGTTGGCGGATGAAAGCAAATTATTGAAATTTGTTAATCAACGCTCAACCGGTTCTGATTTGGATAAGCAAAAGCTACAAGAAAAGCTGAGAACCTCCCTGAACCGCTTACGTCGTTTAGGCATGGTACATTTTATTCAAAACGACTCGAACAGATTTATTATTTCTGAATCGGTATTCCGTTTCGGTGCTGACGTTCGTAGTGGTGATAACGTTCAAGAAGCCCAATTACGTATGATCCGTGACGGTGAGGCCATCTCCCTCGAAGAAGGGTTATCCTTACAGGATAGTGAAGATGAAGAGACAGACGAAGACCAAGATGCGGCTGAGAGTGATGAGGATGAACAAGTATGATTGAACGCGGGAAGTTTCGCTCACTGACGCTGATTAACTGGAACGGTTTTTTTGCGCGTACTTTTGACCTTGATGAGCTGGTGACCACGCTGTCAGGGGGAAATGGTGCAGGTAAATCAACAACGATGGCGGCATTTATTACCGCAATGATCCCCGATCTCACCTTGCTGCACTTCCGTAATACCACCGAAGCAGGGGCAACAACAGGTTCACGCGACAAAGGCTTACACGGTAAGCTACGCCCGGGGGTCTGTTATGCTGTTTTGGATGTTTTGAACTCTAAACATCAGCGCGTCATTGTTGGGGTGAGGCTGCAACAGGTTGCGGGTCGTGATAAGAAAGTCGATATTAAACCTTTCATGATCCAAGGTGTGCCAATCGCGACAGTACCGACCGAAGTTTTGACCGAAATAGTGGATGGGCGCCAAGCAAAAGTTATCGCTCTCAACGAATTAAAAGAGCGTTTAGAACAGCAAGAAGGCCTCCACTTTAAGCAATTCAACTCAATCACGGATTACCATTCAGTCCTGTTTGAACTCGGTGTTTTACCGAAGCGTTTACGTTCAGCCAGTGACCGTAGCAAATATTATCGTCTGATTGAAGCGTCATTGTATGGCGGGATCTCTAGTGCCATCACTCGCTCGCTACGTGATTATTTATTGCCAGAAAACAGTGGAGTACGTAAGGCTTTCCAAGACATGGAAGCTGCGCTACGTGAAAACCGCCTGACACTAGAAGCCATCCGCGTAACCCAATCGGATCGTGATTTATTCAAACATCTGATCAGCCAAGCTACAGATTATGTGTCAGCCGATTATATGCGTCACTCCAATGAACGACGTATTCACCTTGATTCAGCAATGGCAGCGCGTAGTGAACTATTGGCGAGCCGTAAGCAGTTGAGGCAAGAGCAAGTTCGTAGCGTTGAAATTGCCCGCGAATTGAACGAACAAAATAATGCATCGTCTGATTTAGAGGCTGATTATCAGGCTGCAAATGACCATTTAAACCTTGTTCAGACGGCATTGCGTCAGCAAGAGAAAATCGATCGCTACCAAGCCGATATTGAAGAGCTGACTTTCCGTCTTGAAGAGCAGTCGGAAGTGGTTGCTGAGGCGACAGAGCGCCAAGAAGAGTTTGAAGCACGTGCTGAAGCGGCTGAAATTGAAGTTGATGAATTAAAAAGCCAGTTGGCTGATTATCAGCAGGCGCTTGATGTCCAGCAAACCCGAGCTATTCAATATCAGCAAGCATTGCAGGCACTGACTCGGGCGCGTGAATTGTGCCAATTACCTGACTTATCAATAGAAAATGCAGACGAGTGGTTAGAAACCTTTGAAGCTCGCGAGCAGCAGGCCACAGAAGCGTTACTGACATTAGAGCAAAAAATCAGTGTTGCGGATGCGGCACACAGTCAGTTTGAGCAAGCGTACCAACTTGTTAAAAGTATGGTAGGTGAAGTCAGTCGTAGCGAGGCTTACCAGCAAGCAAGGGCGCTATTACGCGATTGGTCTTCACAGCAACATTTGGCAGAGCGAGTGCAACCATTACGCATGCAACTCGCTGAATTACAACAACGCTTAGACAGTCAGCAAAATGCAGAGCGCTTATTAAACGAATTTTGTAAGCGACATAACAAAAGCTATGAGCCAGATGAATTAGATGGCCTAATGGCCGAATTGGAAGCGCAGCAAGAAGAATTAAGTGTTGGTGTCAACGAAAGCGGCGAACGTCGTATGCAGATGCGCCAAGAGCTTGAGCAAATTCGTCAACGCATTCAAGTATTAACGGCTAAAGCGCCTGCATGGTTAATGGCACAAGAAGCGTTGACTCAGCTTAACGAACAAGCCAAACAATCATTTGAATCAAGTGGTGCTGTTACAGAGTACATGCAGCAACTGCTTGAACAGGAAAGGGAAATCACCGTTGAGCGTGACGAGGTGGCGAGCCAACGTCGCGAATTAGAGAAGCAAATTGAGCGCCTCAGTCAACCTAGTGGTGCGGAAGATAGCCGTTTACTTGCCCTTGCAGAACGTTTTGGTGGGGTGTTGTTATCGGAAATCTACGACGATATCACCATTGAAGATGCCCCTTATTTCTCGGCGCTGTATGGTCCTGCTCGAAATGGGATTGTTGTTCAAGACCTTTCGGTGGTGCGCAGCCAATTAGAAACGTTGCAAGATTGCCCAGAAGATGTTTACTTTATTGAAGGGGATCCCCAATCCTTCGATGACAGTGTTTTCGATGCAGAAGAGTTTGAAAATGCGGTATTAGTACGCTCGTCAGATAGGCAATGGCGTTTTTCTCGTTATCCGGAAGTGCCCTTATTTGGCCGAGCAGCCCGTGAAACACGCTTAGAAGCATTGACACTAGAGCGTGATAACTTAGCTGAGCGCTACGCAACGCTCTCGTTTGACGTACAAAAAATTCAACGTGCACATCAAGCTTTTAGTCGTTTTATTGGTCAACATATTTCGGTAGCTTTTGAAGCCGACCCCGAAGCCGAAATCCGCACCTTAAACCAAAAACGTACTGAGATAGAGCGTAATTTGGCTCAGTTTGAAGAGCAAACTCAGCAACAGCGCCAACAGTTTGCAATGGGTAAAGAGTCTCTATCTGCATTAAACCGACTATTACCTTTAGTTGGGTTATTGATGGATGAAACGCTAGCGGATCGCGCTGACGAAATTCGAGATGAGCTTTCAGAAGCAGAAGAAGCTGCCCATTTCTTAAATAAACATGGTCAGGCGTTAGCAAAACTAGAGCCTATCGTTACCGCGTTATTGAGCGACCCTGAGCAACATGATCAGCTACGTCAAGACTATGAGAATGCGAAACATAGTCAGCAAATCGCGAAACAACAGGCCTTTGCCTTGGTGGAAGTGGTGCAGCGTCGCGCCCACTTTAGCTACAGTGATTCGACGGGGATGGTGAATGAGAATGCCGACCTTAACGAAAAACTCCGCCAACGCTTAGAGCAAGCTGAAAATGAAAGAAGCCGCGCTCGTGAGCAGTTACGTCAGCAGCAATCACAATCAGCACAATTCAATCAAGTTTTAGCGTCGCTTCGCAGCTCGTTTGATACCAAACAAGAGATGTTAAAAGAGCTAGAAGCAGAAATGCAGGATATTGGTGTTAAAGCGGATCCTGATGCGCAAGAGCGTGCACGTATTCGTCGTGATGAGCTACATCAATCTGTCATGGCGAATCGTAGCCGAATTAACCAGCTAGAAAAACAGCAGACCTTATGTGAAGCGGAAATGGAAAACTTGCAAAAACGTATTCGCAAGTTAGAGAAAGATTATTATCTATTGCGCGAACAAGTGGTATCGGCTAAGGCTGGCTGGTGTGCTGTCATGCGCTTGGTGAAAGACAATGGTGTTGAGCGGCGTTTACACCGTCGAGAATTGGCTTATACCGACGGTGATAGTTTACGCTCAATGTCGGATAAGGCTTTGGGGGCGTTACGTTTAGCGGTAGCAGATAATGAACATTTACGTGATGTGCTGCGTTTATCTGAAGATCCGAAACGCCCAGAGCGTAAGATCCAATTCTTTATTGCTGTTTATCAGCATCTTCGCGAGCGTATTCGTCAAGATATCATTCGTACTGATGACCCCATCGATGCAATTGAGCAAATGGAAATTGAGTTGGCTCGATTAACAGAAGAGCTAACGGCTCGTGAGCAAAAACTGGCGATCAGTTCGAAGAGTGTGGCTAACATTATTCGTAAGACCATTCAGCGTGAACAGAACCGTATTCGCATGTTGAACCAAGGCTTGCAGGCCGTTGCGTTTGGTCAGGTGAAAGGGGTACGCTTGAATGTCAATATTCGAGAAAGCCATTCTCTGTTATTGACGGTGCTCTCAGAAGAGAGCGAATTGCATCAAGATCTGTTCACCAGCCAGCGTTTAACCTTCTCTGAGGCGATGGCTAAGCTCTATCAACGCTTGAACCCACAAATCGATATGGGGCAACGCTTACCGCAAACTATCGGTGAGGAGTTACTTGATTATCGTAATTACCTTGAACTTGAAGTTGAAGTTAACCGCGGATCCGATGGGTGGTTGAAGGCGGAAAGTGGTGCATTATCGACAGGTGAAGCGATTGGTACAGGGATGTCGATATTGGTTATGGTGGTGCAAAGCTGGGAAGAGGAGTCACGTCGCTTACGTGCAAAAGATATCATTCCTTGCCGCTTGCTGTTCCTCGATGAGGCCGCTCGACTGGATGCAAAATCTATCGCCACCTTGTTTGAGCTGTGTGAGCGGTTAGAAATGCAGCTGATTATTGCAGCACCTGAGAATATCAGTCCTGAAAAAGGAACGACCTATAAATTGGTTCGTAAAGTGTTTGATAATCGAGAGCACGTACACGTTGTTGGATTAAAAGGGTTTGGTCAAGATAACCCAAGTTCACAAGCACAATTGCCTCAAGGGTAATTAACCTATTTAAGTCACTAAAAACGGCGTTAGAAATAATGCCGTTTTTTTTTAATAAAAATCCGCATAAGTTAAATTTACTGAATAGTGGTTAATTGGATCGGAATAAGAAAGTCACTATGAGACATTAATCTCATTTTTATGAGAGAAAAGACATTATTATCTGAATTCTTGTGATGCATTCCAAATAAATTATATTTCGTATAATTATGGCTTGCTTTCATGATGCCTGCATAGTCAATAAATCAGTAAGGATCCAACATGAAAAAAACGACATTGACCCTAAGTGCCATCGCGTTAGTATTCAGCTTTACGGCAACGTCACAGGCAAAAGTATTAATGCCAGACGTTGTTAGCCCAGGGGTAACTGTGGCAGAGTTAGCTGAACAGAAACCAATTCATTGGGTTTCTGTTGAGCAAATTAAAAATAGCCTTGAAGGCCAAGCTCCTATGGCTGTTGGTTTTGATATTGATGATACCGTACTTTTTTCCAGTCCTGGTTTTTATCGCGGTAAACTAGAATATTCTCCAAATGATTTTAGTTATCTCAAAAATAGGGAATTTTGGGAAAAGATGAATAATGAATGGGATAAATTCAGCATGCCTAAAAAAGTCGGCATCGAGTTAGTCCAAATGCATCTAAAACGTGGTGATACTGTTTACTTTATTACTGGCCGCACGAAGACAAAAACAGAAACCGTTAGCCAATATGTACAAGAAGGGCTTGGTATCCCGGCAGATAAAATGAACCCAGTCATTTTTGCGGGGGATGAACCGGGACAAAATAATAAAGTCAGTTGGATGCGTGACCATAAATTAAAAATTTATTATGGTGATGCTGATGCCGATATTGCCGCAGCTCGTGAATTAAATATCCGTGGTATTCGTATTTTACGTGCCGCAAACTCCTCCTACCAACCATTACCTAAAGCAGGGCAATTTGGTGAAGAGGTTGTGATTAACTCTGAATATTAATTAGGTTAATCGACATAACATGAATAATATAAAGGCGCCTGGCGCCTTTTTTAGTATCTCACAAAGATTAACTCATAAGAGGTAAATGTATCATTCGCCATGAAATAGTCAAAAGAGGTGTAAAGAGGAAACTATCACACTTAAGTCATATTTAATTTAACAATCTAGTTATTATTTCATTTTTATGATTTGTTTTTAGGTATTTTAGCAGTAAATACGTCTATTTTTCATTGGTTGTATTTATTCTGTTTTAATGGCTAAGCGTAAAATCGTTTCGCGTTATTTAAAGACAAAATTAGCCAATTCCTATAACATTCTTTTCGAAATTAAATACAATTAATATTCAATATAATAAAAAATGATTGTTATCCATGTGGTTACTTAAGGTGGATTTATGGCAAAGAAAAGAGTGAAAGCTCTGCAACTTTCGGTAATTTGTGGGCTGTTGTCGATACAACTTCCTGTATTTTCAGCGCAAGACAATGGGCTAATTTTGACAGAAGAAGCGCCATTGCAGCAAGAGGTGGTGGCAACCCCTGTGGCGACTATCACACCAACTGAAAGTTTAGCGCAAATTACGGGAGCATTACCTGCCGATATAAAACCTGTTTTTTCTTCACAACTCGCGAAGATTTATGCAGATCGGCAGATGAAACTGTTATGGCAAGATGAAACGGCTATCGAACAGTTTCAGCAACAACTGGCGGAGCTGGCACTTTCAGGGGTACAACCTCAATTTAATGAGTGGTTAGCCGCCCTTGAACATGTTCAGTTGAGCGAATTAGGCCGTGATGTGATTTTGTCTGATGCCATGTTGGGTTATCTACAATATCTTTCTGGTGTTTCAGCTAATGGACAATTTTGGCTATACCGGAAACAGCCTTACAAAATAGCGGCACCTACGGCAGAGCAAATGAAGCCATGGTTGGATGCCGCCGCCGAAAACCGCCTTAATGAATGGGTCAAATTACAAGCGCCTCAACATTCCCTGTATCAGCCTATGCGCGAAGAAATGTTGAAGCAACTAAAAATGGATGACGATGGGTTGGCTTTAGTGGATACCAAAACCCTAAAACCGGGTCAATCGAGTGATGATGTTATCGCTTTACGTGAGATCTTGTATCGCCAAGGGCTACTTGATGAAACGGCGATTAATACAGAGTTAGATGCCGCAGCGCCAGATGCAGAAATCGCCAAAGCGACCGCACATGCGCGTTTGTACAGTGATGAGCTAGTTGAAGCTGTCAAAAAATTTCAACAGCGCTATGGCTTGGAAGCTGACGGTATGGTGGGGAAAGGCACCAAAGTTTGGCTGAATATGAAACCTCAGCAAAAAGCGGGGCTAATGGCGTTGAATATTCAACGCTTACGTATTATTCCTGAAAATAATGGCACTGGGATCTTGGTGAATATCCCTGCATTTTCATTAAATTTCTTCCTAAATGATGAAGTGATTTTAGATTCGAAAGTGATTGTTGGCCGGCCTGATCGTAAAACGCCAATAATGAGCAGTGCATTAAATAATGTGGTGATCAATCCACCTTGGAGCGTGCCTACCAGCATGGCTCGTAAAGACATTGCACCAAGAGGGAAGCAGGATCCTAGCTATTTTAGCCGCAAAGGTTACACGGTCTATTCCGGATGGGGGGAAGACTCCTTTGAGATTGATCCTTACTCCATCAATTGGGATGTTATCACTCCAGCGAATTTTCCTTATCGGATCCGCCAAGCACCGGGGCCGACCAACTCATTAGGCCGCTATAAATTTAATATGCCAAGTTCGGATGCAATCTACCTGCATGATACACCGAACCACAGCTTATTTAATCGGAGTGCACGTGCTATCAGTTCAGGGTGTGTACGGGTAAATAAAGCTAGCGAATTAGCCAGTATCTTGTTAGGTGATGCAGGGTGGGAGCAAAAGCGTATTGATGGTGCAGTAAAAGCAGGAAGTACGCGTTATGTGAATATTCCGGATAGGATCCCCGTTTATCTTTATTATCAAACGGCGTGGGTAGACAAAGAGCAACAGCCTCAGTACCGCGCTGATATTTACCAATATGATAATAGTATCAATAATGCTGAAAAATATTTACCCGCAATAAAAAACATCTTACATTAAATGTGATATCAGGGAGGTTTCCTCCCTGATATTTCTATTATCACTAATAATTAGTTGATAGTGGGTTACACTTAAGTATCAAAACCTATATTTTCAATGATTACTCAATAACAAGAAGATATTCTGTTTATTATGAGTGACCAAGTTCACTCTTTTGGCGTAAATATGCCAAATTTGCGCTTATTTACTTATTTCTTTACATTTTTATACATTAAAGTTAAATATCATTTGTTAGACTGAACAATAGTATAAATTTTGTTCCTATACTCTCTCATTCGAGATGCAGCTAGGCGCGCAATGAAGTGATTCGAAAGAAGTTAGCCGCTAAGTTGTAGCTCGAACGGCTGGGTATGTTTAACCCATTGAAATTTGAGTTACCATCTATGGATATTATCGACCAAAATCGCCGCAAGTGGTTAGGTGCTGGTGCAGCCGCTTTTGGGCTGAGTTTATTGCCTAGCCATGTTTTTGCTGCTATGACGACGCCTAAACCAAAAATTTTGCGTTTTCAAAACCTCAATACTGGGGAATTTTTAAAAACAGAGTTTTTTGATGGACGCCATTATAACAAATCTGAGTTAGCTCGATTAAATCACTTATTCCGTGATTACCGTTGCGATAAAGTCAAAACCATTGATCCTAAGTTATTCGACCAAATTTATATGTTACAGGTTATGTTAGGGTCGAATAAGCCTATTCAATTGATTTCAGGTTACCGTTCACTTGAAACAAATAATGCCTTGCGCCGTAGCAGCTCGGGGGTGGCGAAAAAGAGTTACCATACTCGTGGACAAGCAATGGACTTCCATATCGAAGGGATACAATTGAGCCATATCCGTAAAGCGGCACTGAAAATGAGAGCTGGCGGCGTTGGTTATTATCCAAAAAGTAATTTCATCCATATTGATACAGGTCCGGCAAGAACATGGTAATCTGTACCTATGCTCAGCGTACTTCAAGTCACCGCACTCACAGGGATTACTTTGCCTTGCGCTGTTTCTTGAAGTATTTAGGGTATAAATAAAACAGATTACGGAGCGATTGCTTAATGAACTATATGATTATCCCAGTAACTCCTTTTCAGCAAAATTGTCAGGTGATTTGGGATGAAAATACGATGGAAGCAGTGATAGTCGATCCCGGTGGTGAAGCTGAAAAACTCATTGCCGCTATCGAAGAGCGTGGTTTAAAACTCACTAAAATTCTGCTCACGCATGGGCATGCTGATCATATCGGTGCAACGGCTATCATTTCTAAGCACTTTTCAGCCCCTATTTATGGCCCACAAAAAGAAGATGCTTTTTGGATTGAAGCGCTAGCAGAGCAACATGCGATGTTTAATATTGAAGGTGGTCCTAGCTTCACCCCTGACTATTGGTTAGAAGAGGGGCAGACTGTTCATTGTGGAACGATGGCCTTTGATGTATTGCATTGCCCCGGTCATACCCCTGGTCACATTATTTTTGTTAACCATGCAGATAAACTTATCTCAATGGGGGATGTGCTATTTAAAGGGGGGGTAGGGCGCAGTGATTTCCCTCGTGGAGACCATCAGGCGTTGATTGCTTCAATCAAAAACAAGGTTCTGCCTTTAGGGGATGACTATCAGTTTATCCCAGGCCACGGGCCAATGTCAGATCTTGGTCATGAGCGCAAAACCAATCCATTTTTGCAGGATGATCTTCCTGTTTGGTGATGACGACTTAATCACCATCTAAGCTTGCTTTCACCCTATGAAGCCATGCCCCAACCTGTTGGGACATGGCTATTTCTGTGATTTTATCGAGCTAGTTTTCTGTTATTTAAAAAGAAAAAACGCCTCTCATAATTTATTGAGAGGCGTTCTATTATTGTAAAAACTTTATCGTGTTAAGCCATTACAGTACTTTTACGATGGCTTCACACAGTGGTACCATGTTTTCCAGCGTTAAACCTGCGACGTTGATACGCCCAGAGCTAACTGCATAGATACCAAATTCGCTACGTAAGCGCTCTACCTGCTCTTTATTGAGGCCACTGAAGGAGAACATACCATTTTGGTTGATAATGAAGCTGAAGTCCTGTTTAGCGCCTTTTTCTTCCAGTGTATTGACCAGCAACTGACGCATACGTTTAATACGCTCACGCATTGAGGTCAGCTCTTGGATCCACTCTGCTTTTAGTGCGTCATCAGAAAGAATGGTCGTAACCACGGCTGCACCGTGTGCTGGTGGGTTTGAGTAGTTAGCACGGATAACCGCTTTTGCTTGGCTAAACGCACGCTCTGCATTATCGCTATCTTTCGCAATAATGGTGCAGGCACCGACACGCTCATTATATAAGCCGAAGTTCTTAGAGTAAGAGCTGGCGACGATCATTTCTGGGTTTTGTTGGGTAAAGATACGCAGCCCTTCAGCATCTTCATCTAACCCTTTAGCAAAGCCTTGATAAGCGAAGTCAAATACTGGCAGTAAACCTTTCTCCGCGCATAGGGCAGAGAGTTTAGCCCATTGCTCAGCTGTTGGGTCGATACCTGTTGGGTTATGGCAGCAGCCATGCAGAACGATAACATCACCGGCTACCGCAGAAGATAAGCTGTTGAGCATACCATCAAAGTCCATACCATGACTTGCGGCATCATAGTAGTTGTAAGTCAACACTTCTAAGCCAGCGGCTTCAAAAATATTTTTGTGGTTTGGCCATGTTGGATTGCTTATCCAGACACGTTTAGCATTGGTTTGACTAGCGATAAAGTCAGCGGCAATACGTAGGGCACCCGTACCTCCAGGCGCTTGTGCAGTACGAGCGCGTTTAGAGGTGACAATTTCATGTTCTTTACCAAATAACAGCTCTTGGGTGACACGACCAAATTCTGGCATCCCACTGATGGCAAGATAGTTTTTGGTATTTTCGTTTTCAAGCAGGAATTTCTCTGCTTTTTTTACAGTGTCTAAAACAGGGGTTTTACCAGACTCGTCTTTGTAGACGCCGATACCGAGGTTAATTTTGTTTTCACGAGGATCAGCACGGAAACTATCAGCAAGGCCTAAAATAGGGTCAGCAGGGGCAGCAGTAATTTTTTCAAACATGTTGTCGATTCCAAAGCTCAGTTGTTAAGCCGAAAATGTTGAGTGCTCAGGTTAACGCGCAGAAAACAATTTGCCAACCGTTTTACTAAAAATTGGTAAGATCTTGTGATGTAGGTATAAATTGCATGGGATCTGACCATTAACCGCACTAAATGCAGCGATTTTCTCTAACGTATCGACACTTTAGATTAATAATTGATATTAATGCAGGATTTAGTGGTTAGGGAGAGAGTGTACGAGGGTAAAGGGACAAATAAGGATAAAAATAGCGCGTCACACAACAAAAAAAGCAACGCCGAAGCGTTGCTTTTCAAAACAGATTTCACTGTTGTCTGAATTATTGTTTAAACAATAATTAGAACTGGTAAACCAGACCCAGACCAACTACGTTATCAGTGTTGATACCGTTTTCACGAGTGAAGTCGTTGTCTTTCAGCAGGTTGATTTTGTAATCAACAACTGCAGACATGTTTTTGTTGAAGTAGTAGTAAGAACCTACAGAGATGTATTTAACCAGATCTTGGTTGTTGTAAGTTTTACCATTATAAGTACGGCCTAAGTCTTTACCTTTAGATTGGTTATAACCAATAGATGGTTTCAGACCGAAGTCGAACAGGTATTGAGCAACTAATTCAACGTTTTCAGTTTTGTTAGCGATATTGTCGTCTGAACCATAACGAGTAGTGTTCAGTGTTTGACCGTACATAGCGGCTAAGTAAACGTTGTTAGCGTCGAATTTACCACCAACGTTCCATGCTTGTGCTTTTTGACCACCAGCAGTTGTGTTATGTTGCTGATTAGGAGTACGAGAAGAGTTAGAGTAACCACCACCCAGTGATACGCCCCAACCTAAATCATACGCTGCTGAGAAACCGTAGCCGTCACCGTTGTCTTTAGCAGCTTCACCTGCTGATGACTTGTTGTTGTCACCGTTTTTACCTTGGTATTGCAGAGCGAAGCTCAGGCCATCAACATAACCGAACGCGTTGTTGTTACGGTAAGTTAACAGGTTACGGTTACGGCTAGTCATGAAGTTGTCAGACTGAGCCATAGTGTCCGCGCCCCACAGTGGGAACACGTCGGTCCATGCGTTCGTGTCGTATACTACACCGTAGTTACGGCCGTAGTCGATTGAACCGAAGTCAGCAAATTTCAGACCCGCGTAAGCCAGACGGTTTTTGTTTTCACCTTCATTTTCAGCTTTGTTAGTCTTAGTTTCCCACTCGAAACGACCAAAACCAGTCAGTTGGTCAGTGATTTGAGTATCACCTTTAACACCTAAACGAACGCGTGAGTCGTCGCCATCTTCACTTTTCTTACCTTTATCAGCGTCAGCAAAATAGTGACGAACGTCAACTTTACCGTAAACGTCTAGTTTGTTGCCGTCTTTGTTGTATACTTCAGCTGCGTTTGCTGCGCCTGCAGCCAACAGAGCTGGGATAACCATTGCAAGAATATTGCGTTTCATCATTATTATTACCCTCATTGGTGTTATTCGGACACCTGCCACTGCCAAAAATAATTCTCAAAAAAATTTGGAACTATTTATGAGAGATTAGTGTCGTCTATGTCGGCGTCCAGTGTTCCATTGGTAAATAAATTTATCTACCCTCAAAGTGCTACAAAAATAAAGATTCTGAAACAAATGGTAACAAGGTGTTTCAAAATGTAAAAAATAGAGTGAAAAATAACCACAGGTATGACCAGTTTAAAAATAATTACAAAATTTAGGGAACTTTTTTAAAGGTCAAATTGAACTTTTTTTGAACAGCTTAGATAAATATAAGTGATAGATTTGCTTATAGAGAAAACAAAAAACGATGAAAAAAGCGGAATTTTCCGATCTAAGCTAAATCAATTTAAAAAGGGTGCAGAAATTGTACTCAGTTGGTAACGCTGTGATGTATTTCGCAAATCGACTAAAAAGAATGACGGTGATAAAAAATATCGAGCCATGATAGGCTCGATATTGGAAGCTTATTTGGAAAAGCTGTAGTGATTAGAATGCCGCATTGCGTGGTGTACGTGGGAATGGGATCACTTCACGGACGTTACCGACACCTGTTACATAAGCCACTAAGCGCTCGAACCCGAGGCCAAAGCCTGAGTGAGGCACGGTGCCGTAACGACGTAGGTCACGATACCACCAGTAATCTTCTTTGTTCATTCCAAGCTCTTCAAGACGCGCGTCTAACATATCAAGGCGCTCTTCACGTTGTGAACCACCGATGATTTCACCAATACCGGGGGCGAGTACATCCATTGCTGCCACTGTCTTGCCATCTTCGTTAAGGCGCATATAGAAAGCTTTAATGTCCTTAGGATAGTTTTTAACAACCACAGGTGCTTTGAAATGTTGCTCAGCCAAATAGCGCTCATGCTCAGAAGACATATCAACCCCCCAGTAAACGGGGTTTTCAAATTTCTTACCGCAGGTTTCAAGGATCTTGATTGCGTCAGTGTAATCAACTTGAGCGAAATCTGAATTAACGAAGCTTTCAAGGCGGTTGATAACCTCTTTGTCGACACGTTGAGCGAAGAACTCAAGGTCATCGCGGCGCTCATCCAGCGCAGCTTTAAAGACAAACTTCAACATTTGCTCAGCAAGACCCGCAACATCGTCTAGGCTAGCAAAGGCCACTTCTGGCTCTACCATCCAGAACTCCGCTAAGTGGCGGCTGGTGTTTGAGTTCTCTGCACGGAATGTTGGGCCAAAGGTATAGACTTTGCTTAATGCGGTGGCATAAGCTTCGCCGTTTAATTGACCGGATACGGTTAAGAAGGATTCACGACCAAAGAAGTCTTCACTGAAATCCACTTCGCCTTTGTCGTTACGTGGCAGGTTGTTGTAATCCAGTGTAGAAACACGGAACATTTCACCTGCACCCTCGGTATCTGAAGCTGTAATAATTGGGGTAGAAACCCAAAAATAGCCTTGCTCATCAAAGAAACGATGCAGCGCTTGGGCGAGGGTATGGCGAACACGAGCTACCGCACCAATTAAGTTGGTACGAGGACGCAAGTGTGCGACTTCACGTAAGTACTCAACGCTATGACGTTTTGCAGCCATAGGGTAAGTATCCGGATCTTCAACCCAACCAACAACGTTAACGGCTGTTGCTTCTAATTCGAAAGATTGGCCTTGGCCCGGTGACTCTTTCACGATCCCCGTGACTTCAACAGAACAGCCTGTCGTCAAATGCAGGACTTCGTCGTTATAATTAGGTAAATTATTATTGATGACAGCCTGTAATGGGTTAAAGCAGGAACCGTCATAAACGGCGAGGAAAGAAAAACCAGCATTTGAATCTCTCCTTGTACGTACCCAGCCTTGAACGGTGACTTCAGAGCCAACCGCCACACGGCCTTGCAGTACATCGACTACAGGCGCTACGATCATAAAAATTACTCTCTTTTATATAAACGAAATTAACGATGACATTTTCACTGGGCTAAATAAGCCATTTTTCATCTTATAGACCAATGAAAGTATTTGTTTTCCCGAAATTCTCTATTTCAAGGTTAAAGTTCTATGTTACTTGCCGTGAGGCAGGAAACAAGTAAAAAATCGATACTTTTGTACCAAAAAGTGCAATAGCCTCTAGCTATAACCTAGTTGGGGTTAGAATAGCAAGCAAATATATTATTAAGCGACAAGTTATCGTGTTATTGCGTACGCTGAAAGGGGAATTGGTGTGATACCTATTCCCATTAAGGTATCACACAGTGCATCGCCAAATTAGCAAGCCTTTTCCATTTTAGGAAGATCAAACGCTTTGCGAAGCTGATTAACGAACTCATCGTCTTCACAAATGGTTTTACCCGGACTATCGGATAATTTCGCGACGGGTTTGCCGTTGCATTCAACCAATTTGATCACAATATTCAGAGGTACGACACCGGGAATATTGCAAGTGAGCCTTGTGCCAATCCCAAACACAAGGTTAATGCGTTTATGGAAATAGCGATACAGCTCTAATGATTTTTGTAAGTCGAGACTATCTGAGAACACGAGCGTCTTAGTCATTGGGTCAATGCCTAATTTCTCATAGTGCGCAATGGCCTTCTCTCCCCATTCAATAGGATCCCCTGAATCGTGGCGTAATCCTTGGTAGCGCTTCGCAAAGTTATCATCGAAATCACGCAAAAATGCATCCATCGTGATACAGTCCGTTAATGCAATGCCAAGTTGGTCGGGGTATTCGTCAAGCCAACTTTGGAGTGCAGCACGTTGGCTATTGGCTAACTCAGGGCTAATTTGTTGGTGCGCTTGGAACCATTCATGGGCTTGGGTGCCGACGGGGGCTAGCCCTAATTTATGTGCCAGTTTGTAATTACTTGTGCCCACAAGGTAAGGGAACTCCTCTTTAAGCAAGGAGACGATAGCAGATTGGACATCATAGGAAAAACGGCGGCGCGTGCCGAAATCCATGAGTTTAAAGCGGCTAAGGTCGATATGGTTTTCGGCCGCTTGATCATAAAATACCGTCAGTAATTTTTTCAACTGAGTAACGGCATCTTCTTGGGTCACCTGTGGATGCCTATCGCGTTGAACTATTTCACTGATCAAGGCGAGGAGGGGAACTTCCCACATAATCACTTCGCACCATGGGCCACTAATACGAATCGCGAGCTGCCCATCATCCGCAGTGGTGATATTGACCTGTTCAGGTTTAAAGCGAAACGTTTTTAGCCATGCAAGATAATCGTCTTTGAAAAAAGGAAGCTCTTTTAAATAGTTGGCCTCATCATCGGTGAGTGAAAGGTGAGCCATCAATTGGACTTGCTGGCGGATTTCATCGGCATAGGCACCTAGAATTTCACGACTACGACAGCGGAACTCGGCGACAACCGGTACTTGGCTGTAATGGTGAAATACGGCCTGCTGCATATGAAGCTTATAAGCATCAGTGTCAAGCAGTGATGTAATAATAGGGGTAGCGTCTAAATTCATGGCGCGCAGGCGTCCTCGCGGAGCTATCTACTTATTAGCTAAATCGTTAAAGTTGGAAAAGTATACTCACTTTGACAGAAGATAGAAGCCTTATTGCATCACTCTTGTGTCTGTGAGCATTTCCAATATTTATTTATACTCATCACATTTCGAGTTGTCGCCTTATCGGTGACGGTTATGGCCTATTTGCCATGGCTCTCGAATGATTTAGAGTATACGTCATTGACCAGAATGGCACATTAGCGATTAGAGTTGATTAACAAGCGTTAATATACTCATTGCCAGTCATTGAGCATGAAACGATACTAACACGTAATTTTCTATTTAACAGCGTTATAGCATCAACGAACAAACCAATTGTTAACATTTATCGATACTGATAGTCATAAATCGTTAACATAGTATGATGAGAGTGTTTCTCATATAGCATTTATGTTGCAGCAGCGTATAGTAATATAAAGAAGAATTGGTAAACGACTATATAGAATTAACGAATAAAAAAGGTTTCATATGACCCAATTGCGACAAGCGAAATATCGTCAGGACTACCAAGCACCTGATTATACTATCTCTGAAATTGATCTTGATTTTATCCTCGATCCCGCAAAAACCGTCGTGACGGCAATTAGCCAAGTCAAACGCCTTAACCCAGCCTCATCTACACTGGAACTGCATGGTGAAGACCTTAAATTGGTCTCTATTGAAGTGGATGGTCAGCCTTGGACTGATTATAAAGAGCAAGATGGTAAGCTGATATTGGCATCATTGCCTGAGGCTTTCACATTACGCATAGTGAATGAAATCAGCCCTGAAAAAAACACAGCATTAGAAGGCTTATATGTTTCAGGGGATGCATTATGCACTCAATGTGAAGCAGAAGGTTTCCGCCATATTACTTATTATCAGGATAGGCCGGATGTGTTAGCGCGTTATACGACGACAATTACCGCCGATAAACAGCGCTATCCTTACTTGCTATCGAATGGTAACCGTATTGCCGAAGGGACACTCGATGATGGGCGCCATTGGGTGAAATGGCAAGATCCGTTCCCTAAACCAAGTTACCTATTTGCGTTAGTTGCGGGGGATTTTGATGTTCTTCGCGACACTTTCGTGACGCGCACAGGCCGCGAGGTCGCATTAGAGTTGTTTGTTGATAAAGGCAACCTTGATCGTGCACCATGGGCGATGCAATCCCTAAAAAATGCCATGAAATGGGATGAAGATCGCTTTGGTCTTGAATATGACCTTGATATCTACATGATAGTGGCGGTTGATTTCTTTAATATGGGCGCGATGGAGAATAAAGGGCTGAATGTCTTTAACTCAAAATATGTGCTCGCTAAAAATGAAACCGCAACCGATAAAGACTACTTAAATATAGAATCTGTTATCGGTCATGAATATTTCCATAACTGGACAGGTAACCGTATCACTTGCCGCGATTGGTTCCAACTGAGCCTAAAAGAAGGTTTGACCGTTTTCCGTGATCAGGAGTTCAGTTCAGATCTTGGCTCTCGCTCTGTCAATCGCATTAATAATGTCAAAGTGATGCGTGCGGCTCAGTTTGCTGAAGATGCAAGCCCAATGGCTCATCCAATTCGCCCTGAAAAAGTGATCGAGATGAATAACTTCTATACGCTAACGGTCTATGAAAAAGGGGCTGAAGTTATTCGTATGATCCATACTCTGCTAGGGGAAGAAATGTTCCAAGCGGGTATGCAACTGTATATTCATCGTCATGATGGCAGCGCCGCAACCTGTGACGACTTTGTGCAAGCGATGGAAGATGCTTCGAATGTGGATCTTTCGTTATTCCGTCGTTGGTACAGTCAATCAGGGACACCTGTATTAACGGTTCGTGATGAGTACTTCCCTGAAAAGCAACAGTATGTGCTGCATGTGAGCCAAATGACACCTCCGACCGCGGATCAGTCAGAAAAGCAGCCGTTACACATTCCACTCGATATTGAGTTGTATGGTGAAGATGGGGCCGTTATTCCTCTGCAATATCTTGGCAGTAGCGTAAACGCTGTATTGAATGTTACGCAAGCATCACAAACATTCACTTTTGATAATGTGCCAAGCCGCCCTGTACCATCATTACTACGTGAATTTTCTGCGCCAGTTAAATTGGACTATCCATACAGTGATGAGCAACTCGCTTTTCTGATGCAGTATGCAAGTAATGAGTTCTCACGTTGGGATGCGGCTCAGCAACTGATCGGTAACTATGTGAAGATCAACGTTGCGAACTATCAGGCGGGCAACGCGCTCGTTCTCCCTGAGCATGTGATTGATGCATTCCGAGCAGTGTTACTTAATGACACCATCGATCCAGCACTCGCGGCACTGATTTTGACTCTGCCTTCTGAAAATGAGATGGCAGAATTTTTCCAAACTATCGACCCTGATGCCATCCATCATGTTGCTAACTTTATCGCTCATCAACTGGCGACAGCAATGGCTGATGAATTCCTCGCGGTTTATCAATCGATTAAAATTGATGGCTACCGTGTTGACCACGGCGATATTGCGAAACGTTCATTACGTAACGTGTGTTTACAGTATATTGCAGCAGGCGATGATCAAGCACTCGCAGACAAATTAGTGTCAGAACAATTCAAATCGGCCGATAATATGACCGACTCTTTAGCCGCATTAACGGCGGCGAGTGAGTCTCAGTTACCGTGCCTAGAGTCATTAATGACGGCCTTTGATGAGCGTTGGCACCACGATGGCCTAGTGATGGATAAATGGTTTACATTGCAAGGTACTAGCCCTGCACCGGATGTCTTGCAGAAAGTACGTAGCTTGCTGAATCACCGTTCATTTAGTATGAGCAACCCAAATCGTGTGCGTTCTTTGGTTGGGGCGTTTACCTCCGGTAACCCGTCAGCTTTCCATGCGAAAGATGGTAGCGGCTATCAATTCCTGTATGAGATCCTCGTGGATTTAAATACACGTAACCCACAGGTCGCATCGCGATTGATTGAACCGTTGATCCGTTTGAAACGTTTTGACGATAAACGCCAAGGCCTGATGCGCAATACGTTAGAGCAACTCAAAGCGTTGGATAACCTTTCAGGTGATCTGTTCGAAAAAGTGACGAAAGCGCTCGAAAGCTAAGTTCTTTACTGATATTAGCTGTGTTGTTAGCCCTTGAACGTCGTTTCAAGGGCTTTTTCTTTTAAATCAGGCAATCATATTAGGTTGTATGCGGTGTTATTCCATTGACAGCAACGGTTCAATTGCCGATTAAGGCAACTTTGGTTTGCAAGTAGCGAATAAATGAATTTTTTATAGAAAAAAAGGCGTAAAATAGGGTAATCTATGTCGCGTTTTATCGGATGAAAATGTATCCCTGTTAAAAATGGCCTCAGCAAATTTCATTTGTTGAGTGTTTTGACGCGCGGAACATTGTGTCTTTTAATCGCTTTATACACAAAATAGTTTGAGGTGTCGGCAGCAAGTGTTATCGCAGTGCTTACAACTTAAAATATGGTGGGTATAGACAGAAATAGGTTATTGGATATGTTATATCACCTTGCCCGCAAGGCTCTATTCCAGTTCGACCCAGAAAAAGCCCATGAACTGACGTTTCGGCAGCTTCAATGTTTAAATAATTCCCCGCTTAAATTCCTTCTCCGCCAATCTGTTGCTACTAAACCTGTTCAATGTATGGGACTGTCTTTTAAAAATCCACTTGGCCTAGCTGCGGGTTTAGATAAAGACGGTGAATGTATTGATGCTTTTGGAGCAATGGGCTTTGGTTTTGTTGAGATTGGAACGGTGACGCCACGACCGCAATCAGGTAATGATAAGCCTAGATTGTTTAGATTAGTGGAAGCGGAAGCACTGATTAATCGTATGGGGTTCAACAATAAAGGCGTTGATAACCTTGTTGAAAATGTCAAAAAATCAACTTACGGTGGGGTTATTGGCATTAATATCGGTAAAAATAAAGACACCCCAGTGGAACAAGGCAAGGATGACTATTTAATTTGCATGGATAAAGTTTATGCACATGCCGGTTATATTGCTATTAATATTTCATCACCAAATACGCCAGGTTTACGCACTTTGCAATATGGCGAAGCGTTGGATGATTTATTAAGTGGAATAAAAGCCAAGCAACTGGAGTTACAATCGAAATATCAAAAATATGTTCCTGTTGCGGTTAAAGTTGCACCGGATCTGACCGAAGCAGAAATAATCCAAGTTACCGATAGCTTAGTTCGACATAATATTGATGGTGTGATTGCAACCAATACCACGTTAGATCGTTCTTTAGTTCAAGGTTTAAATCATTGTAATGAAGCTGGCGGTTTAAGTGGACGCCCAGTGCAACTAAAAAGCACAGAGGTTATTCGGATCATTTCTCGTGAATTAAAAGGGCAGTTACCTATTATTGGAGTGGGTGGTATAGACTCATTAACTGCTGCGAGAGAAAAAATGGACGCGGGGGCATCATTAATCCAAATTTATTCTGGTTTTATATATAATGGGCCAAAATTAATAAAAGATATTGTGAACCATATATAGTTAACTGTAAATTTACCTAAAGGGGGCTTTATTTATGCTCCCTTTTAATCTATATTGAGTTGGCTGTCTATTTTTAAATCATTTTGTTTTGCATTTTTAAGATCGAATTATTTTGAGCTAGTATCTTAAAAATATATTTATACTCTAACTCATTTGAGTTGCTTTTAGGCAGTAAGCGAATTATTCGTTTAAAAAATCCTTAGAGCAAAATAATGCAACAGCTAGGGTAATTGAGCACGACTCAATTGGCAACTTAAAGTATGGTGAGTATACCGGTAAATCGCTAAGGGATCGTTTATGATAATAAAACCCGATGATCATTGGCGTTGGTATTTTGATCATGACCATGATAGGGTGATGCTAGATCTCGCCAACGGCATGATATTTCGCTCATGTTTTCCCGCAAAAATGCTGACAGCATTCGCACGTGATGAAATGCCTTTTAGCATTGAAGATGCTGCGGAGTTTTATATATTTGATGAGCAGGCTAAAAAATTAAATCTATCTCATGAAGAACGGGCTGAATTAGTACTGAACAGTTTAGTGGCATTTCGCTTTTTAAAACCGCAAATGCCGAAAAGTTGGTATTTTTCTCCTTTTCACGATATTCAAGTACCTGCGCAAGGTCAGCTTATTCAAGTGTGTTTAGAAAATAGCCATCATATAGCGACATTTATTATTGCTGAGGCTGGTACGTCGGCAAGTTTGTGTTTATTAGCGGAGGCACAATTAGAATTGCCTGATCGTAAATTACGCTTTTGTGATCCAATTAAGATCATGAATGATCGTATGAGGCAATATAAACGCAAGTCTAATCGCTTACTGTATGAGAATGTCATTTAATTGATCGTCCATGATCTATTAATATGGATATTCTTTAATATTCGCCAATAACACCATCAATAAAATAATCGTTATTATTGAGATGATGGTGTTAGAAAATTAGCTTAAAGCTAATTTAATGGTACTTTTGGGAATGCAACTACAGGCTAAGATATAACCATCCGCTTTAATTGCACTTTGTTTTAATGGTGTGACTTCCCCTTCAATCAACTTTATTTTGCATTGACCACAAATACCAGCACGGCAGGAATAAGGTAAAGTGATCCCTTTTGATTCCAATTGTTCAAGGATCACTTCTTGGTTATTTCCTTCATAATCATGATTTTCAAAAGTGACTGTGACCGTACTTAATGGCGTAGAAGGACTTTTCGCTTTATTATCCGTTTCTCGCTCTTTTGGGATATACTGATTAGGTTGTTTCTTTTCAAGAACTGTCACGGTATCACCCACTCGTATAATCCCAGTATTATGGATAACGACATTTTGCCCGAAATCCACATCACCACTTTCCGTGGTACGGAAGGTTTGTAGTGTTGCTAATGGTTCGCTGTGTGGATGTTTAATGCCTTTTTCAGGGCTAACAGTCGTTAGAATACAGCGGCTACATGGTCTGTCTAAGCTAAAAACGACATCGCCAATCTGAATCGTTTTCCATGTATCTTCTTCGAAAGGTTGGGCACCGGTGATAATCAAATTACCGCGAAATTGCTCGAGCTTAATGCTGGCGGGGCAACGCCTTTGTAGCTCTTGTACCGAAGCTTCATTAATTAATAAGAAGGGGTAGCCATCGGCAAACGACATAGGCACATCGGGCATGGTTTTGACGCGACGTGACAAGTGAGGACTTAACCAGCGTAGTTGAACAGGCTCATCAAAATAACGACTTAGCCAAGTATTGACTGATTCAGGCGCAATAAGTGCATGAAAATGATTGCCCCAGACTTCAGTTGGGCTCTGATTCTCATCAAAGTCCTGATACAATACCGTCACACTTTCACCATCGGGTGCTTTGAGATAAAGCCCATTATTTAACATTGCTGGTGTAAATAGTAACATCTGAGGGTATTTTCTTGCCGTGATAAATTTACCTTCCAGTGTTGTTACCATAAAATTGCGATCAAATATTAGCCCACTGGTATCGGCGTATGCATGAGACAGGCGTATCCCTCTCATTGATTTGACTGGGTGCGTATAAAGGCGTGAAAGCGTAATCATTATTTAATCCTTATAATTGTTGCTGAGCAACTTTATGACAAGTCCATAAGATTAGCTATAATGCGCAACAATTTTTCATCCAAATTGGTAAAAAATACTATGAATTCTCTGTTTGCCAGCACAGCTCGTGGCCTAGAAGAACTATTGAAATCGGAATTGGAAGCTCTGGGCGCTAGTCAGTGCCGAGTTGCACAAGGGGGCGTCTATTTTCAGGCTGATGAACGGGTGATGTATCAGAGTCTACTCTGGAGTAGGCTGGCATCCCGTATCTTATTACCATTGAATGAATTTGATGTTTATAGCGACTTAGATTTATACCTTGGTGTACAAGCTATCGATTGGACTGAGGTATTCTCAGTTGAGGACACATTTTCAGTTCACTTTAGTGGTACAAACGAAGAGATCCGCAATAGCCAATATGGTGCTTTAAAAGTTAAAGATGCCATTGTCGATTGCTTCGTACGTAAATTAGATCAGCGGCCTGATGTTGCACGCCAGCAGCCTGATATTCGTATCAATGTTTACTTGAATAAAGAGAAAGCTAGTGTAGCGCTTGATTTAAGTGGTGATGCACTTCATATCCGTGGTTATCGTGATTTGGCAGGGCAAGCGCCATTAAAAGAGACGTTAGCCGCTGCAATTATCAATCGCTCAGGCTGGCAGCAGGGCACCCCCCTTGTCGATCCTATGTGTGGCTCCGGCACACTATTGATTGAAGCGGCTATGATTGCAGCAGACAGAGCGCCTGGCTTGTACCGTGAACATTGGGGGTTCTATGCTTGGTCAAAATATAACCTTGCATTATGGCGAGAGCTGATCACGGAAGCGCAAGTGCGTTTTCGTCAAGGCCTAAAAGAGACAACATCGCGTTTTTATGGTTTTGATATCGATAAACGAGTGCTTGATATGGCGCGCTCTAATGCACGTAGGGCGGGCGTTCAAACATTAGTGAGTTTCAATCATGGCGATGCTGCTATGCTTGAAAACCCTGTTGAAACAGGCATTAAGGGAACCATTTTAAGTAACCCGCCTTATGGCGAACGTCTTGAAAGTGAGCCTGCATTGATTGCTTTACATAGCCAATTAGGCCGTATTGTGAAGGCGCGTTTCCCTGGTTGGCGTTTATCTATTTTTAGTGCCTCTCCTGAACTGTTAAGTTGCTTACAACTACGCTCTGAACGTGAATTTAAGGCCAAAAATGGCCCATTGGATTGCGTACAGAAAAATTATTTATTGGCAGAAACACCGTCGGAAACGGTCGGTGAAATCTCTCCTGATTTTGCTAATCGCTTACGTAAGAACCATAAAAAACTCAGCAAGTGGGCTAAACAGCAAGGGATTGATTGCTACCGCATTTATGATGCAGATTTGCCAGAATATAATGTGGCTATCGATGTTTATCGTGACAAAGTGGTCGTACAGGAGTATGCACCACCGAAAACAGTGGATGAACGCAAAGCGCGCCAACGTTTATTTGATGTGATCACGGCGACGATGAATGTATTGCAGCTGTCATCTAACCAGTTGGTATTAAAAACACGCCAACGTCAGAAAGGTAAACAGCAATATGAAAAGCTAGCACAAAAAGAGGATTTCTTTTTAGTGCAAGAATACAACGCTAAGATGCTGGTGAACTTAACCGACTATCTTGATACAGGGCTGTTTTTAGACCACCGCATTGCTCGACGCATGTTAGGACAAATGAGTCGTGGTGCAGATTTTCTTAATCTCTTCTGCTACACCGGCTCCGCAACAGTTCATGCAGGGCTTGGAGGCGCGAAAAGCACCACGTCAGTTGATATGTCGCGTACCTATCTTGAGTGGGCAGA
Organism: Providencia sp. PROV119; assembly: GCF_028482435.1. Lineage (NCBI taxonomy): Bacteria > Pseudomonadati > Pseudomonadota > Gammaproteobacteria > Enterobacterales > Morganellaceae > Providencia > Providencia sp. PROV119. The sequence continues at coordinate 353,234 of NZ_JAMPQL010000001.1, forward strand.
GAAAAACTTACAGGCTAACGGCTTAACGGGGCGCCAACATCGCTTGATCCAAGCTGACTGCTTAAACTGGTTGGCGAATAGCCCAGAACAATTTGATTTGATTTTTATTGATCCGCCAACATTCTCAAACTCAAAGCGAATGGATGGTACTTTTGATGTACAGCGCGACCATGTTCAGTTGATCACTCACCTAAAACGCATGTTACGTCGTGGTGGTACCATCATGTTCTCTAACAATAAGCGTGGCTTTAAAATGGATATCGAAGCTCTGAATGCGTTAGGACTACAAGCAGAAGAAATTACCGCCAAAACGCGTTCAGAAGATTTTGCTCGTAATCGTCAGATTCATAACTGCTGGCTGATCCGCCATGCAGCATAAAGGATAACATCAATGGCTTTAATTAATTTATCGGGTGCATACCTTTCGTTTAGTGATGCCCCTTTATTGGATAACACGGAACTTCATATCGAAGAAAATGAGCGTGTCTGTTTAGTTGGACGCAACGGTGCGGGTAAATCGACACTCATGCGCGTCCTAACTAAAGAGCAGCCTCTTGATGATGGGCAACTGCTTTACCAACAAGATCTCGTGGTTGCTCGTTTACAGCAAGACCCACCCCGTAATATTGAAGGGACGATTTTTGACTTTGTTGCCGAAGGCGTAGCAGAGCAGGCAGAATACCTCAAAGAGTATCACCATGTTTCTAAATTGGTGGAAACCGATCCGAGTGAAAAGAATTTAAATAAATTAGCTGAATTACAAGAAGTACTAGATAGCCGTAACTTATGGCTATTGGATGCCCGTATCAGTGATGTCTTGAAAAAATTGGATTTGCCAGCGGATACTCAACTGTCATCACTGTCTGGGGGCTGGCTACGTAAAGCGGCTCTTGGTCGTGCATTAGTGAGTAATCCACAAGTCCTCTTTCTTGATGAGCCGACTAACCACTTGGATATCGAAACCATTTTATGGTTAGAAAACTTTTTGAAAGATTTCCAAGGTAGTATCGTATTTATTTCCCATGACCGCTCATTTATTCGCAATATGGCAACACGTATTGTTGATCTGGATAGAGGTAAGTTGTCGTCATGGCCGGGCAATTATGATGATTACTTGGTGGCAAAAGAAGAAGCGTTGCGTGTGGAAGAGATGCAAAATGCAGAATTTGACCGCAAGCTGGCCCAAGAAGAAGCGTGGATCAGACAAGGTATTAAAGCGAGACGTACCCGTAATGAAGGGCGTGTTCGTGCACTCAAGGCCTTGCGCGTAGAACGCTCTCAGCGCCGTGAAGTGCTGGGAAGTGCGAAAATGCAGGTTGAGGAAGCGTCTCGCTCAGGGAAAATTGTCTTTGAACTGGAAAATGTGAATTACCAAATCAATGATAAAGTACTGGTTAAAGACTTTAGTGCGCAAGTGTTACGTGGAGACAAAATCGCTTTAGTTGGGCCAAACGGCTGCGGTAAAACAACCCTGCTCAAATTGATGTTGGGTGATCTCAAAGCAGATAGTGGCAGAGTGCACTGTGGAACTAAATTAGAAGTCGCTTATTTTGATCAGCACCGCGCCGCACTCGATCCTGATAAGACGGTCATGGATAACCTTGCAGAAGGGAAGCAAGAGGTGATGGTCAATGGTAAACCACGCCACGTACTCGGTTATCTACAAGACTTTATGTTCCCGCCCAAACGCGCCATGACACCGGTACGAGCATTATCTGGTGGTGAGCGTAATCGTTTGTTACTTGCACGCTTATTTTTAAAGCCAAGCAACTTATTGATCCTCGATGAACCGACCAATGACCTTGATGTCGAAACACTAGAACTGCTTGAAGAGTTGGTCGATAGCTATCAAGGCACTGTTTTATTGGTTAGTCATGATCGTGAATTTGTTGATAATAGCGTAACAGAGTGTTGGATTTTTGAAGGTAACGGGGTGATTAACCGTTACGCTGGCGGCTATTTTGATGCCCAACAGCAAAAAGCACAAACCGTGAGCTTGAAAAATTCACAACAAAGTAAAATAGCGGAGCAAGATAAATCGCCTAAGGTAAAAGAACCTACAAAGCGAAATAATAAGATAAGCTACCATTTACTACGTGAATTAGAACAATTACCATCGAAGCTCGAACAGCTAGAAGGTGAAATTGAAGCACTTCAAGCGGCGATTGGTGATGCTGATTTCTTTAACCAGCCTCACGATATAACCGAAAAAACATTAAATACATTAGCTGAAAAGGAACAAGCGCTAGAGCAGGCGTTCGACCGCTGGCAAGAGCTTGAGCTACTGAAAAATGGCTAGTTTATCGTTCAGGAAATAAGAAGGGGCGAATCACCTTGTGCTCTCATGAGTCTCATGAACATGTGCTGTGCACACAATGCGACATGCTGGTTGCGGTACCTGAATTAGAACAGGGAACTAAAGCAACCTGCCCACGCTGTCATACAGTGTTGGTGTCAAAGTGGCGCTATCCATACAAGCAGCCGGCAGCGTATGCGTTTAGCGCATTAATTATGCTGCTCGTCGCTTGTATGTTTCCATTTGTCAAAATGAGTGCGGCTGGGATTGAAAATGAAATTTCTATATTTCAAATTATCGAGATTATTTCGACAACGCGTTACAGCAGCTTAGCCCTCTTTTTTCTGTTATTTTCATTAGTCATCCCTGCCTTTTGTATGGTGACAATCATACTATTGGGATTACAAGTGTATGTTCCAAAAAGAATCAAAGTGTGGATCAGCCGTATCCTATTTCAAATGAAATCTTGGTGTATGGCGGAAATTTTCCTCGCAGGGGTTCTGGTTAGCTTTGTAAAACTGATTGCTTATGGTGACATTGGTGTTGGGTTAAGCTTTTTGCCGTATTGTCTATTTTGCCTCTTGCAAGTTAGGGCATTTCAATGCCTTGACCGGCATTGGATGTGGAACAAAATTGAAGCAGCCCCTAAGTTAGCCCATAAATTAGAAGTAGGGCGAACTGGGATCAGCCAAAACGTAAGGCTGTGCCTAGTGTGCACGGCTATCTTACCGGCGGAACAATCCCAATGTCCGCGCTGTTACGCTCGTGGTAGCGTACGTAAGCATCAAAGTATACAGTGGACCGTTGCGCTGCTATTGACCTCGTTTTTCCTATATATTCCAGCGAATGTCTTACCGGTGATGACGACCAATATGTTGGGTAGCGATATGGACTCAACGATTATGGACGGCGTGATATTATTGTGGGGGGATGGCTCTTATCCTGTCGCATTAATTATTTTTATCGCCAGTATTATGGTGCCCTCGTTAAAAATGATAGGTATCGCGTGGTTATGCCTTGACTCTCAAGGTTATGGCAACCGAGACCCACATCGAATGCACTTTATTTATGAATTGGTGGAGTATGTGGGGCGTTGGTCAATGATCGATGTGTTTGTCATTACTATTTTGGCCGCATTGGTACAAATGGGGCAATTAATGAGTATCGTCCCTGCACAGGGCGTTATTTTCTTTGGTGTCGTTGTGATTTTAACGATGTTTGCTGCGATGACTTTCGACCCTCGATTAACATGGGATCGTTGTGAAAAGAAAAGTGCGGTAAAAGTTGTTGAACAAGAAGGAGCCATCGGGTGAGTGAACAAGAAACACCACAGGCCAATGCCAAAATCAGTAAATTGAAAAGTTGGTCACCTGTTTGGGTGATCCCTATCGTTACTGTTCTCATTGGTGCTTGGATACTATTTTATCACTTCAGCCATCAAGGCCCTGAAGTGACATTAATTACTTACAATGCAGAAGGCATTGAAGCGGGTAAAACCAAAATCAAGAGCCGTAGTGTGGATATTGGTATTGTTGAAAGCGTGACGCTGGATGACAACTTCAGTCGAGTTGTTATCAAAGCACGCTTAAATAGCGATATGAAAGATCTCCTACGTGCGGATTCTGCATTTTGGATCGTAAAACCGACAATTGGCCGTGAAGGTGTGACAGGATTAGGCACATTACTTTCGGGAGTTTTCATCGAATTACAACCGGGTAACTCTAAAAAGGAGCATAACGAGTTTACACTGCTTGATTCGCCGCCTTTAGCCTCACCGGATGCGAAAGGGATCCGCGTTATCTTGGTGAGTGACCGCGCTGGGCAACTCAATCCAGGCGACCCTGTACTGTTTAGAGGTTACCGTGTTGGCTCAGTTGAAACCAGTAATTTCGACATGAGTAAGCGTGATATGCGCTATCAACTGTTCATCAACGCACCTTATGATAAGTTAATTAGTACGAATGTGCGCTTTTGGAAGGACAGTGGTATTGCATTTGATATGTCATCGCAAGGGATCCATGTTGAGCTTGGCTCTATTGCCACCTTGCTGACAGGAGGCGTAAGCTTTGATGTACCTGCTGGCTGGGCGCCGGGAGAAGGTGTAAAAGAAAATACAGAATTTAAACTCTTTGATAACCAAAGTAGTATTCAAAACTCTCTGTATACTGAATACCAAGATTTCGTTCTGTTCTTCTCTGACTCAGTACGTGGACTACAGCCTGGTGCACCGGTGGAGTTCCGTGGTATTCGCCTAGGAACGGTCGCTCAAGTGCCATTCTATACCAAAGGCCTCGACCAAAAACTGGATAACGATTTCCGTATTCCTGTATTAATTCATATTGAGCCTGAGCGTTTTGCGAAAGATGTTGGTGCTGATTTTAACTTGAAAAATGAGTTGAAATTAGCGATGAAGGATGGGCTTCGTGCATCGTTAAAATCTGGGAACTTGCTAACAGGGGCACTGTTTGTTGATCTCGACTTTGTGCCTAATGTGCCTGAATATAAAGGGCCAACTGTGGTGGCTGGTTATAAAGTCATCCCAACGACGAGCGGTGGCTTAGCGCAAATTCAGCAAAAAGTGATTTCTGTGCTGGATAAAATCAATGCGATGCCGATTGAGCCTATGCTGAATCAAACGACTCAAACGTTGGCAGAAGGGCAAAAAACGATCAAAGAAGCGCAAGTTATGCTCGCTGAGCTAAATAAAGTGATGGGAAGTAAAGAGTTCCAGAAACTCCCTCAAGACTTGCAAAAAACGTTGAATGAAATGAACCGTGCGATGCAAGGGTTCCAACCGGGGTCACCTGCATATAATAAGATGGTCGATAATATGCAACGTTTAGATCAGGTGCTTAGGGAAGTCCAGCCATTGTTACGTACTTTGAATAATAAGAGTAATGCCTTGGTATTCGAAGCTGAGCCGTCTAAGGATCCTGTACCGAAAGGAGTGAAAAAATAATGAGATATCTGATATCGATATTTGTTTTAATGCTGGCGGCTTGTAGCAGCACCCCTGAAAAAGTGTATTACCAATTGCCGGTGAAATCGCCGGCAACACAAAGTGCGGTTGTGATGGGGCAACAAAATCAAATTTGGTTACAGCGCATCATGCTGGCGGATGTTCTGACATCAAATGGTATTACTTACCAAACGTCAGATGTCAGTTACAATAATGCTAGCTCCCATTTATGGGCTAGCCCATTAGAACAACAGTTAGGACAATCCATGGTGAGTGAATTGTCTTCTGCGTTGCCGGGGCGTTTAGTCTCATTACAACCTTTGCAGAATTCGCCGGACACATTGGATATTACGCTAACAAGTTTTAATGGCCGCTACGATGGTAAGGTATTAGTTCAAGGGTTCTGGACTTTGTCGCGTGACAAAGAGATCATCCGTCGTAACTTCGATATACAGCTTGAACAAAAAGAAGATGGCTATCCAGAATTAGTCCGTACGCTGGCTGATGGATGGCAGCAAGTTGCGAGTGAGATTGCTAAAGAGGCCAATAAATCTTAAGTAATATTCACTATTTTCATCAATAAAGTGCATCTTACGCCGTCATTGGCTAAGGTGCATTTTTTTATAAAATTGGTTGCATATCATTCAATTATAAAATATTTCAATATAAATACATATAATAAAATTGATATTAATTTATTTAAAATCAACGAGTTGTCATAATTTGAAAATATAAATCACATTTATAGCATTTATGACATTTATATGAAATTCTTTACTTGATTTTCTAATCTGTCGGCTGTATTTCTATAGTGTACCTAAATGAGATGATCCCCTACATAGTTTGAATTGTCTGTGAGTGGCAAGGCAAGCTATCCCTAAGTATCAAGAAAGGGTCGGTGAGCGGAATCCCACTAGTGACTTAACTTAACGCTATGAAGGGCTTAGGTGCTGTTTTCTTTTCCATTTTAGACAATGAGGGAAGTAAGGCATGAAAAGACAGAAGCGAGACCGTTTAGAAAGAGCTTTATCAAGAGGTTATCAAGCAGGTATAGCAGGTCGTTCCAAAGAATTGTGCCCCTATCAATCTGTAGATGCACGATCGCACTGGTTAGGAGGCTGGCGTAAAGCCATGGAGGACAGGGCGATTCTCTCTGCATAATCAGGCAGAACAAAGCCTAACTTATTCGTTAGAGAACCTAAATAAACGGTTTTTTAATTCACTTCAAACAAATTTTAAACCTCCGCCATTGCGGAGGTTTTAGTTTTTAGCGCTTAGGTGCGGGATCAGAAAGCACTAGTGTCTTTAAATAGACCCACTTTTAGGTCATTAGCCACGTAAATGACTTTACCATCAACCAGTACTTCACCATCGGCAAGACCCATAATCAATTTACGGTTAATAACACGTTTAAAATTGATACGGTAAGTCACTTTTTTAGCCGTTGGAAGTACTTGGCCCGTGAATTTTACTTCACCAACACCAAGAGCACGACCTTTGCCTTCTCCGCCGAGCCACCCGAGGTAGAAACCAACGAGTTGCCACATGGCATCTAGGCCTAAACAGCCAGGCATAACAGGGTCATTAACAAAATGGCAGCCGAAGAACCATAAGTCTGGATTGATATCCAATTCAGCTTCGACATAGCCTTTATTGAAGGTACCACCATCTTCAGTCATGGTGATGATACGATCCATCATCAACATATTACCTGAAGGTAATGGAGGCCCATTTTCGCCAAATAATTCGCCTCTTCCAGAAGCTTCTAAATCACTTTTTGTATAGGAACTGCGTTTATCAACCATGTTCTTCTGATAGCCTTAATTAAGTTTAAGAATACAGGATAGCTTACACTTGTACGCTGAACAACTCCGATCTGATATTTTTTTATTCAACCAAGCCATTTTAGGAACCATGGAAGTTTTGGTTTTTCGGGTGAATTTGCTTGATTGATGCGTTCTTGAATTAAAGCTAACAGGTGTACGTTATCACCTTCAGCTTGCTGCTCAAAATAGGGCTGCTTAGTGAGTAATGTGATCGCTTGAGCAACATGCTCCACAGGCCAAATATGGAATTGCCCCTCTTGTACGGCATTGACAACAGCCTCTTTGACACAGAGATGGCGCACATTAGCCATTGGGATAATTACCCCTTGTTGCCCTGTTAAACCACGCTGAGCACAAATATCATAGAAGCCTTCGATTTTTTCGTTTACACCACCTATAGGCTGCACATAACCAAACTGGTCGACAGCACCGGTGACGGCGATTTGCTGATCGATAGGCTGGAGCGCTAATGCACTAATTAACGCACAAAGTTCGGCAAGAGAGGCGCTATCGCCATCAACTTCACCATAGGATTGCTCAAAAACAATCGAGGCTGAGAATGGCTGAGGCTGCTCCAATTTTAGCTCATAATTTAAATAAGCTTGCATGATCATCATGCCTTTAGCATGAATGTTGCCGCCAAGCTCGGCTTTCCGTTCAACATCGACAAATTCCCCATCACCTAAATGGGCGACACAGGTAATGCGCGAAGGCTCTCCCAGCGCTTCTGGGTGCCCAGGATAATGCAAGACGGACAATCCATTGATTTGTCCTATCACTTCGCCTTCGGTTTTGATAAAAACCTGTTCTTGCAGAATATCGTCTTGTGAACGTTCTGTCAGGAAACTATGGCGCCATAGGCGGTTTTCCACAGCCTGATTAAAGGCATTGGCGTCCATTAAGTTGCCTGACTGATAGTGAGAGGCATCCGTCAATCGGCGGGCTAGCCACTGTGTATCAAGAGGTAGATTAAATTTATCTTCACAAAACCGTGTTGCCTGAGTGATAAACGTAGGCCAACCATCAGGTGCGATTTCGGGGAGATGGTTAGCATTAATAATTGATTTTATATAGCGCATCCACAAGGCGAGTTGTTCTTCATTATCAAAGAACATTATGGGTTCATATTCCCCATAAATAGCATGTTCAAAGAGATCTGCGTGAGTGTACTCAAACTCTTCAAGCTCAAGCCGGTCACCAACAATGATTAACTTGATATCGAGTGGCTGAGGTTCAATTTCAATCGGTAATGGTTGATTATCGGAGAAAGGCAACCATTCGAATTGGCGGCGAGCTATCATATTTTGTAGCCGCTGCCACATCAGGGGTTGAGAGACCAATGATGATGCCGATAATATCAATACTCCACCATTAACGTGATGCAATAAACCCGGCACTGGATGTAATGATGGTGTGATATACCCAAACAGTTGTTCCGGCTCAATCCAATGGCGACAGGCAATATTTGCTCGGCTTGAGAAGCGACTCTCAATTTCAGGACACCATTTGAAAGCAAGTTTATTTTCAGTGAGTTGATAATCACCATTAATGGGCGAAAATGGGGTCAGTAAAGGGCGGATCGCCTCAGCAAATGTTGCTAGATAATGCTCACTGTCGTCGGACTTGATAAACATAAATCGAGTCCGTGAATTCTCTTTGATAAAGCGCTCAATGCTATCAAATAGCCTTGGCTGGATTTCTGACAAAGAAGCAGGAGTCAGGGTATCTGAAGAAACAAAGTTTGCCTGGTAAGGCGTTAGGTCAGGTATTAGGCCTTGCCATGTTAGTTCTTGACTGATCACTATAATTTTTCTGCTATTAATATGATTATAAGTAAAATGCCTGTCGATGAGCAGGGCGCGTATGCCTGAATTTGGTTTGGATATTTTATACTCTTTTTATTGTAGGCTGCCCCGTTATTGACGACATACATATGTACGACTCACAGACTTTAGTACATTAGCGGCGGCTCATTTTTTGAGCAATTCGCTGTACTGCAAACTATTTAGAGTATATGTTGTTTTCAGGCCAATTTATTACCCATAGGGCAAGGTTGCTATATTAGCGTTTGAGCGCCAATCTTGCAGCAATAATTGTCGTATAATCAGTTAGAATAAAGAAAATAATAGCACAACAGGTAAAGACATTGGCCATGTTAAGCCAATTAAGAGCGCACTGAGCAATCTCATAAAGATATTAGGGTCTTTAGTCAGGAGTAGTGTTATAAGCGCTGAGCACACCCCGCCTATCCCATATACGAGAAGTATGCATTCAAATGTGGACATGCTTGTTCATTAAATTGTTAATAGATGAGCGATGATTGTACACTATTTTGTGCCTAGTTGTTATCTTCTTTGTCAATAATAGGTCGACGGTGGTGCTTAAATTGCGTATCTTCATCTAAAATTGCTAATATAGGTCAGGTTCGATCTTCGTCAGGAAAAAATATGAAATATCAGCAGCTTGAAAATTTAGAATGTGGCTGGAAATGGGAATATCTGGTGAAGAAGTCCCGAAGTGGTGAGCCAATTACTCGGTATATCGAAAGAAGTGCCGAAAGTGAGGCTATCGCGCTATTGCTCAAAATGGAAAACCAGCCCACAGAGGTTTTAAAATGGATCGCTTTGCATATGAATCCACAATTGGATAACCGTATGAAGCAAAGCATTCGAGCAAGACGTAAACGTCATTTCAATGCTGAGCATCCCCATACCAGAAAAAAATCTATCGACCTTAACTTTTCTGTTTGGCAGCGTTTATCTAACCTTGCAGTGAAACGCAATAAAACATTATCAGAGACGATCATTCAGTTGATCGAAGATGCTGAGCATAAAGATAAGTATGAGAGCCAAATGAGTTCGTTAAAGCAAGACCTACAGGCGATTCTAGGGAATTCAAGTACCAAGAAATAGGGGAGACGATTATCTCAAGTTGCCCGTTGATCAACCACGATCGTTTTATTCCCAACGAAATGCTTTGTAACCCGCCATTATTTTTTCGACCACGATCGATTTAATCGTAACAATGACAGATTGTGTTTAGTGAGCTGATGATTTTTAGCATAAAAAAAAACCCCATCGAAATGGGGTTTTTTGTATTCAGTTCGAAATTCGAACGAGGGGCTAAGAATTAAGCACCTGGTTGAGTGACAACTTCAGTTGTACCTTGAATTTCGATTTCAACGCGACGGTCTGGAGCCAGACACTCGATCAGAGCTGCACGGCCTTTAACGTTGTCACATTTGTTACCAGTTACTGGATCTTCTTTACCACGACCTTCAGCAGCGATTGCGCTTGCTGGAACGCCTTTAGCAACTAAGTAATCAACAACTGACTGAGCACGTTTTTGTGACAGTGGCAGGTTGTAGTTTTGTGAACCGATACGGTCTGTGAAACCAACTACCAGTACGCGACCTTGAGTTGGGTCGATGCTGCTCAGTTCGTTATACAGTTCGTTCAGTGCTTGCTGACCTTCTGGTTTCAGAGTTGCTTTGTTGAAGTTGAACAGAACGTCTGAACGCAGAGTGAAACGCTTGTTCTCAACAACTGGCGCTGGCTCAACAACTGGAGCTGGCTCAACAACTGGTGCTGCTTCTTGGTTGAAGCGGTATGCCAGACCAACGCTCAGCATGCCGTTGTCAGGACGTACGCCCAGGTTGTCGTTATCACCGATGTTGCTAACCCATTGGTAATCTAAACGAGTTGCCCAGTTTGGAGTGATTGCATATTCAACACCCAGTGCGTATACAGGAGAAACACCAGTATCGTTTTCTTTGTAACGCTCTTCACCTGTTTGGTGTGCTTTAACATCAGTACGCCATACCATACCACCTAAACGAGTGTAAACGTCTAAGTCGTCCATTACTGGATAGCTCAGTTTGGTAGTCAGAGAAACACCCATTGATTTCAGGTCGCCGTTGTTACCAGCACCTTTGTATTTCATTTTACCAAACCAGTCATAACCAAGCTCGAAGCCCATGTACTGGTTGTATTGGTAACCTGCGTATGCACCAGCACCGAAAGTATCACGGTCAGTACTTTTACCTACAGTGTTTTCACGATCAACTGGAGTGAAGCTGGTATCTTCATAGTGAGACCAACCCAGTTTAGCACCGGTATACCAAGTGTTGTCTTTTGGAGCTGCCTGCGCAACAGTTGCGAAAGCTGCTACTGCCACTGCTACTGCGATAGCTGTCTTTTTCATTTTTTACGCCTCGTTATCATCCAATATAGGCATGGCTTCAAAGAGCCTTATTATTCGCCATTGGTTTAAAATACTTGCTAGGTTTCGCTGACATTATCTACAAAAATTTATAAAAAGTAAAAAATAATGCCATAACCTTAACAAGCTAAAGTCTACAACGAACTAAAAAAGATACAAGTAGAGCAAGCAAAAATCATGGTAAAAAAACATTTTTTAGCGGATAAATCAGAGAGATAAACGTAATCCTATTTTGAGTTGATTATTATCTATCACATTGATCTCAATTATTTTTTCGGTATTTTCTGAGTCTGAGATATCCGAATGTCAAATTTACTAAGAATATTCTTAATCTTGGCTAGTGATAATAGTTAGAGTGAATTTTTAGGTTATTTTGCTGTCCAGAATGGATACTTGCGATATTATGTGTTTTTTGAGGGCGCATAATAAAGCCGATAGAATGTCCTTCTTGTGCTGCCGTTTGTAAGCGAGCAAAGTCCTGTTTATTTAATTCCGGTAGCCAACCTAAAACAACACTATAATTACCACTTCTTAATGCCTTTTCCATCGCATCTATCGTCGTTATCGACGCCATATTGCTGAGTTGCATAATTTTGTTAATAGGCAAGCCTGATTGCATTAACCAGTGACGACTTAACTTTTTATTGGGGCTTAGCCAAAGCAGCCAACGAGATTGCGCCCCGAACTGACGCAACATCGGCAGTAGAATGTAATCCATAATAGGATGTTTTTCATCGTAAACCAGTTCACTCACCATGCCTTGTTGCATCGAGCCATCAATAGGCGGTGTTGAAGGCATTGCTTGTGTGCTGTGGTTAACAGAATGTTCAGTTGCCTTGTTCCAAGAATAAATAGCCATAGTTCACCTCGCAATCAAACTGTATGCATATACAGTAACTGTATATTTATCCAATATCAAGACTATTTTTTCAAAGCGCTTCGCAACTTTGTTGTTTTTATCTGCAATATTCTTGGAGTTTTTAGCGGATCCTCTCAGAATGTACTTCTGCTAATTGTTTGTAAAATTAAGGTATTTATAGTTTCACACACAAGGATGGAAGTAGATGAATGCTCATAAGGAGTTTGGGTGTATGTCTTTAACGGAAAAAAATGATTCTCGATTAGATCAGCTGTTAAAAGGTTTTGGTGAATTTAAAAAGAAAAACTATTTTGGCGGCTATTGTTTGATTGTTGATAACGTTATTGTTGGCTTAGCGCTTGATGGGCTCTTATATTTACGTGGCTGCCTTTTTGCAAGGAGCTACTTTGAATCAATTGAACTTGAACGGTTAGTTTTCAGTAAAAAAGGGATCCCACTAGAGCTGCGCTATTATCAGTTACCTCAGCAGATTTGGGAGAATGAAGCGCTTTTATTGCACTGCATTGATTTAGCCTATCGTTCAGCTATTGAAGAGCGGCAGCAAAAGCAGTCTGCCGTCACTCGGATAAAAGATTTACCTAATATGAATATGTCGGTTGAAAGGGCATTAGGGAAAATAGGTATTCATAAAGCCGACGATTTACGTGAAATAGGCGCGAAAGCGTGTTTTTTGAAGTTAAAACAGCTTGGTCGTTTTTCCCCTAGTATCAAATTATTAATTGGGTTGGCTGGTGCAATCGAAGGTTATCACAGTGCTGTGCTGCCGACACAAATTAAACAAGAGTTGATTAATTGGTACAACAGCGTTGGTTGAACCGTATTAGGCTAAAGGTCGCACAAGCGGGTGTAACGATTAACGCTGTATTTTGACACCCGCTCATCAGTTTGATTTATCCGCTATATGGCTGAATGATGGCCATTTGCAAGAGGCGAAGTAACGGGAATATTAATTTGCTTGATCATGGATTTTATTTCAGGGATCAGTTCAAGCAGCAGCCTTGTTTGTTCCATAATAAGGACCGTCTTTTCATCATCGCTGGTCGATATGCTATCTATGCGATGAGTGATACTCTCTCGTAGACGTTCTGATTTCTCATCCATTAAGGTATCTAGGCTCATGACTTGTAATGATGTTTCTACATAACAGATAGCATCACTCAAAATAATCAGGTTTTCCTCATTTTGCATTTGCTCTCGGTGCGCACCCAATGCTGAAATATAACTCAGTAAGGTGTGGTTGAGGCAGAGGAGCCTAAAGGCTTGCTCTTGAGTGACTTTATACGATTTAGGATCGGATGCCATATTGGAAACGATAGAAGCAAACTCAGCATCATTATTGTGGGCATCGCGGCGCGCAACACGGTATTCCAGACTGTTATCTTTACCTTGGTAATATTGCTGTAAAATCGCATCTAAATAGCGGCAGTTACTATTCATGGTTTTTTGCACAACCTGCGGTAATTGGCGGAATTTCCAATCAGGCCATATAAAGCTAACAGCAAGGAAGGCTATAAAACAACCAACTAGCGTATCAATGACCCGAGGGAGAGCAACTTCAAATCCTTCCCCTAGCAGGTTGAAACAAAATAGAACGAGCAGAGTAATAAATAGTGTCGCTTGCGCATATTGGCTACTGCGGAAAACAAAAAACAGTAACCCAGAGATAACAATTAAGGTGAGCTGCCCTTCCATAGAAGGAACAAATTTTAATAGCGGCAAGCCAACGAGGATCCCAATCAGTGTGCCAATAATACGGAGTGCGAGCCGCCGTTTTGTTGCGCTATAGTTAGGCTGACAAACGAACAAGCTAGTCAATAAAATCCAATATCCTCTTTCTAAATCAAATAATTGGATGATGAGATAGCCTGTACATAATAAGAGAGACATCCTAACTGCATGGCGGAACAGGGCGGATTGCGGTGTTAAATGGTGCTTGAAGCGCGCGATGATATCACTGATGCCTGAAGGTGACTCATCTGAGAGTTGTTCAAATTGTTTATTATTCTGTTGGCGTGAACCTTGTTCGAGGCCAAGCCCTCTCAGTTGGACATCAATCCCTTTTAGATTTTTGAGTAGATTATACAGCGCCTTAATTTCATGAATTGCAGGTGACTGTTGTTTTAGCAGTTGCAGTGAGTTTTCAAGGTAAGCAAAAGTACCTTCAAAGCGCGGGTTATGTTGGTACTGCTTACGCCACAAAACAGATTGTGCTACCTGTTGGCAAGCCCGCGCTTGCATGCTAAGTAGTCGTTGGAAACGAAAGAGAATATCGCTATGGCGTAGCGTACGACTCAGTTGCTGATATTGTATGTGTGATGAGCTAGCCCGTTCATGGATATCTTGTGCAACGAAATAATATTGTAGGGTATTACGTGTTCCTTTCTGGCCTCTATCGCCTTTGAGCCGACTGAGCAGCGCAATTTTAGCCTGATTCATCGTACTGACTAAGGTGCTATTGACTAATGCTAAATCATAGACTGACTGTTGGTAGTCATCTTCAAGATCAGGGTCGAATAAGTTGGCCTTTGCATCGAGGTAGGCGGCTAGCTGTTGATAACATTGAGTGATCGCATCTTGTAAAGGCCGAACAGGGAAAAGAATGTGGCCGATCAACGTAAGAAGGTTATACCAAATAGCCCCAATAAGTAATAGGGCGGGTTGTTGGTACCAAGTATCAAATATTGGCACCCCAAGCATGGTATAGATGGCTATCAATAACGCACCAAATGCAATAGTGGCGTAGCGTTGACCTAGCGCCCCTAAGAGAATAAACCCACAGGTCGAGAGTGCCAACCCAAAAAAGAACAGAACGGGATGCGGGAACAGTAACTCAATCGAAACTGAGGCAATAAAAAAACAAAGTAGGGTGATAGCTAGGTTTTTTAATCGGCCAGTCAACCTATCATCTAGGTCGGTCAAGGCGGCCGCTACCATACCTAATGTCAGAGGGATTGTGACTTTAGGCTCTTGCCCCAATAACCAAGGGATCAGTGTCGTCCCTGTCAGGGCGATTAAGATTCGGATATAATATAGAGCATGACTGTTATATAAAACACGACGATAACTGGTAAGCAGCGTTAACACAAAGTACCTCAGAGGCGAACATTTCGTAGTCTATACTCGTTATATTTTAAGTTGCCTAGCTGTTACGTGTTGAAGTGCTCAAGGTTTATAGGCTCCTTGGGCGTCTTTTCGACGAATAAACAAGCAGTTTAATCTGCCGCCTAGATACAACTCGAATATTTAGAGTCTATATAGGATAGCGTGTTTGTAAGTAATAAAAAACTGTCTGGAATCAAGCAGCCGTTATTTTCATGATTGAACTACTCAGGTGCAGGATGTATGGAACTGAAATCAACACAGATTGGGCAGCGCCTGGCTCAGCATCCCTATAATCGGGTTCGCTTATTAAATGCTGGCATTGAGGTGAGTGGTGAAAAACATCAATATCTTATCCCTTTTAACCAATTAATTGATATTCATTGCAAAAGGGGAATTGTTTGGGGGGAGTTAGAGTTTGAACTAGCTGATGAGCAAGTTGTTCGTTTGCATGGAACCGAATGGAAGCAAACGCAACGCTTTTATCACTATTTAAATGATAAATGGCAACAATGGAGCATTGAAATGAGTGAGGTCAGTGCTCAAGTGCTTGTCGCCCTCGCAAAAGGAATACAGCAGCAAACTCAGCAGGATAATTGGTTTAGCTTGCGTGAATTAAACACCTTTCGTAAAAAGATCAGCGAGCAATTTTCTTCCCTTCCTCTGCCGTTAGCGCGAGTCAGTCAATTTGAAAACTGTGCTGCCCCTTATCACTACTGTTTGCAATGGCTCAATGATGGAGAACGTTGTCGGCAACAGGTTAACCAACAATGGAGTGAATCAATCCTGTCACGCTATAGTGATTTTTTCCAACATGTTGAAACCTCCCCGTTAAACTCAAGCCAAGCACTCTCCGTCATTAATGGAGAAGATAACGTTTTAGTACTTGCTGGGGCGGGGAGTGGGAAAACGTCAGTATTAGTCGCGAGAGCCGGCTGGCTTCTTTTAAGAAAGCTCGCTAAGGCTGAGCAAATCTTATTATTAGCGTTTGGTCGTAAAGCGGCGCAAGAAATGAATGAACGTATCCAAGAGCGTTTGCAGCAGGAGGATATTGAAGCCAAAACATTTCATGCGCTAGCGCTCTATATCATTCGTGAAGGAAGCAATAAATCACCTGCTATCAGTGAATTCGAAACTGACTCTCAAAAACGTGGTGAATTGTTATTGAATGAATGGCGTACACAGTGCAGTACGAAAAAAGCGCAAGCGAAAGGCTGGCGGGAGTGGCTAACTGAGGAGCTACAGTGGGATGTACCGGAAGGTGAATTCTGGAAAGATGAAAAAATCAGTAAAAAGATAGTAAGTCGCTTAGAGCGCTGGTTAAGTTTAATGCGTATGCATGGCGGTAGCCAGAAAGAGATGATCGAATCTGCCGACGAGCAGTTTAGAGATCTGTTTCAAAAACGCCTTCGTCTCATGTCACCTTTATTAAAGGCTTGGAAAACTGCTCTAAAAGATGAAGGGGCTATCGATTTCTCTGGGTTGATCCATCAAGCTGTTAATTTATTAGAGAAAGGGCGTTTTATTAGCCCTTGGAAACACATATTGGTCGATGAATTTCAAGATATTTCGCCGTTAAGAGCAAAACTGCTACAGGCATTGCGTCAACAGAATAAACAAACGTCACTTTTTGCTGTTGGTGATGATTGGCAGGCTATATATCGTTTTAGCGGGGCAGAGCTTGATCTGACAACCTCTTTTGAACACAATTTTGGCGAAGGAGCGCTGTGCGCATTAGACACCACTTATCGGTTTAATCAGCGCATTGGTGAAATTGCGAATCGCTTTATATTGCAAAATCCGACGCAGCTCGATAAACCACTTAATAGCCTCGTTAAAGGCAATAAAAAGTCAGTCGTTTTGCTTTATGAAAATGCACTGGAGCGTTTATTCGATAAGATGAGTGGTTATGTCACGGAAAATGAAACTATTTTATGTTTAGCACGTTATCACTATCTGCGACCAGAAATCTTAAGTAAAGCGCAAACACGCTGGCCAAAGCTTAAGATTGAGTTTATGACCATTCATGCCTCTAAAGGGAAGCAAGCCGATCATGTCATTATTTGTGGGCTGAACAGTGGGAAGGATGGATTCCCAGCGGCGGCACGCGAATCCATTATGGAACAAGTGTTACTCCCTAAACATGAGGAGTTTGAGCACGCAGAAGAGAGGCGGCTGTTATATGTGGCAATGACGCGTGCAAAACAGCAAGTATGGCTACTGTATAACCCCGATGAACCATCAGAGTTCGTTAGTGAATTAAAAGAGTTAGGTGTGCCTAGACAGAAAAAACCTTAAATAGCAAAGAGCCGGATAAACTATCCGGCTCTTGAAGGCTTATTTTGTGCGTTCTTGTAAGTACTGCTGGTAATCAGGGATCACTATATCAATTGCACCATTAAAATAGGGTGACGTAATAATAAAGTCTGCTGTTGCTGGATTAGTGGCTACAGGGATATTCCAAACAGCCGCTAAACGTAATAAGGCTTTCACGTCTGGATCATGAGGAACGGCATTCAGAGGGTCCCAGAAAAAGATCAAAACATCGATTTTTTGTTCGGAGATCATCGCTCCTATTTGTTGGTCACCGCCCATAGGGCCGCTAAGCATACCAGTAACATGAAGCCCTGTATGGTGACTAATCAGTTTCGCTGTGGTACCCGTTCCAAACAGTTGGTGGGATTTAAGTTGTTCGCTATTCTTTGTTGCCCAAGCTAATAATGAAGATTTACAGTGGTCATGGGCAACGAGTGCTATATTTTTAGTGTTTTTTATTGTACGAGTAGTTGATTCCATGATGTTCCCTTAAAGGTGGCGTGGTATCACGCTAAGCATATTAATAATGACGTGTTTGTCGCGATCTGCTGGTTTTTATCGCAATAATGAGAGAAAGACTATCTCATAACTTTCTGGGGTAATTGAAAACATAATCCATGTTTTCTCTCATCTTGCCAGCAACATCAACGTGGTACTCATAGTAGAAAAATTGAGTTAGCACACACTACAACATATATCATATTGTAGATTAATAGTTTACTGATTTAGGGAGTTATTTTGATGACTAACCAAGAAATTGCTGAAATATTACGTAGTGTCAATACGATCGCCTTAGTTGGCGCAAGTGATAAAAAAGATCGTCCAAGTTATGAAGTGATGGAGTACTTATTAGAGCAAGGATATACCATAATCCCTGTCAGCCCTAAATTAGCAGGGCAAATGCTATTAGGGCAAAAAGTCTACGCAAAATTAGCGGATATTCCTCAACCAATAGATATGGTGGATGTATTTCGTAATGCTGAAGCCGCGGTGGGGATCGCACAGGAAGCCGTTGCGATTAAAGCCAAAGTACTGTGGCTACAAAAGGGGGTTATTAGTGAAGATGCGAAAAACATCGCACTTGCTGCGGGCATGAAATTTGTTATGGATAGATGCCCAAAACAAGAAATCCCTTTATTAGGTTTAGAAAAGTAAGCATGACAATACAGTAAAGCAGCGTTGGGCTGCTTTACTGTTGGATACAAGTTAATAATTTTATAAACAACTAGTTACGTAGGCGCGGTGCCTGTAATTGTGAGCGAATAGACTCTGCCAATTCGTCCATGGAAGGTTGCTCTGGATGGTCATCAGCGGTTTCATAAGTAATTTGCGCTTCAGCCAAATAAGTATGAATAGCTTCGCCGTTGTCATCTTCCATAACAACATGGTACCAAGGCAGATCACGTAATGTGCTGTTTGAAGCAATATCATCATCGTGTGGTTGTTCGAGCGAATATTCGGCATCGACGTCGACCACAACGCCTAGGTAGCCGAGTAGTTTATGTCTAACTTGTTGCCCGATCCCATATTTACTGGTGATCATCATAGCCACCTCCTAAAAGCCTTGCTTATGCTATAACTTTATATTGGGGCAGTGTTCCGCGTTTTCAAGCCAATGTATGGACAATTACTCATAACGCAATACACTGTCTTATATGCAACATTGAAAAGCAGTGCCTCAATTCCAGATTATATGTTCGATGAATAAAAGACAACTGTAATAAATCGTATTTTAGTAAATAATGCACTGATAATGGGGGCCAAAATGACAACATCAACCGGACGTTTGTTTTATATCTATGGTCGCGTACAAGGAGTTGGTTTTCGTTACCAAACGTATCATTGGGCGAATCAAAATGGCATAAAAGGGTATGTCTATAATCGCGAAGATGGCAGTGTCGCACTGGGTATCTATGGTTCAGACCAAGATATCCGTTTTGTCGAAGAATGGCTCAATGCAGGTGGCCCTCCAGGAGCAAAGATTGATCACTATTTTAGTGAAAATTGGCACACTGAAAAAATAGCGGATTTTTCGGTCCGCTATTAATTGGCTAGCCATTTAAATACATTTCACGGGCTTTGGCAGGCCGGCAAGTTTTGTTGCTTGCTTTGCTGGGCCTTTAGGGAATAGTCGATATAAGTAGCGGCTATTTCCTTTATCTTCCCCAAATTGCTGTGAAACGGCTTTCACGAGCATACGGATGGCAGGAGATGTATTAAATTCCAAGTAGAATGCGCGAACAAAGCGAATGATTTCAAGATGCTCTTCTGTCAAAGTGATATTTTCTTGCTCTGCGAGAAGAGGAATAAGATCTTCGCTCCATTGTTGGCTATCGATAAGGTAGCCCTGAGGGTCAGTCTCAATTTCTTGGCCGTTAAAAAGCAACATACAGATTTCAACCTAAACAAAAATAGAGTGCAAATTTAGCAAAAAATAGGCGATAACCCAAGCGACATGTTGGAAATGTTGATAATTTAGCCCATTAACACATTAAGTGCCTATTTTTATAGCAATTGATAAAATAGGGGGTTTACATCGAAAGCGCAGATGTTTATAGTGCACGTCATTGCGGAGGGGTGGCCGAGCGGCTGAAGGCAGCGGTCTTGAAAACCGCCGATGGGAAACCATCCGAGAGTTCGAATCTCTCCTCCTCCGCCAGAATTCAACGCCATGCTATTGATTAGCATGGCGTTTTTGTTTTTTAGGTTTTATGAGTATGCCATCCAGTATGCCATTTTATTTTGGCTTCCCTCCGATTGTATTGGCTAGTATTGGACTCAATTTGGATATAACGAGTTCGAATTGAGACTAGTAAAATAATAAAGGTGAAGTAATGGTAACAATACCCACCTTCGATTATTATTTTATCATGAGCTCTAATTCTTAGTCATGCACTCAACTATCCCCAATGTGTTTATGTTCTTGGCACTGACCCATCCGAGTTTAGCCGATTCAGGTAAATCATCAAAAAGTGTTATGGCATGGTAGAGTTGTACCCATTGTTCATCAGCTGTTCGTTTTGCGACCCAGAATTGTTCTTTTCCTGATGTGGACTGATAGTTGATAGACTTGGAACCTCTATCGGGTTGATCATAAATCTGAAGCGTATTGGCAGGAGATGAGCTGAACTCAACACAATCTCGATAGGTTGGCTTAGGTTGTTTGCCGAAATAAATCCCCAATGTGACGATTGCGATAATTCCCACAAAAGGAAGGCTGTTGCTTTTATGCGATTAAAGGCAGCAAGAGAGAATCCTTATTTAGAATTATCAAAGGAAGATGTCGAGAACCCAGTTCTTCAATCTATTCAGCATGAACCATGGTGCCCCAAAGCACCCAAATCTCAATCAACCAAAAAGTACAAAAAGATTCGGTCATACGGCGACATTGCCAAAAATATGTGGCCAAAGCTCTTTGATGACAAGGAGCTAACGATTACCGAAGCCGATCTGGAAATGGCCAATAGAATGACATTTGGCCTTGATCCAGAGAAGTTTGCCGTAGGTAAAGTCTGGCCCCTTGCCTGGCATCAATTACGACGCACTGGTGCTGTCAATATGCTGGCCAGTGGATTGGTGACCGAAGCGTCTCTTCAGTATCAGCTGAAACACGCCTCACGCGCCATGAGCCAATACTACGGGAAAAACTACTACCGACTCAAAGAACCATTGAATGACGAAGCTCGTGCCTATTACTTGCGTGAGATGTATCAATCAATGGTGCGGGAGTTTAAAGCGCTCCAATCTGATCAGTATGTTTCGCCACACGGTGAGAAGCGCAAGCAACAGATCCTCTCCGAAATATCGGAGAAAGACCATGAGCAGTTGCTCAAGGCCGCAAAATCAGGACGGATCAGTTACCGTCAAACATTCCTTGGAGGCTGCGCCAATTCAGGCCCACCTTGCTCACTCGGGGGGATCAGCAATATCAGTTCCTGTATGGGATTTAGCAGCAATAAGCCATGCGCATCGGCATTGTTAGATAAAGCAAAGCTACCAATGATTAAACAGCTTAAAAACGTTATTACTATTCAGATCAGTGACGCTGCGCCAGACTCCCCGTTGTATGAGTCATTGCGAGCGCAATTAGAATCCGCAGAGCGAGCAATCCATGTCATCGAAAGTAATTGATCCAAGAAAAGTCAGTAAGGCTGAACTGAAATTCAGGGAGGCTTTTGAACGCCTCAAAGCGGGCAAGCCAGATATTTTGCTAAAAGGGACACAAGTCAGTCAGAACAATGTTGCAAAAGAAGCGGGGGTAGATCCTTCCGCTCTTCGCAGAGCACGATTCCCTGAGCTGGTTGCGGATATTCAAGCCTGGATAGAAAGTCACAAGGATGAAGCACCGCAGAAATCGCCCAGACAAATGATGCTTGCGCAAAGATCGAGGAACCGTGATCTAATGGAAAAGGTTAAGGCGCTGGAAGAGCAGCGAGATAAAGCCTTGGGGCAGTTGCTGGATGCTCAATCCCGGATACTGGAGCTGACACTTGAGAATCAGCGTCTACAAGCTCAGCTACCGGCAAGTAATGTTCACTTCATTTCGAACTCGAAGAAACCCTCGTGAGTAAATTGCACCGGGAGCGAGTCTAAATTTGTTAAGAGATGAGATTTACGATCGGAATCTCCACGGCGTCAGCGATTTGATGGATCTTCGTCAGGGTGATGTTCTGGTCACCGCGCTCGATATGTCCCATATAGCTTTTCTATCTATACCGGCTAGGTCCGCCAAAGCCTCCTGCGAGAGGCCTTTTCCTTCCGTATCTGGCGAACCTTCTCGCCAAAAGCGACCAGTATTGGAGCTTTCATATTCGCTCTGTCCAAAAGACAGAACTATCACCAAATGTTGGATATATCACCACGGGATATATCGCTCATTTTTACCATTCTGAGGTAGTCTTAACTCAATCGACTGGGTTATGGACAAGTATATGTGGAACGACAAAAAGCTAAGTAAATACAAGTATCTACTGCAATTTGAATTACGGCGATGGTACTTGTGGCCTCGATCTGGGCGATACCAGCACTTGACCCTGGACGGTGTCGTCTCAGAGGTGTTTATGGGGGAGCTGTCAGACTTCTATCACCGATACATGACTGGTGAATTTCAATTCTCGGAGAATTTCGGGAAAACATGGAGCAAGATGGACGAAGAGATTCTTTACGACATGATTGATTATGCCTGCACTGTCCGGCAGATAGCAGTTGAACTGAAACGGCACCCGGTAAGCGTCATTAACAAGTTGGCGAAGTACTTGGACGATGACAGTATCCAGAATCGTATTACTCAAGATTTTTACGATGTCCCTGCGCGGGAGCTAGTGCGATGGTGGTAGGTGTTAAGCATGCATACTTGACATTTAGATATAACATTGAACAAGAGAAGACTTTCTTGTACAGTACCGACATGACACTGTACTAACTGCGGACAACAAACATGAGTGAGCAAATAATGACCGTCAAGGATGTCGCGTCGTACCTCAAGCTCAACGAGCGTACTGTCTATCGCATGGCCACAGCAGCAAAGATCCCAGCGTTCAAAGTGGGCACCTCGTGGCGTTTTAAGAAAGAAGAGATAGATATATGGATAGCGCAGCAACACAACCAAATATCAAGTAATAAAGAGAGCTAACCATGCTAGGACTGAAGTTACGTGAGGAGTTTTCTGGTCGTCGTATTAAAGGAACGATGATCGAAATGCATAACCGGAATGGCACCGGTGCGCTCGATAAGTCTGCAAGTGAATTTCTGAAGATCACTTACCCTTCAATCGACATGCTCAAGACTGTGGAAGCTGTACAAGCTGGCCGGGCTGAGCCTGTCGTAATTATCGGTGCGCGGGGCCAAGGTAAATCACACCTTATGGCAGCACTGTCACATATGCATCAGGATAAGGATGCAACAGTAAACTGGTTGAATGACTGGTCTACCCGACTGAAAAATCCTGACATTGCAAATCTCAAATTGCAGTATGGCATGCATGTCATTACTGAAAGCTTGCACTTGCAACGCTATAAGCATGTATGGGATGTTTTGTTCGACCAGCATCCGCATGGCAATATTATTAAAGCCAAGTGGGAGGTGCACGGCACCGAGGTTCCAGGTTATGACCTGATACTGGAAATGGCAGAGAATAAACCATTTATCCTTATTCTGGATGAATTCCAGACGTGGTTTGAAGGATTAACAAACTCCAACCAGTACAAACGTAAGGCCTGGGCCTTTAACTTCATTCAAATCCTCTCGGAAATATCTGCAAAGTACCCTGAACTTCTGACACTTGTCGTATCTGTGCGCGAAGGCAACTCCGACGCAGCGCAGCAGCTGTTCCGTGTGAACCCAGTACTGATTGATTTCAAAGGGCCAGAAGCCAAACGAGACAGACAGCGTTTGTTGCTCTATCGGATCTTCGAAAACCGGATGAACATTCCAGAGTCTGATATTGCTTCACTGATAAAAACTCATGTGGATGAATTCCTGCGTTTGAGTCATATCTCAGGCTCCGATCACGAAAAACATAGACAGCAATTTATCGAGACCTGGCCTTACTCGCCAAGACTCCTGCAATTGCTGGACGATCAGGTGCTTATCGCAACCGAAACTCAAGAGACACGCGATCTCTTGCGTATTCTGGTGGATGTGTTTAAGGAATCTGGTGACGACACAGCCATACTTACACCTGCCAACTTCAGCTTAACCAGTGAAAAATCAGGCGTTACCTCACTACTGGATTCGGTAGCGAGTCAGCTGCATCGGGATTTGCGTGAGAATGCACTGCGCAACCTCGAAGCTGTTAAAAACGGTGTACCTATTGCTCAGGTCCCACATCTTGAGCCCATTCTTTCCGCTCTCTGGCTGCGTTCCCTATCATTGGAGAATCATGCCGGTGCTGAGCCGTCAGAATTGCAGCTGGATATTACTGAGCGAAAAGCGATTGATGACAACCTGTTTGCCGCTGAGCTTGCAGTCATCGAGGACAATAGCTTCAACATTCACCGCCAAGCCAACCGTTTGGTCTTCAAGAACGAGGTGAATCCACAGGCCAAACTGTTAGCACATGCTAAAAACGACAAGCTCTTTCAAAAGGATGAGGATGTAGAACACCTCGCCAAAGAGATTCGTTACGCCCTGGTTGGGGATGGCAATCAGTCGAATATCTATCGAACCATTGTCTTAAAGAAGCAGTGGCGCACTTCGCCATGGGCGGATATTGAAGAAAAAGACCATCCTCAGCATTGGGATAACCGGATTCCAGTGATTGTTATGCCCAAGGCATCGCTGGACAACAAAGAGCTGGGAGAATGGCTGAAAACAAATGTTGCCAAGGCAAGAAACACTGTGCGCTTCCTGCTGCCACGTGTGGGTACTGGCGACATTTTCTACGATAAGTCTTTGCTGGTATTAGCCCGTGCGGTTTATCTTGCTAGCGATTGGAAAAACTCCGAGCGTGAGTACGCTCAATTGCATCTGAAATACCAGAAGGAACTGCGTGAGCAGTTGCAATCCCGCTTTGATCGTTTTGCAGTCTTGGTCGTATGGAATTTCGCAGACCCATCTCAATGCGAATTTGAGATTTCACAGCACGGCGCAGAAGGGTTACAGATCCTCGAAAAGCTGGATGCAAAAATCTGCAGCGAGCTGTTCATTCCAGAAGAATTCGACACCATACTGCTTGATGCCGCGACCAATAGCCGTAGCGTGGCCGACCTTATCGAACAGCTCAAAGAGCCAGCCCCAAAAGGTGCAGAAAGCATTCCTTGGCTTGGTGAAACAGCCGTTAAAGAGCGCATTGGGCGAGCCTGTGCAGAAGGCAAAATTGCCATCAACGCCAAAGGCAGTCTGTACGAGAAAAAGCCGTCAGAAACCACGGATGATGCTTGGTTGCGAGTTCGTGGGAGACTGGGCAGCGGTAAAGATCTGGAAGATACGACATTGCACCTGCCCGGAGGCTCTGTTGGTTCAGGCGGTTCTGTCCCTGTTCAGCCTGTTCCAGGCGTGCCAGAAGAATTCACCGCCGGTGGTGTTAACGAGCCAACCGCAGGCTCAGGCAATGGCTGCACAGCATCCGGTACGACACTAACGCCGGGATCGCTATTCGGTGGTTCCAGTGGCGGCTTCGTTGCTCATTACAGCGCCCAGAATACATCCACATTGAGCTTGCTCGGTAAGCTTGAACAATGGGGAATTAACAAAGGCAGTAAGGTGAAGGACGTAAAATTGTCTACCTCGCAGCTCACTGGTGCACAGTTAGAGCATCTGCTGAAAAACTTACCGGATGGTGTTACTTACTCTCTGGATTTGGATAAAGAACAATAATCGACGAGCGAAAGCATATGGATAAGTCACTGATCGCTGATATACACAGACTGCCCGCACAGGAAGCATGGCCGAAAATTTTTTCGGCCCTCTGGCCCCTGTTTGCAGAACCGATCAGGCAGGATCTGGCGGATGCAAAAACAACCGAACGGGACCGCGCCATCAAACCATTAGATGACGTGTTGGCAGGCAGTGCCTGGGATTTGTGGGCATCGTTCGAGAGTGCTTCGCCAAAAACGGCAGATGCTCTGAAAGCATTCTGGCAACGCCAGACAACACCGAAAGCCATCCTGATTCTGGATGCACTGTCGCTCCGCGAAGCGCCCTGGATTCTCGAAAGTGCGCAGCAGCGGGGCTACACAGTTCACAGCGCCGGTGCGACCGCCTCTGAGCTACCCGGTGATACCACACCGTTTGCAAGGGCCATGGGATTTGGGCAGCGCACCAGATTGCAAAACAACCAGGGGAATAGTGCTGCTTTCCCTGAAGCCTTCACTGAGTCCACCGACTTGCCATGGGGGGATTGTGCATCTCTGATCAAGGCTGACCCGAATATTATTTTCTGGCATCACTGGCCTGATGAACGTATGCATCATCTGGCCGAACAGGGAGCAGGTTATCGGGTGTTGGCGAAAGAAGCCGCAGCCGTATTAACCGGCGATGAATTCTGGGCCTTCATCGACAAACTAGCCACGGGCCGTCGTCTGGTTATTACTGCCGACCATGGGTATTCAAATCCCGCGTTATTTCCTGATGTTTACCCGGAAGACCAAAAAGCCTATCTGAAAGGGCAATTCAAGTCTGGCCGCAACAGCGAAGTGAAAAACGCAAAAACCGAACAGCATTGGGTACCGCCATTATCTCAGGTACTAACGACACAGCATGGCAACTGGAACATTGTGCTGGGCCGCAAGAAATGGCGTTCACAAGGCGGCTACCCAAGCTTAGCCCACGGTGGGTTGAGCCTGTTAGAGGTGGCCGTACCCTTTATCGAACTGTCGAAACCGAATAATTAATTGTCAGCATGCAGTGCTGGCCTTTGGATAAGTATTTTTATGGCATCTAACAAAACGAAAGCAGAACTGACAGAAGAATTGGTGGCAGAGGCCGTTAGTGCCGGTAAAAAAGCACAACTGGAATCGGTAGATTTTTCTGACCCCAATCGCCCCTTAACCTGCCTTGAGGTTGATTTCCCGATTCTGCCAATCAACCAGATTGCGCAGATAGAAGGTAATGCGGGCAAGCCAATATATCAAATGAGTAAGTGGTGGGCACGTCGCCGCTCCAGCGTATTCCGCTCTATGTTGATTGCAGCTGCCACCAAAGCGCCCGATGAACCATCCGAATCTGCCAAATTGGTTTGGGATAACTACTATGCCAATCACCAGGACAACCAAGCGTTCAGAAAATTGAAAGTGGCTGACATTTTCATGGGGGGCGGTACCACATTGGTCGAAGGTGCGCGGCTCGGTATGCAGATGACAGGCAACGATCTCAACCCAGTTGCCTGGCTGGTTGTAAAGAACGAGCTGGCTGATGTTGATCTGGATGAAGTGAACAAACTTTTTGATCACATCGAGCGGGAGGTAAAACCCCAGATCATGCCGTTTTACGCTTGCGAAGGCCCTGATGGCGAAAAAGGCAAATGGACACAGCGTTCTACCGGTAGAGTCATGGGCAATGATTTTGATCCGCTGGCTCTGACACCTGAAGAACGCAAAGACTACACATACGAAGGCCCAGAAGTCATTTACACCTTCTGGGCTAAGCACGGCCCATGTGCGGCTCCCGGATGCGGTCACCGCACTCCATTGATGACCTCTCCAGTCGTAGCGGTGAAATCCCTTTCGGTTAAAACCTGGCAAGATGTTGAATGCCAACACTGTGGAACGAGCTTTGATATTGAGCGCCAGGAAGCCCGTATGGCTCCCGATGTTCCGCTGGTCGTTAGCGATTCAGAAGCTCCTTACGCCATCATGGATGATGCTGGGAGCTATCAATGCCCTCATTGCCAACACAAATATCGTGATGAGGCGGCAGCGCAGAAGGGAGAGTCTTCACGTTTACTCAAGAAGATGAGTAAAAATAAGAAGGTTGATTTATCTCTGCTTGTTCATCCTGATTGGCTTAAAGGTTCTTCAAAAGCAGACGAAACAGGAATATTTGGCGGCACCTCCCTTAGTGAGGTGGAAGCAACGCAGCGTTGGAATCTGCACAGAACAAAGACACTTAAGCTGCTGGAAGTTCGGGGTAAATTGCCCGAAGAAATTACCTGTCCTGATTCAGGTTTGGTGATAAACACTCGGCAAGGCACTATTCCTAAAAAGTCTAATTTCACCTGTCAGGAAAGCACTTGTGGTCGTCAACAAGATGTTCTCGACAGTATTAAAGCTTCTGGCCAGACCGGCCCGATGGCTGCTTACGTATTACAGTGTTATTCACCTGGACGTGATGCAACAGGTGCACCATACAATGGCCGCTACTTTGCGCCAGCTGACAGCAATGCTGCCAAAAGACAAAATTTGGCGGTATCTGAGTGGGCGCAAAGGAAAAATTCGGATTTGCGAGGTTATTGGCCCGAGTCGAAATTACCCTATGGATTTATGACACACCACTTGCAAGGCGGCGTTCCTAATCATGGTTTTACGCACTGGAACACCATGTTTAACCCGCTTCAGCTTCTAATTCATGCACAAATTCTCAAGGCTATTGATACATCTCATGGCTTCAGCGACACCAGTAAAGAAATAGTTTTGGGTGCATTTCAGCAGTATCTGCGCAATCAGAATATGTTCTGCTTTTGGAATAACAATGCCGACAAAATGGAGCCGATGTTTAGTAACAATAACTATCACCCTAAATCGACTGTAATTGAAAATTCAGTATTTGCTAATTTAGGGAGAGGGAATTGGGCATCATGCAGAGCAAACACCCTCAAGGGGCTGGAGTGGTGCAAGCAGCCATGGGAAACTGTATCGAACGAGATGCTGAGCAATATATCCGCTGACATTGGCAAATTGGTCAGCGGGAAAAGCTCAAAGGCCATGCCAAACGACCCAGTGTTGCCGGGAACCTTAGTGACCTGCGGCTCATCGACGGAATTAAAACAGTATGCCGATCAGTCGTATGATCTCGTCATTACCGATCCACCATTTGGTGGTTTGCTGCACTACGCCGAGTTAGCGGATTTCTTCTACGTATGGCTACGTCTGCTGCTGAAGGATAAATACCCAGAGGTTTATGCTGGGGAATACACGCCAAAGACGCTGGAAGCTGTTTCTAACAAAGCACGCCATCCAGATGATCCAGATGCGTTTTATAAGCGCTTGCTGACCGAATGTTGGCGGGAGGCGAATCGGTTGCTGAAACCAGGGGGCATTTTGGCATTTACCTTCCATCACAGCGAAGACGAGCCTTGGTTGGATGTATTAGAGAGCTTATTTGACGCAGGTTACTACCTGGAAGCAACGTATCCTATTCGCAGTGATGAAACTAAAGGAAAGGGCGAGTTTGGTTCCAAGACCATTGAATACGACATTATTCATGTATGCCGTAAGCGTACTGAAGCGCCCAGTAAAATCAGCTGGGCTCGCTTGCGTCGCAAGATTCTTGCAGATGTGCGTCAGTTGCAAGAGTTGTTGGAACATCACCAGTCAAAAGGTTTGCCAGTAGCAGATATTCAGGTCATCAAGCGCGGTAAGGCTTTAGAATATTTCTCACGCCACTATGGCCAGGTATATGTTGAGGAAGGCCGCGAATTTACGGTTAACGAAGCGTTAGTAGGGATTAACCAAATTCTGGATGACCAATCAGAATCAGAATCGGGTGGTACCCCGGTGGTGTGTGAGCCAAATACACGCCAATTTCTGCGTATTTTTGCACGCCAACCTTCAGTCGAGCGCGATCAGATGCAGAAATTCCTGCGCGGTAGCGGCATAGCACCATCGACTTTTATCGCTTTGGGCTGGGCTACCGAAACCACACGACCAAAGGCTTTTCATTGGCGATCTCCGCTAGAAATTGCGCAAGAGCGAATGGCCAGCAGTCGCAGCGTGAGCCGCGACTTTGATCAGGCCATGTTGCTTGTGGGTGCCTGTTATCCGGAAAGCGGTATCAATACCAAGAAAATTCTGGATGATAACTTTAAGCCACACCCGGCATTAGGTCATCTATTAGATTGGCTTGTTCACAACGGAGCCGACTTATCTATGCGCAGTGCCTGCACTTTGGCAAGGCAATTGTTTAATAGATGGGAAGCAGATCATCAACAGGTTATGCAGGAACAAATATCATTGTTTGGTATGGAAGATGAAATATGAGCGATGTGCTGACCAACGACAAATGGAAGCGACGCGGTGTCTCAGTGCTTTGGTGTGGCAAAACACTGGCTGAATTAAATGCTGCAAGTCAGGTGATCAGTCTGCGTCAGTTCATCGGCTATTACGAAGCGGGCTGGCCGGACGATATGCCTCTGCTGAATGACGATGGCTTATACGTCGCAGGGTTGGACGTAGCTGTAGACGCTTTATCACCAGAAGATGCACTGGAATGGCTGGAATCGGAGATTTACGAAATGATCTACGACTTTCAGAACCATGCCGATGCCGCGTTGATTTTCTGGATGCCGGATCAGGGGCGCTGGAAGGAAGATCTGACCACCAGTACCTACAACTGGTGCTTGGCTGGTAAATACGATGCGCAAATGTTCCCGTTGGGACAATGCATCTGGAACGGCGCACAAAAGGACGTGCGCCGGATTGAATCCGCTTTTGGCGGAAAAACGAACGAATGGCTGGGTTTATACCTAGAGCGGATCAGCTAATAGGGGGAACCATGACTTTTAAACCCGGTGAACGCGTCAGCCATTTTGAATTTGGCCAAGGTGTTGTTATCTCGGCAGTGGGTGGCTACGCCCGTGTCTTCTTTCCCCAGGGTGAGCGACAAGTACCCGTCAGCACCTTGGTGGCGGCACTTAGCCATAATGAGCGCGTGGTAGCCAGCATTGGCACCCATACAGATAGTGACACGAAAGCCTGGCTCTCCTGGAAGGCGCATGAATTACCCCTTCAGGATTCAGCCAGCTCGCTGACTTCAGCCAAGATTGATTTGCTACCCCACCAGGTGGTGCTGACTCATCGGGTTGCCTGCGCGAGCCCACGTCGCTTTCTGATTGCCGATGAAGTAGGTTTGGGGAAAACCATTGAAACAGCATTAGTGCTGCGGGAATTGGCCAGTCGTGGCGAGCTAAACCGGGCTTTAATGGTTGTGCCGGCAGGTCTGGTTAACAACTGGCACCGCGAGCTGAATGAGGTTTTCAATTTGAATTTTGAAGTATTCGGCCGCGAAGGTGATGTCAGCGACCGCCGCAGTAATGCGTTTGCTAAACATAACCTGCTGATTGCTAGCATCGACACCTTAAAGCGTCCAGCAAGAATCAAGAAAATACTGGAAGCCCCCCGTTGGGATTTGATTGTTTTTGATGAAGCGCATCACTGCACTGCCTATAAGCAAGGTGGCAAAACCCGCAAGACCCAGAACTACAAATTGGCGGAAGCCTTACGTGACCACAGTAGGGATATGATTCTGCTTTCGGCCACACCACACCAGGGCGATCATTTTCGTTTCTGGAAGCTGATTGATTTGCTTGACCCCACTTTGTTTTCCAGTGAAACAGAGATGGTGGAAGAACGTCACCGCCTGAATCCAATCATCTTCCGCCGCACCAAAGCCGACGCCTGTAAAGCCGATGGATCCACGTTGTTTGCTAGGCGCTGGGTGCATACCGAAGCCTTTTCAATGTCAGATCAGGAGCGCGATTTCTATAACGCCCTGAATGAATACCTGCGCGACGGTTTTGCTCTGGCGAAGAAGCAAGGCGGCAAAGGAACGGCTCTGGGCTTTGTAATGACGATCTTCCAAAAGATTGCGGCGTCCAGCTTTGCGGCGGTGCATCGCACCTTGAGACGAAGACTGTTGGCCCTGACTGTTCATGAGGGCTTGATGCACGATGAAAACCTCGACATCGACGCCAGAGACTTTGCTTTTAATGAGGCGAAAGAACAGATTCGCGTTGAGTTCGATTTAGGTCATGACCGTCTTTCTGACCTTGAGATCGACCGTATATTGAATGACATCAAGCGTCGCCTACTTAAAAAGATCAATGAAGAGCAGCTGGCCGCTGTATCCGATACGTTTACCGATGAGCTGGAAACAGCCGCCGCTGAAGATGCGGCCATGGATGCTGTGGCATACGCCCTGCCAGAAGAGCGATTCCGCATTAAAGAACTACTGGGGCTGTTCCCTTCAGCCCGTGAAACTAAAGTAGATAAGCTCATTGGGGCTTTGGGTGTGCTGTGGCAACAAAACCCAGAGGAACGCATTGTGATATTTGCCACCTATCTGGGTACGGTTGAAATGCTGGGCGACCAGATTGAAAAAGCGTATCCAGGCCAAGGTGTGGTTGTGCTTAAAGGTGGTGATCACGGAAGTAAACTCGCGGCAGAACGGCGCTTCAAACAGGCCAATGGTCCTCGCGTAATGATCTGTACAGCCGCCGGTCGGGAAGGTATCAACCTGCAACATGCACGGGTGCTGTTTAACTTTGACCTGCCGTGGAATCCAATGGATATGGAACAGCGCATTGGTCGTATTCACCGCTATGGACAGCGAGATACAGCGCAGGTTTATAACCTTGTGTTGGGTGACACCATTGAAGGTCGCATTTTCCTGCTACTAGATGAAAAACTGGAGGAGATTGCCAAGGCGCTTGGTAAAGTGGATGAAAAGGGCCAGGTGGAAGAAGACCTTCGATCACAAATTCTAGGCCAATTATCTGAGCAGGTGAACTATCAGCAACTTTATTCGCAGGCACTGCAAGACCCAGAGCTTAAACGGACCCGGCTGGAGCTTGAAGCGGCTATGGATAATGCCCGTACTGCTAAGGATGCGGTATTCGAACTATTCCAGGACCTAGATGGCTTCAGTTTGGATGACTACGCATCACTCTCAGATACAAGGGAATCCATAGACGATCTGATCCGGTTTATGCAGAAGGCCTTGCCATACGAAGGGGAAGCCATTGAGATTCGCGGACAAAAGCAATGGGCCCTGGTAAAAGATGGTCTCGAACAAATGCTGTTTACCACGGTTCGAGAAGACGCGACCAATTCGGAAAAATTGCATTTGATTGGTTTGGATCATCCCGTGATTGCAAAACAGCTCGATAAATACCGCAATCTTGATCCTGAATACCTTGGTTTCTATTCTAGTGAGCTGAATGCTGGTGAAACCGTTTCTTTATGGGAAGTAAGGGCTGCCAACGAAAAAGGACACAATGTTCACTCCATCATGAAACTTGCTGTCGATTGCAATGGTAACCGGCTACCTCATTTAGAAAAGCAAATAGACGCAGTGTTTAAACCTAAGGGAAAGAAAGGCGCTCACGAAGTAGATTTGCATAAAATTGAAGCCGTCTTGGAGCGTGAACTTCATCACCGGAATATCGTGAAACCTGAGCAGTCTTTCTCTGCCAAGCTGATCTGCTTAGCGTGTGGTTGATTTGATAAAATTCGTTTCGAATGAGCTGGTGACAAAATTGAGTTTTTGTCACCATTTAAGATGCTAACCTATGGACAATTTGGAAATCACCTGTAATGCAGAATAATCATTGCCTACAGCCAATGTCACCAGTAGTGAATGTTACGTGTGGTGTGGTAGCGGTGGTATGCTCACTGAATCTCAAAACTTCATTGAAGAGAAATACCCGAACGACAGCCGAGATGTTTACCTTTACGGCAAAGAGATCAATGACGGGACCTACGCGATTTGTAAATCGGACATGATGATCAAAGGCAACAACCCTGAGAACATCAAAGTAGGCTCAACCTTGTCTACCGACGAGTTTGCGGCTTCACGCTTTGACTTTATGTTGTCTAACCCGCCATACGGTAAGAGTTGGGCGTCTGAACAGAAGTACATTAAAGACGGCAGTGATGTGATTGACCCGCGTTTTAAGGTTAGCCTGAAAGACTATTGGGGAAATCTCGAAGTGGTGGATGCCACGCCACGTTCGAGTGATGGCCAGCTGCTATTCTTAATGGAGATGGTCAACAAGATGAAAGATCCGAGCGTAAGTCCATTAGGCAGCCGGATTGCCTCTGTTCATAACGGCTCATCGCTCTTTACCGGTGATGCGGGCGGCGGCGAAAGTAATATTCGTCGCTTCATCATTGAAAACGACATGCTAGATGCCATCGTTCAGTTACCTAATAACCTGTTCTATAACACTGGCATTACCACTTACATTTGGGTGTTGAACAACAATAAACCTGAGGCGCGTAAAGGTAAGGTGCAATTAATTGATGCCAGCTTGCTCTACCGTAAGTTGCGCAAGAACTTAGGTAACAAAAACTGCGAATTTGCGCCTGAGCACATCACGGAAATTACCGATACTTACCTCGCGTGTAAGGATGTTGAAAGAGCACTGGATGCAAACAATGATCCTGTTGGCATCGCCAGTAAGGTATTCAGCAATGACGATTTTGGCTACTACAAAGTCACTATCGAGCGTCCTGATCGCCGCAAAGCCAAGTTTACTCAAGATGCCATAGCCCCACTGCGTTTTGATAGGCAGCTTAGTGAAGTGATGGAGTACGTTTACGCAGAGCATGGCGAACGTGTATATGAAAAAACTGGCTATGGGTCAGATCAGAAAAAGAGCTTCTTGAAATCCATTGAGAAGGACATTCTTTCTTGGTGTGAAGAGAACGATATCAGTCTCAATGCTAAGGCTAAGGCCAAACTGCTTGATGTGAAACACTGGCTGGCGCTAAAAGCATTGCTTGAAACTGCACAAACGCTGATGGCTGACATCGGTAGCATTGAATTTGATGACTTCAATAGCTTTAAAACCCAAGTTGATAAATCACTAAAAAACCATGCCATTAAGCTTTCAGCACCTGAGAAAAATGTCATTCTGAACGCGGTGAGCTGGTATGACGAAACCGCCAAGAAAGTGGTTAAAAAGGTAGTTAAATTAACGGGTGATAAATTAAACGACCTGCTGGAGCGCTATGAGTGTGAAGTCGCTGACCTGCCCGATTTTGGTTATTACCCCCTTCCTGCAACAGAAGGCGGTAAAAAAGGCGAGTACATCACTTACGAGACCAACTCAGACCTTCGTGACACAGAATCTGTTCCATTAAAGCAAAGCATTTACCAGTACTTCAAGGGCGAAGTGAAGCCTCATGTCGATGAAGCATGGATAAACCTAGATACGGTAAAAATTGGCTATGAAATCAGCTTCAATAAGTATTTCTACCGTCATAAACCACTGCGTAGTTTAGAAGAGGTCGCAACCGATATTATTAACCTAGAACAAAAAGCCGAAGGTCTTATTGCGCAGATATTGGGAGTGAACGTGGCGGAAGTTCAGGGAGAAGTCGAATGACAAATTTATCGGGAGTAAATTTGAACAACGGCTCTGCCGTTGGCGCAAAGCGCGAGGGCACGGACAGCCCGAGTCAAAGTTTAGCGTTGATGCCGAAATATGAGGATTATGTAGATTCTGGAGTTGAATGGTTAGGGGATTTACCGAGCCATTGGGACGCAGTAAAAATGAAGTTTCTTTTCAAAGATACGTCGATGAAAAACAAGCCTAACGAAACTTTATTATCTGTTACACAAAGTCAAGGTGTTGTTCCCAGAGAGTGGGTAGAAAACAGAATGGTTATGCCATCTGGCAATCTAGAAAGCTTCAAGTTCATTGCAAAAGGTGACTTTGCTATAAGCCTTCGTTCCTTTGAAGGTGGTTTGGAGTATTGTCATCATGATGGAATCATAAGCCCTGCTTATACGGTGTTAAAAACTAAGAAAGATTATCTACTTGCAGGATATTACAAATATTTGTTTAAAAGTCAGACTTTTATTTCAGAGTTACAAACATCGATTGTAGGGATTCGTGAAGGAAAAAACATCAGTTATGAGGAGTTGCAATATTCACTTCTTCCTATTCCGGCTGAAGAAGAACAAACCCGTATCGCCAACTTCCTAGACAAGAAAACCGCTCTAATCGACGAAGCTATTGCGATCAAAGAGCAGCAAATTAGCCTGCTGAAAGAGCGTAAGCAGATCATCATCCAACAGGCGGTGACCCAAGGGCTTGACCCGAATGTGCCAATGAAGGACTCCGGTGTGGATTGGATTGGGAAGGTTCCAGCGCATTGGGAAGTAAAAAAAATGAAATTCATTT
The DNA here is from genome assembly GCF_028482435.1 of Providencia sp. PROV119. NCBI lineage: Bacteria > Pseudomonadati > Pseudomonadota > Gammaproteobacteria > Enterobacterales > Morganellaceae > Providencia > Providencia sp. PROV119. Next base: position 389,396 of record NZ_JAMPQL010000001.1, read on the forward strand.
TTGACTCTATTCAGACTGGTACGACCCCGGTAACTTCTGAGCCAAAATATTTCGATGGAGATGTTGATTGGTATAATCCCAAAGATTTAAATGCTGGTTATCTTGATAAGTCAGAAAAGACTATATCTGAACTTGCAATTAAACATGGTCAAGCAAAGATATTTCCAGGTGATTCAGTCTTGATTGTTGGTATAGGTGCAACTTGTGGTAAGACTGCTTACCTCAAGAGTTCTTCGGCATTTAACCAACAAATAACGGGTTTTAGTTCACGCCATGAAAACGCAGAGTTCATGTATTATCTGATTAGTATGTATTCAAGCGTAATGCTTAAAGTGGCAAATTATACTACTTTGCCGATATTGAATAATGAATTTTTTAAACATTTTTTATTGCCGTGCCCATCAAAAATTGAACAAGATAGGATAGTTGGGTTTCTCAGAATTGAAACGTTAAAATTCGAAAAGACCATTGAGATCCAACTGCAACAAATCGAAAGGCTTAAAGAATACAAAACCACCCTGATCAACAGCGCCGTGACAGGAAAAATCAAGATCACCCCAGAAATGGTTGAGCAATAGGAAGCGAATATGTTCACGGTAAATCATCAGGCCAATAGGATTAGTCCGGTTAAGGCAAAGAAGTTCAGTGAGTTGGGCTTTACTGAGCGCAAGCATCTTCAGGAGTGGTTGGCACACGAACCTTCCGCACTCGGTGAAGAGCTACTGATTATTCAAAAGGAGTTTGATGGCTTTGATGATACCCGTGAACGCTTAGATTTACTGGCATTGGATAAAGATGGCAACTTGGTCATTATTGAAAACAAGCTGGACGACAGTGGCCGAGATGTGGTGTGGCAGGCCCTTAAATATGCCTCTTACTGTGTCAGTTTAACCAAAGCGCAAATCGTTGAAATTTACCAGCAATATTTAGACCGCTATGAGCCTGTGACAGGAGAGGCTGACCTGTTAAATACCCCTGCAAGTGCCGCTCTTAGTGCCAGTCAAAGAATATGTGAGTTTTTGGATGCGCCCGATCTCGATGAGTTAAAGCTCAACCTGGGTAACAGCCAGCGCATTATGTTAGTTGCGGCAAACTTTCGCAAAGAAGTGACCAGCACCGCGCTGTGGTTATTGGGTCAAGGCATTAGCATTGCCTGCTTCAAAATCACGCCTTATTCACTGGGTGAACAGCTACTGATTAATATTGACCAGATCATCCCAACACCTGAAGCGAAAGAGTTGATGATCGGTATTAATGCCAAGGAAGCGGAAGAAAAAACTACCGAAGTGGTACTAAAAAACCGCCATACGGTGCGGCGCGAGTACTGGGAGCGTGCCTTAGAGGCGTTTCAGAAAAGCGCTTGCCAACTCTATAACAACATTAGCCCAAGCAAAGATCATTGGTTATCAGCAGGCTCAGGGCTAAGTGGATGTCCGTATAACCAGATATTTCTGCAAAAAGAGCTTCGAGTAGAGCTTTGGATCAGCCGTGGGGTTACCGAAGAGAATAAATACCTTTTTGACTTGTTGAGTCAGTCCAAGCAGGACATTGAGCATACTTTTGGTGCAGAACTTGAGTGGATGAGGCTGGATGAGAAGAAATCTTGCCGTATCCAGTTTTCGACCAAAGCCGATGGGTTTAATAAAGAGACTTGGCCCCAAGCGGTTGCGTGGCACTTAGAGCAGATGACAAAGTTAGAAAAAGCCTTGAAAGGACCGCTGCAAAAAGCGGCTGAGGCAATGAAACAGAAGAATTTTGATTAAGGGAACTTACAATTATGGTCAGTCAAACCAATGAACAAGCATTAGAGTCGGCCATCGAGAAATGTCTGGCTGGGATCAGTACTGAAGAGCTCAAAGAGGGGCTGAGTCAGCAGTCACTGGGTGCTGGATACTTCATTGGTGCTGCTAGTGACTTTAATATGCAATATGCCATTGATGAACGTTTTTTCTGGCAATTTCTGCAAAAGACACAAGAAGTAGAGTTGGCCAAACTGCAAAAGAACAACCCCTCAGATTGGCAGCGTAAGTTACTCGAACGATTTGACCGACTGATTAAGAAGCATGGCATTCTTCATTTACTTAAGAAAGGGCTAAGCGTAGACGATGCTCATTTCAATTTGCTCTATCCAGCCCCTTTGGCAAGCAGTAGTGAGAAGGTAAAGCAAAACTTTGCAGATAACGTGTTTAGTTGTACTCGCCAAGTGCGCTATTCCATGGTAAATCCCCTACAAGAAATCGACATGGTATTGTTTATCAACGGAATACCATTGATAACGCTGGAGTTGAAGAACGCATGGACCGGGCAAACAGCACGTTATCACGGCCAAAAGCAGTATCGAGATGATCGGGATGCAACTCAGCCATTGCTGACCTTTGGCCGCTGCATAGTGCATATGGCGGTCGATACCGACGAAGTGTATATGACCACCAAGTTATCAGGTAGCAGTACATTCTTCTTGCCGTTCAATAAAGGTCACAATCTTGGGCAAGGCAACCCGCCGAATCCATCTGGCCATAAAACGGCATACCTATGGCAAGAAGTATTCACTAAAGAAAGCTTGGCGAATATTATTCAGCATTTTGTGCGTCTGGATGGGTCAAGCAAAGATCCATTACCAAAGCGAACCCTGTTTTTTCCTCGATACCACCAATTGGATGTGGTGAGAAAATTAGTAGACCATGCCGCCCAGCACGGTGTCGGTCAGACTTACTTAATTCAACACTCTGCCGGTTCAGGTAAGTCTAACTCGATTACCTGGGCAGCTTATCAGCTAATTGAAACCTATCCTGCTTCGTCTGATGTAGCAGGCGGAAAAAGCTTGGAGCAGCCGTTATTTGACTCTGTAATTGTGGTTACCGATAGACGCCTATTGGACAAGCAGTTGCGGGATAACATTAAAGAGTTTTCTGAAGTAAAGAACATTATTGCCCCGGCGAACAAGTCTTCTGAGCTTAAGCAGGCGCTGGAGAATGGCAAAAAGATCATTATAACGACGATTCAGAAATTCCCGTTCATTATTGATGGTATCGCCGATCTTAGTGACAAGCGCTTTGCGGTGATCATCGATGAAGCACACAGCTCACAGTCTGGTTCGGCGCATGACAATATGAACCGAGCGATGGGCAAGTCTGAAGTCGAAGAGGCAGAAGATGCTCAGGATAAAATCCTTCAGGCGATGAAATCACGCAAGATGCGTGGGAATGCGTCGTACCTAGCATTTACAGCGACACCCAAAAACAGCACTTTGGAGAAATTTGGTCAACGCCAAGAAGATGGCTCTTACAAGCCGTTTCACTTGTATTCGATGAAACAAGCCATTGAAGAAGGCTTCATCTTAGATGTGCTGGCAAATTATACGACGTACAAAAGTTATTATGAGATTGAGAAATCAATTGCTGATAACCCTGAGTTTGATACCAAAAAGGCGCAGAAAAAACTCAGAGCTTATGTAGAACGAAGCCAGCAAACAATTGATACCAAGGCAGAGATTATGCTGGAGCATTTTGTTCCGCATGTCGTGAATACGAAAAAGCTCAAAGGTAAAGGTAAAGGAATGGTGGTCACTCAAAATATTGAGACGGCCATTCGATACTACAAAGCGATAAGGCGAATACTTGAGGAGCAAGGGAACCCCTTTAAAGTTGCCATTGCTTTCTCAGGAACCAAAGAAGTTGATGGTATTGAATATACCGAAGCAGATATTAATGGTTTTGCTGAGTCAGATACCAAAGATATGTTTGATACCGATGAGTATCGACTTTTAGTGGTTGCGAACAAGTATCTGACTGGGTTTGATCAGCCTAAACTTTGCGCCATGTATGTAGATAAGAAGCTCGCCAGTGTCTTGTGTGTTCAGGCGCTATCTAGGCTCAATCGCAGTGCACCTAAGCTAGGGAAGAAAACAGAAGACTTGTTTATCCTGGATTTTTTCAACTCGGTTGAAGATATTCAATCAGCATTCGATCCTTTCTATACAGCAACGTCATTGTCCCAAGCTACAGATATAAACGTGCTGCACGAGTTGAAAGATGAAATGGACGATGTCGGTGTGTACGAGTGGTATGAAGTTGAAGACTTTGTGACGCGTTATTTCAAGAATGAAGACGCCCAAACACTCAGTCCAATCATTGATATTGCCGCAGCGCGGTTTGACCATGAACTAGATCTTGAAGCTGAAGCTAAAGTGGACTTTAAGATTAAAGCCAAACAGTTCGTTAAAATCTATGGGCAGATGGCTTCTATCATGCCTTATGAAATGGTCAGCTGGGAAAAACTGTTTTGGTTCCTGAAGTTTTTAATACCGAAATTGAAAGTGGAAGATCCCGATGCTGATGCTATTGATGAGCTTCTCGATTCTGTCGATCTGAGTTCATACGGTTTGCAACGTGTGAAGCTTAATCACAGCATTAAACTTAATGACCAAGAAGCGGAGCTTGATCCTCAAAATCCGAACCCACGTGGGGCGCATGGCGGTGAAAAAGAAACTGACCCGCTGGATGAAATCATTCGCACATTTAATGAGCGATGGTTCCAGGGCTGGAGTGCCACACCTGAAGAGCAAAAGGTTAAGTTCGTGAACATCGCTGAAAGTATCCGCAATCACCCTGACTTCGAATCGAAATACAAAAACAACCCAGATCCCCATAATCGAGATTTGGCCTTCGAAAAAATGCTCAAGGAAATCATGCTGCAACGCCGTAAAGATGAACTTGAGCTCTACAAGTTGTTCGCAGGAGATTCAGCATTTAAAGCCTCGTGGACGCAAAGTATGCAACGAATGGTAGGTAGGTAGAAAGGAGTGATGGTTTGCTGAAGGCAGTCTCAGAGTTATTAGGTGGGGCACCAGGCCTGAAAGGACGTCAAATTGCCAAGGAGCTGGAGCTGGATAAGTCCCAAGTGAACTCGTTTCTTCACAAACACCAGGATACGTTTGTCAAAAACTCAAATCATGAATAGTGCCTGATACGAGCTCAGTATGTGGAAATTGATTTGGTGATTTTTTGAAGATCATTGACACCAGTGGCACACCTGTTGAGATAAAAGAGCTTGAACCAAGGTGGCGTGTTGCAGCAGCCTTCGGCGTTTTGTTCCATGATATTGGTAAGCTCGTATCAGACTATTCCCTAACAGACGAAGATGGCGGCTATCAGTGGAACCCTTTTAAAAGGCAGATAGCGCCTACTACCTGCCTAAGCAGCTTCTAGTACTGACTATAGCCTAGCCATATGGGGAATGTGGAAACAACACGAAAGGATAGGTGAGTTAAACACTAAGAATTCCGAATTGCTTGTTGAGCTGACCGAACAAGTCAAAGTCAATGAAGATTATCAAGAACGCGTCCAATCCCTCCATCAACTCGATACAAAACATACTCAGGAATTAGCTAATGCAATAATTCAAATTGATAAGATAAGTTGCGTAACTCTATGATATTTTTTTGCTCTATAATATTCCTCCCTGCCATCAAGTAGGTATTGCCCAACTTAAAAATCATAAAACGAATTAATAACAAGTTAACGGGCCGCCCACTAGCCAATAAAATTTAAAATAGAAGGTATACCCTGCAACAGCTGCTACATGTAGCAGCTGTTGCAGGTGCATTGATTGACATGAATAAGATTGAAGGTGTTTAGTTATCTTTATTAGTCTGTTTTTCTTTCACGATGAGTAATGCGCGACGTAATGTTTCTCTTTCTTCATGTTCATCTTTTGATATTCCTGTAAATGATAATATGTTTGGAAGTGATTCGCCATAACCCGCTAGATTTTTATATAAATAAGAAAGGCAACCAAGGCAATTATATAATGTAGCCTCATTGAGTATACCTATCAGATTATCATTGGTTTCATGTTTCGTTAATACTTTATTTTGAATGATAAGGCTTGCCAGTTCTTTATCTGTAAGCAACATTTTCTCCTGAAAAAAAGCTTCCCTTAATTTTTTAAGGGCGAGCTCAACCGAATCGAGAAGCCCATAAACGGATTGTGGGGCAATGAGCTCGGAGTGATCATTATCATAAATAATCATTTTTTTTATCATTCTATTATATATCATGATTGAATGCAGAACTGTTTGGTTGTTGGGATCATTAATTACAGGGTTTTCTTCTATATCAGAAACTGACTGAGTGGAATTTTTAATGTCGGGTGTAACAATGATATATTCAGTATATACACCTTGATTTGTTAAAATAGGATTGATATAGGAGAGTAATGACCCGTATCGAATCGATTTTGGTTCAAACTTTATCTTTAATGCGAGATTGATAATAGCGAGTGTAGATGTAAAAAAACCTAATGGGAATTCTTCAAATGAGATTTCGTTAATAACCTCTCTTATGTTATCTAACTCGTTAGCGTAAAGTAGCTCAAGAATATAAGGGATTTCTTTGTATAATTTAAGAGATGGCACTTCGTCACAGAGCTCATCTAAGTATGATGATAATTCAAAAATGCTTATTTTTTTAGGGAAAACTCAGATAAGTTTATGGAGGGTACAAGAGTAGGTAAAGGCAGATGAGATTTATTTTCAAATATAAAGTTTTCTAGAATATTAAGAATACCGTAACAATAACTAGGGATACATTGACACTCACATTCAGGGCCTTGGCCGCAATCACAGTCATCTTCACAACTAGGGATATCTATTTTCTCGTGAGAAATTAACACCTCGATATACTCATACAGTGCATCTTCTCCCAAAAAAATAGGATCATTTTTAACATTTTGGTAAAGATACCGTTCTAAATAGAAGAGAGGATCTGGCGCTTCAAGTTTATCTTCAAGTAATTTTTTATAATTTGATACAAGTGGCGTCAGTAGGTGAGTGATTTTTTGAAAGGCGAGCAGGACACTAAGAGAAGTATAAGCGACTCTCAATTGCTCAAATTGGGTATCGTGTGGTTTACCTATCTCGCTCGCTTCTTTTTTGCAAGCATCAATAATCGTATCGATGTTACAAATTGTTGTGAATGATGAGGTTCTTATGTTGTTAATTGAGGTTGTAATTTCAAAAAGATTAACAATGGGGTTGAACGCTAATGTCTTGATGTAGTATTTGAGATAGGCCCTCACCCCTTTACAGAGCGATTCGAGATTATTGTGATGATTGTCGTAGTATTCACTCAGTATAAAATGATGGATATGACTGTAAAAATGTAATTGTTCTTTATCGACGGAAAGACTCAGCGTTTTATACATATCTAATGCCACAATGGCCGGTATGGTGGCTTTTGTATATTTTTTTAATATTTCTTTTTTTTCTAAATTAGACACAACGTATTGAGCAATCAATGCGTTATACAGTTGCTCATATTTATAGAAAAACATCTGTCTTTCTGTCTGAGTAAAGACTGCTTTGCTATCGATGATATTAATCAATTTTTGATATGTTTCTTTAGTATTGATGTTGTCATCACCATATTCCTGCGTTTTCAGATTACCTGTTTTTGCAAAAAAATCTTGATGTAATGAAAAATTTTCAATTTTTCTCTGGTTAGCTAGATTTAGCGTTTTATATTTTTTGTTTTTATTTTTTTTTCTTTTGTGTTGATTTTTTCTATTCTTTCCTTATTTAAAACTGTTATGTCGTAGGCTGTTAACATGATATTAGCAAAAATATGGGTGTACATGACATTCTCCAGTTGGTTTCCAATTTTCTACGAGGACATATTGCCAGATGATGTGGAAAATGAATATCTCTTAAGAACGTGAATCAATGGAGAATCAAATACATCATCTAAACGAAAATATGAATCAGAATAATTTGCGTATACGTATTTTACGTATGACCGAATTGACAGTGATGCTTGGGATATCAAGATCTAGTATTTATGAAAAACTTAATCCTCGTTCTAAGTACTACGATCCAGATTTTCCTAAACCTATCAAACTTGGTGCATCATCAGTTGGCTGGCAATACGCTTCAGTTGAAAAATGGTTAACTTCAAGAATGGTTTAATCAATAAGGCGGATGAAATGTCACAAAAAAATGAAGAGTTATATTTAAACATAGAGAAATTACCAGATTATTTTCAACGCATGATTGAGCTAGTACATATAAAAACAGACGCGGCGGCTGAAATTATTTTGCCTACTCTTTTAAGTGTGATGTCCTTGTCGTGTCAGGATAGCTTTGATATTGAACCGATAAGTGGACGAAAATATCCACTGTCACTTTATCATGTTGTTTTGGCGAGGTCGGGGTGCCGAAAATCTACTGTTTATAAACTGCTCACAAAAGCAATTTCAGAATTTGAGCAACAACTCGAACAGGATTTTTATATTGAAAGAGATAATTATGAGCGGAGTCTGGTGCTATGGAATATAAAATTTAGCGCATTGAATAAATGCTATCAAAAAGCGCTGAATCAGGGAATAAAAGTGAATGAAGCTTTTTTGAATTTAGAAGAGTGCCTTGTTCAAAAACCAGTAGCACCAATAAAAAAACGTTTAGTAATCAATGATTCAACAAGTGAAGGTCTGGCTCAGGAGTTGGGGGATGGATATCCCGTATTGTCGCTGATGTCAGATGAGGCGGGTGAATTGTTTGAAAGTAGTTTATTGCGAAAAACACCATTACTAAATTCGCTTTGGTGCGCAGAGGGGAAATCGGTAAGCCGAGCATCTAGAGATAACTATGTCATCAAAGATTGCCGTTTTAGTCTGTTACTCATGGTCCAGCCAGCGTTATTTGACAGCTTTATGGATAAAAAAGGAAAGAAAGCAAAGAGTTCAGGTTTTTTAGCTCGCAGCTTATTAGTGGATCTAGATCAAATTCAGCAATTATGTGAGATAAAAAATGTTTCACATTCAACTGAATTAAGTCTAGCAGATTTATCGGCTACGTTGATAAACCATTTACAAAAAGGAATAAAACGTCGGGAAAATGACGAAGAACGCCATTGTATTACTTTAGCACTCGATGCCCAAGGGGCGTGGAATGGCTATTATCAAACTGTTAAAAAGATGATGGAGCCTGGTGGGGAATTACATGCTTATGATGATTACGCATCGCGCTTTATGGAGCATGCTTCTCGAATTGCTGGAGTGATGCAAATGTTTATGACACCCGATTCCACTGTTGTTACGTTGGAAACGCTGGAGTCGGCAGTCTATATTACTCAGTGGCATCTTAATCATTTTATCAAAAAAATAGATGATTTTAAGGAAGTCAGTGATGCTGAAAAACTCCTGTTATGGTTGGAAGAACATCTTGTCAGCAATAAATCATATGATTTTCGGCGAAATGATATCATTAAAAATGGTCCCTATTCACTGAGGCGCTCAGACCGTTTACGACCAGCGTTAGAAAAATTACAGCAGGAAGATAAAGTCCAATTATTCGAAAAGAATGGCACTCACTATGTCAAGTTTACGGGGGCAAAAATGGAGCCTAAAGTACTTGCAGAACGTTTAAATATACCACTGAGTCATCGAGGGATATTTATGCTCAATAACTCACCAAGATAAAGGATAACTTCAGAGTTATTTTGAATAAAATCAGTGAGTAGGATTATATCACCAAGCGAGGTTTATTGCGGCTTTGGGGAGGGTTGAGTCTGTCTTTTATTAAATGGAATGATGTCGGTATAGGTAATATATAACATCTTACCAAATACAATACTAATTTATAACAATAACACCTATCAATCAACAAAGCAATGTTTATTTAATCACCGTACCTATTGTGTCTATAACTCACTGTGTTATGGATGCGATAGGTACTTAAACACGAATACAGATATCGCTATTTCTATGATAGTAAGGTAATGAAAATGTCAGCTTATGCATTAACTAAAACAGAATTGGATCAACTGATAACTATCGCGAGTGATCGCTATGATTCCTCGATATCGTATTATATCCTCCGTCGATTACTGGCTGTGGTTGAGAATACACTAGAACACCATAACCGAGTATTTGCAATCCGAGTTGATTTACGATTCGCTCAGGATAGTAGTCCTGATGCCCCAGATATGCCTATATGTTTTCAACGCACGGATGAGCGAGCCATTACCCGTTTTATCGAGTCACTAAAAAGCCAACTGAGAGCCGCACATCATCGTACGGGGCGTTCAGGTACACCAGCACTCCCTTATTATGCTTGGGTAAGAGAACGTAATGAAAGTGAATATCCTCACTACCATTTAGTTTTGTTATTTAATCGAGATATATACGGCTATTTAGGCAACTATTTACAAGATGATGCCAATAATATGGCGACTAGAATACAACGGGCATGGTGTAGCGCCATTGGCTTAGCGTACCCAGACTATGCACCATTAGTTAACTTTCCAGAGAACCCCGTATTTCGATTTGATAGACGAGATGCTCTGGCCCGTCATTCTAATTATTTTGATTTCCTATTACGCATGACGTATCTGGCTAAAATGAATACCAAGGAGCTCATTACTGACTTTAGAAACTTCGGAACCAGTCAGGTTTAATTGAGAGGCATTAGCTCAGACTGGAACTAACAGGTTTTGTTGGGTAGAACATAACTAAGCCTGACCGGCTGGTCTGAGCGAAAAGCGGACAGCCGGGTAAACTCGTTTTTGGAAATTTCTGAGTTATGAATGCCATCAGTGTCTGCCTTGTTCACATAAATAAAAATATAGGAAAACTCTATATCAGTGGCCAGTTTTAGTGAGCCACTACAATATGATATGATTAAATTTTTGATATTAAACACTGTGTAATGTTTAGTATTGGGAGTGACATGAACTTTAATCAAACCACAGTATTGGCTTTCTTTGAACCCTCCAAGGTTAGTTACGAGATCCCTGTATACCAGCGGGCTTATGCTTGGGGAGAGAATAACTGGAATGAATTCTTGTCAGATCTTTATGAGCAAGTAGATGGGGAAAACAACTATTTTTTCGGGAATATTCTTCTTGAATGCGTTGAAAAGAACAAGTTATACGAAATCATTGACGGCCAGCAAAGGGTCACTACCATTACTATATTTGTTCGCTCTCTACTCAATGTATTAAAGACACGAGATGACCTGTCAGAGCATAATTTTGACATTGAAGACACTGAAGAAGCTTTCATCAGAGATAAAAATATTAAACTCCGCCCAGTTGAATATGATCGAAGTTGTTATGACTGCTTAATTGTCGAAAATCACGATCAGTTTGATGCTTATTCTCCATCACAAAAGAAACTACTTGAAGCGAAAGCATACTTCACTAAACAACTCTCTAAACTTGATACCGCACGCCTTGTCAGTATCCAAGATAAGCTTGAAAATACCGACCTTACCATCATCGAGTTGGAGGGTAAGAAGGATGCGGCTCTGATGTTTGAACTGGAAAATAATAGAGGCAAAGAATTGACCAATATGGAAAAGGTCAAATCGTATTTCATGTATCAGATGTACGTGAATAGCCCTGCTGACGATGTTGATAACAATATCGAATTTGTATCGAACATATTTAAACACATTTATCAGAGAATCAACAATATAGAGCGGATTAATGAAGATAGTGTTCTGATTTACCACAACAATGCGTATATCAAGGGGTATGCCTACCGCACTTTGGATGACTTGAAGGAAGCTTTCCGTAACAAAGATGACAAAGTTACCTGGATAAAAGGGTACGTTCGAAGTTTAAACGATTCATTTGTGGCCATAGATAAGTTACAACATGAAAAGAGTCTGTATGCGAAAAGGCTGTTTAAACTTGGGATCCCCGCGTACATTTACCCATTCATTATTAAGGGCTACCGTTATAACTCTTCAGATCTCCCAACTCTTTTCCGCATTCTTGAAGTGATAACCTTTAGGGCTAAGCTCATCAATAGTCGGGCAAATATCCAAGAGCGTCTCAATGAAATTCTGCTCTCCTACGATGGCAACAATGCTGTCTTATCAGAAAAAATAGCAAGTAAGCTCAACGATACGTGGTATTGGAGTGATGCAAATATGAAGAACTATCTACATGGCGGGATGTACGGAAATAATGTACTAAGCTACCTGCTTTGGAGCTACGAGAGTTATCTTCAGAGAGCTGGATATTCAGTCGAAGGGTTCAAGATTACCAACCAACAAATTGAACATATAGCACCGCGCACGCCTACTGATGGAAGTCCTCTCGAAACAGGATATGAACTCAATGAGCAGGGTGAATATTCCGAGGACTTTAGCTCTGAATACCTCAATTGTCTTGGCAACCTGATGCTCATATCAGGGTCGCACAATGCGTCCATCGGAAACAAACCATTTGCCGATAAGTTAATGTCTTACAGAAAGACCCCCATTCTTAACCAACAGGCTGAGATTGCTTCTTTCGTTAAAGATAGCGAGAACCCAGTGTGGGATTGTGAAGCAATAGATAAACGGCATAACAAAATCGTAGACTTTGCGATCACTGAGTGGTCATTTCGGTAAAGGGTAACCAGCCATTATCCAGAATCTATTGAGGCTGGATAGTGGCAACAGGCGGTTCATATATGTCGCAAAGTTATGAAGAAGTACAAGCCAACTGATTTTCAGATATTTACCCTGTGATTTTGTACCTAATTATTTGCAAAAATCGATAGTAGATTAAACTCCTATTAATAAAGTCTAGATGGTTAAAATCGGTCAGATTTGGTGTGGATTTGCCTGTAGTGACATAAGTTTTCTACAGCCCATGCCTTCTATTGTTAATAAGAGATAAAAGAGCTAGCCATATTGGCTAGCTCTTTAGTTTAAGGCAAGAGATAATCAGCCCACGCTTGCATCATAGGGCGTCGCTGATCTAATAGGTCCGTTCGGTGATAAGCTGCTTCCACTTTATTTTTGACTGTATGAGCGAGTGCTCTTTCAGCTAAATCCCGAGAATAGCCATGCTCAGAGCACCAATCCCGGAAAGTTGAACGAAAGCCATGTGCTGTTGCAACGCGGTTAGGATTATCGCTTGGGGCTTTCGTACGCCGTAAGAATGCAGTGAGCACCATGTCGGAAAGGACAACTTGTTTTCTGGGGGAAGGAAAAACCAATTCATCATGTAGCCCTTTTAAGCTATGGAGTAGCGACATAGCTTGATCCGATAAGGGAACTCGATGCTGCATGCCAGCTTTCATTCTTTCGGCTGGGATAGTCCAAACTCGTTGTTTAAAATCAATTTCTCCCCATCGCATGGCTCTAGCCTCTCCAGAACGTGAGGCGGTGAGTATGACAAATAAGAGTAAGGCACGAGTGACATTGTATCGTTCATCTGTGGATACATAGGTTGCAATATAAAGAGGGAGTGATTTCCATGGCATTGCAGGTTGATGTTCGGTACGGATACTCACGCTGATTTGTTGTGGTAATAAATGGGCGACCACATCGACAGGGTTAGCAGAACAATAACTATGTGCCCATGCCCATTGCATAACCGCATGGATACGTTGTTTGACGCGAGAGGCAGTTTCGGAGCGAGTTAACCAGATAGGGCGTAATGTGTCAGCTATATCAGCGGGGGCAATGGTATCTAATGTCATTGAGCCGATAAATGGAAATACATATTGTTCCAGTGTAGTGATCCATTGTTTACCGTGTTTTTCATTTTTCCAGCCAGGAAGTAATTCAGTATGAAGTTTACGAGCAGCATCTTCAAAAGAAGGGATTGATGGCTTCTCGGAAATTGATTTTTTGAACTCAAGGGGATCAATACCTTTGATTATTTGCTCTCTCATTATTGAAGCAATATTTGACACTTCTGAAATTGTGATTTCTGGGTAACTACCTAAACCCGCATTTCGGCGTTTTTGTGTTACTGGGCTCATATAGCGAAGTACCCACTTTCCTCTTCCTTTTGTTGATGATGGATGTAGAGTAAGGCCGGTGATACCGCCATGAGGTAATGGTTTATCCCCAGGTTGTATATTCTTAGCTTTGGTATTGGTTAATAAAGCCATGGTGAATTTATCCTAAGGTTGAGTATGCCATCTGGTATGCCATTATTGTTAGGCTTTGTATGGAGAATATTATACATGTTTGGATTTGAATTTAAATAATCCATTGATATTCCGTTACTAATTGAATAGCTCTGGATGGGGTTGGATTTATATTAAGCGGACTCCTCCTCCGCCATCTTCACTTCTAATCAAGTCTACTAAAGTCTCCTAACCTCAGTTAAATCAAGCATTCTAGCTAAATCTCACTCTACCAAAGTCTACTAACGTCTTTCTAAATCTCTACAATAATTTGTTGCGTAGTTTTTTATATAGAATTTACCTCTACAATATTAGTGACTTATGAAGCTAACAAATATGCTAATCAAGTGTGCTTACACGCCGACCTCATATTGTGCCGCTATCAGAGCAGGTGATTGATTTGCTGAAACAGACACATCCCATCAGTGGCAGTTATCAATATATATTCCCTAGTCGCACTGATTATAGAAAGCACATACCAGATATGGCACTGAATACGATGATTAGGCGCATGGGCTATAGTGGGCGAGCCACAGGCCACGGCTTCAGGCACACAATGAGCACCATCCTACATGAACAAGGTTATAACACTGCATGGATTGAGACACAGCTAGCACACGTTAATAAACTCTATTCGTGGAACGTATAATCATGCTCAGTATATTGATGGGCGTAGAGTGCTAGGGCTACTTTGCCAACATCGCCTTCATCCAAGAGTCAATCTGAGATGGCGGTATATGAATACCTGCTTGGGGATCTGACAGGACTCCATCAGTTAGCTTTACAAGGCAGTATGCGGATATTACAGCTGCTATCAATTCAAGCGGTCGGTTACCAACTGAGAATAAAATACAGAAATCAGCTGTAGGTATATTAATTTCTTTTTTATGATCATCATCCATAAACCATGAGCCGTATTCAAAGCCGGTAATCTCGTTATCTAATTGATAAGGAAGAAAACCAGAAAAGGTGAGTAAGTCAAAATCAGTATCCATAATCAGTGATTTATTAACCTTGGCTATTTCCGCCTGCCACTCGAAAGGTGATGGGAGTGACTTAGAAGAGAGGTAAACGTTAAAATCTTGAGACATAGATATTACCCTAGCTAGCATGTTTTTCATTTTAGCCTACTAAATACTATTAATTGAGAAAAGGCTTTTAATAGGAAAATAATTTTTAATAACCATAAGCAAACACGGTGTGGTTATTTTGATATCAAAAAGACTCATAGTAATAACGTACCAAAATGGTACTGTGATAAACCACGGTGGTACTATTGATTGGGCTATATAAAACCTAATGCTTGCCATTGACCAAAATTAGATTGGATTGATTAATATCTTTGTTATCACTAGTGTTTTATGAGTATGCAGTAGGTACATCTTCGGTTTCAAATTAAAGCAAGTTATACAGCATTTACTATGATGGTATGAAGGTGAGTAAATCAAAAATGAGAAAAGCGAAATCAACCAGAATCACCACATCAGGAACGGTAATAAAATCCCCTGAGAGAGTTAAAACAGCTACAGGTAAAGTTATGGCCACAATGACTATTCAGGCTGAGAGTGACAAGCGTAGTCCGTACTTTCATAACCATGTTGGTTGGCTTTAATAAAGGCATATTTAAGTCGGATTGACTTGCAAAGTACAACGCGGCTTTTTTAATGTATCCTGCTTTTTAGTGACTCTTTGTAACTCTTTTTTAAGTCGCAGAATGTTATCACTTTCAATAGATATAATTTGATATTGCGAAGAGTCTGGCTATATTTTTTAATCCATGCGTAAAGACTATGCGTTGTTGTGCTCAGTCGGTTAGCCGCGCGGGCTATACTATGTCCTTTTTTCGTGATTTGCTTCAATTTTCAATTTTCAATTTTCAATTTTCAATTTTTCTGGATATTGTTTGCTGCTCATAAACACCTCTCTTTTCGCTATTTTGTCTAACTAAAAGGTGTCTATCAAGTCGGTGGCTATTCAAACAGAATGCGGTAAATAAGGTAGTTATATAGGCACTGTTGCAAAGTTTTACTGAGATTAATTTCTCTACTATAGATTGTCATTCAGATGATCAAAAATCCAATATATTGTGGCTATAACGATTCATTTTTTATAAAAATCAAACTTTGCAATAGTGCCAAAATAATTAACTAAATATAAAATTTAGTTAATCTCTCTTTTATTACCCTAAATATGGGTTTTAAGTTGTTTTTTATTTTTGTATATGGGCTGAAAAAATTATATTTATCTAAAAAATTAATATGTCAGGTCGATTGATTTAGATATAATTGCCCATTTTTTGACTAAATGGGGAAACGTTCATGTCCACTCGTAAGTATTTAACCCAACAGGAAATATCTCGACTTTTAGCTGCTTGTCATTTGTCGCGACATCCCGAACGTAATTCTTGCTTAATTTATATGTGCTTTATACATGGTCTAAGGGCAAGCGAAGCCCTATCGCTAAAATTATCTGATCTTAACTTAGAAAGTAATGAGCTTTATGTACATCGTTTAAAGAATGGTTTTTCAGTTAATCACCCACTGATTGATGAAGAGATCCCTCTCATTAAAGCTTGGCTAAAAATTAGAAATACATGGAAAGGGAAAGAAAGTCAGTGGTTATTTTTATCTGAAAGAGGGACTGCCATGACTCGTCAGCGCTTTTATCAACTTTTTTCACGACTTGGTGAGCTAGCTGAACTAACTCTAGGTATTCATCCCCACATGTTACGACATGCATGTGGTTATGCATTAGCGGATAGAGGCGCCGATACGCGTTTAATTCAGGATTATTTGGGGCACACGAATATACAACATACCGTAAGATACACAGCAAGTAACCCAGCAAGATTTCGGGGAGTATGGTGAGATAAAGGCGTTAAAAGGGTTGTCAAAATGCACCAAATTGACAAACTTAATGAATTAGGTGCATCTTAAGCTAAATGAAAATACACGTCAAATACGTGGCGTGTAAATAACGCTATGTATATATTACTAAAAATAAGTACATTCCATTATTAAAAGATCATTGAATTTATTAATTTTTTCACACGCTCAAGCTCTCCATAACACTTCAAACTTACACATTGTAATATTTTGAAATGTTTTATTTAGAACAATCAACCGATAGTTTTAAAAATAAAAAATAAAATCAAGAATTTCAGTTGATTAATGAAATGTTTAACTATCAATATGCAACTGTTGTCAATTTGGTGCATTTTGACAACAGTTAAATTAGTAAATCATTCAGTTTCATGAGGAGGATTTTATGCAATCTAACTTATCTCCTAAAGAAATTGTTGGGAGCAATATACATAAAGCTCGCCGAGCTAAAGGGCTAAGTGGTTCTGAGTTAGCTGATTTACTTTTATGCTCTCAGCAACATGTTTCACGTATTGAGCGCGGAGTTATTCGACTACACCTAGAGCAGATTAAGCAAATTGCGAACTCGCTTGATATTGATATTAATTGTTTATTAGATGGCGTTGGATTTCAAAATAACTCAATAAATTATATCCATAATATGGAATGTTATTTTAAAGCTGAAGGATGGTTTTCTGGAACTAGTCAATTTATGAAATAGGCTTAACCTTATGTCAGGAAATATAATAAAACCAACATTTAATATTATTGTAGGAAAGAAAATAAAAAGATACAGAAAAGAAATGAATTTAACTGCTGAGGAGTTAGGGAGATATATCGGCGTAAGTCAGCAGCAAATTTCCCGTTATGAATCAGGAGGTAACCATATTAATATTGATTTTCTTTCTCAATTATCTGAGTTATTTAAAGTACCAATTCAAGTTTTCTTGATAGAAGACTAAATATGTTATTTTAATTATTAATAATTAAATTTTAATTTTTAGCATTTGATTTTTTTAAAATCAAATGCTAGTGCTCTGCTTTTTTCCAGTTCATTGCAAATAGAGTGTCTGCAATGAGCAATGAGCAATAAAAATTGACACTCATTCTTTATTTAACAAAAAACATAGGACTTTATATTCATGAAAATGAAATCTATTGCAATGGCAACTTTTATGGCTCTGGGATTAGCTTCTGCAGCAAATGCAGCGGATCAAGGCCACGGTAAAATAACGTTCAAAGGCGCTATTATCGATGCACCATGCTCAATCTCTCCTAACTCAATCGACCAAACAGTTGAATTAGGCCAAATTTCTAACATGGCATTAGTTGATGGCGGTAAATCAACTCCACGTCCATTCGAAATCACTTTAGATAATTGTGATATCACTAAACTGGCTAAAGGTGTTCAATTAACCTTTAGTGGTGCTGCTGCATCTTTCGACAATACCAATAAAACACTGGGTATTGTTGGTACTGGTGCTGGCGCTGGTGTTCAGATCACTAATGGTAGCGGCAATGTGGTGACTTTAGGAACAGCTACACCATTCCAACAAATTCAAAATGGTAACAACACACTGAATTTCGCTGCTTACTTAAAAGGTAATGGTGGCGATATCGACACTATCACTGCCGGTGACTTTAGCTCAGTAGCGGATTTCACTTTGTCTTACGAGTAATTCATCTTGAGCCAACAAATTAATTTGTTGGTTCATTCCGACTGAATTGGGTGTAAGAGAGGAAGCAATGAATCATTCGATAACCAGTGGAGTGTTTTCATTGATCTTAAGTATAGGCACGTTGACTGCGGTATCAACTGCACATGCTCAAGGCTCAGTGAGTATGAATGGAAGCATTATTGAAACAGCATGTGCAATTGATGTCGGCAGCCGTGATCAAACTATTGATATGGGAAGTATTGCACTGACTCAAATTCGCCGTGATGGACAAGGACCTGCTCGCCCTTTTGTTATCCGATTAGTGAATTGTGTTCTTGAACGCCAAAATCCTGACAAACCGAATTGGCAATACTTTCGCGTAACATTCGATGGCTCCCATGACAGGGGGTTATTTGGTGTAAACGGACAAGCTCAAGGTGTTGGATTACAAATTCAACGTGAGGGAGATGGTGAAATTGCCATACCAGGCCAAGGAATGTCAGTGAGCGCACTAACAGCTGGAACAAAAGATCTCACCTATCGGCTACGGTTGGTGGCGAATAACCGCCCATTGGTATCAGGCCAATACTACAGTCAATTACGCTTCAAACTGGATTATGAATAGTCGGTTCCTCTTATAAATGAAACTCCCTTTGTAGGATGAGCTTCGTGAGCGAAATGACATTACGGATAAAAGAACGCAAAAGAAGGTCGAGATGATGACCCTGAATTTCATTCACACGCCTGTGTTACAGATAACTCGGCCTTGCAGATTAGGGCTTTTAGTCGCGTTGGCTATTAGCTTTGGTGGTCACGCATCCGATATTACATTTAATATGGATATGCTAGACGTCAATGATCGTAACAACATTGATCTAAGCCAATTTGCGCGTCCAGGCTATCTCATGCCTGGTGAATACAGTTTTACGGTCTTCTTAAACAAGCAAAGCATGCCGGAAGAAACTGTCTTTTACTATGCACCTGAAGGTGAGTCGAATGAAAGCCTCCCTTGCCTGAGCCCTGCTTTAGTTGAAAAATTCGGTATCAAACCTGAATTGATGTCGACATTGAAGTGGTGGCACGAAGGACAGTGTTTATCACTTGAAAGTTTACCCGGAACTGAAGTTAAAGCCGACCTTGCGACTTCGGCTATGTATATTAGTTTGCCGCAAGCCTACCTCGAATATACCGCTGAGAATTGGGATCCTCCTGCACGTTGGGAAGAAGGATTACCCGGCGCATTGTTTGATTACAACTTAAATGCACAAGTGGGCCAACAAACCCGCTCAGGACAACAAACTAACTACAGTACCAGCGGTAATGGGGTTGCTGGTGTTAACTTGGGTGCTTGGCGTGTTCGTGCTGACTGGCAAATGCGTATTGATAAGCAACAAGGGCAAAGCACGACCACATCACTAGATTGGACTCGTTATTATGTCTACCGAGCAATCAAATCCTTAGGCGCAAAACTCACCTTAGGTGAGGATTATTTAACCTCTGATATTTTTGATAGTTTCAGGTTTACAGGGCTTAGCCTGATTACCGATACCAATATGCTACCACCTAATCTACGTGGATACGCACCAGAAATTACTGGGGTAGCAAAAAGTAATGCAACCGTCATCGTGAGCCAACAAGGACGCATTATTTATCAAACTCAAGTCGCTGCGGGCCCATTTCGTATCCAAGACCTAAATGATGCATTAGCTGGGCAAATCGATGTTGAAGTTAAAGAACAAGACGGCTCAACACAGAATTTCACTGTAAATACTGCAAGTGTTCCGTATTTAACACGTCCGGGGCAACTGCGTTACAAATTAGCCGCAGGGCGCCCAACAAATTGGCGCCATCATGTTAGTGGCGATACCTTTGCAAGTGGCGAATTCTCTTGGGGGGTTAACAACGGCTGGTCACTGTATGGTGGTGGAATTGGTGCAGAAAACTATGCATCCGCGGCTATAGGGATTGGTCGTGACTTAATGGTATTCGGTGCATTGTCATTTGATGTCACTCATGCTCGGGCGCATTTAACCAACTTAAGTGGTATTGACGATAAGACGTATCGTGGGAGCTCGTATCGTTTAAGTTACTCTAAACGTTTTGATACCTATAACAGCCAAGTGACATTTGCAGGATATCGATTCTCTGAGCAAGGTTTTATGAGTATGTCTGAGTATTTGGATGCGCAGGAAACAGGTGCTCGCCAATACAACAGCAAAGAAATGTATACCATCTCTTATAACCAACAGTTTTCAGAGTTAGGGCTGAGTGCGTTCATCAATTATTACCATCAAACCTATTGGGATCAACCCGATAACGACCGCTATAGTATTTCGTTAGCGCGCTATTTTGATATTGGTAAATGGAAGAATCTTAGCCTCAACTTGACGGCCTATCGAAATCGTTATCGTGAAAGTAATGATGATGGCGTATATGCGTCACTCACAGTGCCTTGGGGTGAAAAAAGCTCCGTTAGTTATAACAGTAGTTGGGATAAAAATGATAACTCACAGCGTGTGAGTTACTACAGTACCATCGATGAGAGAAATAACTATCAGCTAAGTACCGGATGGGCGCGTTCAGGTGCGCTCGTGAGTGGCTATTACACTCATCAGGGAGACTTAGCACAGCTCAACGCAAACGCAACTTACCA
The DNA here is from genome assembly GCF_028482435.1 of Providencia sp. PROV119. Lineage (NCBI taxonomy): Bacteria > Pseudomonadati > Pseudomonadota > Gammaproteobacteria > Enterobacterales > Morganellaceae > Providencia > Providencia sp. PROV119. The sequence goes on from NZ_JAMPQL010000001.1 coordinate 410,479, forward strand.
ACAAGACCGTTATCGATCTGCAGGGTTCTCTTTGCAAGGTGGTTTCACCGCAACAGAGAAAGGTGCCGTACTACATCGTGGTAGTCAAATTGGTGGTACTCGCATATTTGTTGATACCGATGGTGTGCCTAATATCCCATTACGTGGTTACGGCTCCATTGTACGTACTAACCGCTTTGGACAAGCCGTTATTAGTGACGTGAATAGCTATTACCGCAACCAAATTAGCGTTGATTTGAATGCATTACCAGATGAAGCACAAGTGTCTCAATCTATAAAGCAAGGCACTTTAACAGAAGGGGCAATTGGCTACCGTCAATTTGATGTTGTCGCAGGAAATAGTGCGATGGCGTTGTTAAGGCTATCGGACAATAGTACACCACCTTTCGGAGCAATAGTCTTAAACGGTCGTGGTCAGCAAGTCGGTATGGTGGGTGATGATGGAAATACCTATCTCACTGGTTTAAATGCAAAAGATACCTTGCAAGTTCGTTGGGATGACCAAGTGCAGTGTGAAATCACACTCCCTAATACCTTGCCAGAAGATGATTATTTACAGGCAAGCTGGTTACTACCGTGCCACAAACCGGGAGCAAAAGCCGCATCGCCAGCGACCATAAAGACACAATCAGCCAGTCGTGCATTAGAAGCAATGCCGAAAACAGCAGAACTTGTTGTGCCTGTTGTTGAAAGAATGGCGCCAAAGGGACTAAGTCGCTGGTTACAAAAATAATAAAAATGGTGGTACGCAAAGAGCGATGAGTGTTCCTTAACCATAGAAGATAACAATATGATGAATAACATGATGAAAAACAAATTGATGAACAAAAAAAATGCCCATAGAGCAGTATTCGCATTGGCTAGCGTTGTGTTGACTTCAACAACGCTATCTTCTGCTCAAGCAGCAGTTGCCTTAGACAGAACTCGAGCGATTATTACAGGAGATGAAAAATCGATCAGTTTAAATATCAGTAATGAAAACAAACAATTACCTTATCTTGCTCAAGGTTGGGTGGAGAATGAGAAAGGTGAAAAAATAAGCGACCCATTTACGGTATTGCCACCGGTGCAGCGTGTTGAACCAGGGGCAAAAAGCCAAATCAAAATCCAAGCGCTGCCAAGTGCTGCTGCACTGCCGCAAGACAGAGAATCCGTGTATTACTTTAATTTGCGTGAGATTCCACCAAAAAGTGATAAGCCCAATACACTGCAACTGGCGTTACAGACACGTATCAAATTGTTTTATAGACCGAAAGCAATCATTCCGACACGTGAGCAAATGGATAACCCATGGCAGGAAAAAGTAACTCTTACGCGTCAGGGTAACCAGTATACGATTAATAACCCAACTGCCTATTACGTTTCTTTTGTCGATGCTGTTCCCAACAAAAATGGACAAACGGTCGCAGGGTTTGAGCCAGTGATGGTGGCACCAAAAAGCAGCAAAGCACTGAACGTCAGTGCAGACGCATTAGGTAATAAACCTGTGCTGACCTATATCAATGATTACGGTGGTCGTCCAACACTGTCGTTTACATGTCAGGGAAATAGCTGCCATGTGGTACCTGAAAAAAAATAGACTGATTTGAAATGCGCGATGAGATAGCAGGAGAATATCATGACAAACACAAGCAGGATGCTCCGTTATGTGGGCTTAGGAAGTTTAGCGCTGAATTTATTCAGTAACATGGCGATGGGAACAGCCCTAAATAAAGTTGATAACTGGGATGTAGATGGTTCACATGGCACGCTATATGTCCATGGAGCCTTGACGGAAAGTGCTTGTCGTTTAGCAATGTTATCAGCATATCAAACTATTAATTTAGGTACTGTGGGAACAGGACAGCTTCAGCATGTCGGGCAAACAGGTAACCCTGTTGCGATTGAGCTGCGTTTAGAGGATTGTTTAAGTGGTGAAAGCCGCAGCCGCACTGCACAGGGGAATCTTTTGTGGAGCCAACAAATGCCGTCAATGAAGGTCCGCTTTTTGGCTCCTATAGATATTCAAGACCCGCGCTTGGCAGCTGTTATCGGTGTTCAGGGGATTGGCCTGCAATTAAGTGATGCAGCGGGTTCACCAATTAACTTAGGTGAGTACAGTACACCACAGTTGGTTTCACCTGGGCAAAACCAATTAACTTACTATGTAACGCCAGTACGTACCTCTGCTCAACTAAATGCTGGAGCTTATCAGGCGTTAATTAGATTTCAGGTAAGTTATGAATAGGAGCATGGAGATGAGAGGAGCTTATTTTTTTACTATAGGCTTGAAAGCGTGTGTTCTAGCTGAGGTAATTCTCTTTGGTACTCTGATTTCACTCAGCTTTTCTTACAATGCTATCGCTGCAAATCTAAGCTCTAATATCCAAATTCGCGTGACGGTATACGGTGAGCCGGAATGTACCCTTGGCGGTGCAACAACGACCTCTGTAGATTTTGGCGATATACATCAGGCAAAGATTGATGGTGCTTATGGGCGCTCACCTATTAATTATAACTTGATATGTAATGGCTTATATAAGAATACATTAAAGATGACGCTGAAATGGACTGATAGGCAAATTAATGGTGAGTCATCCGTGACGACCAATCTCCCGAATTTAGGTATTGCCATTTACCGTGATGGAACCCGCCTTAGTAATGGTGCGACATTCAATTTTAATTATGGGAGTTCGCCTGCTTTGTATGCCGTCCCTGTTAAACCTACAGGCGTAAACTTAACATCAGGTGGGGATTTTACGGGCAATCTCACGATGGTATTGGATTACCAATAGGATGATATCAATGAAATTATTCCGTTATCTTCTCTCGGTCTGCATGATTCTTAGCCTGTTTAGCCAAAGCCAAGCAGCAACACTTGGTATCCAGCTAAAAGGTCGATTATTGGTGACACCGCCCGTGTGCATTTTGAATAACAACCAGCAAGAAACTATACATTTTGGCGATATATTGCTTCCACGTATCGATGGAGTTCAATACAAGCGTACTGTACCAATGAGACTCAGCTGCACAAATCTAGCGAAAAACGCTATAAAGCTCACGCTTGTCGGCGATGGAACATCATTTAATAGCAATGGCGCATTAAAAACGAGTAACCCAAAACTCGGGCTTTCCTTTTATGTGAACAATGCTAAGCAAGTTATTAACCAGCCTTTCAATGTGTTATATACAGCGCTGCCAACCTTGGAGGTTGCTCCAGTAAAAAACAGTGATGCCAATTTTACGAATACCGATGGCGGATTTTTTACAGCGCTGGCAACACTGAAAATTGAGTATCAGTGAGAATGATTATGTGGAATAACAATCAAATTAAGCATTGGATGGCAGGATTTATAATGGTGATGTCCATATCTTCAGCGCAAGCAAATTGGGCTTGGGCATTTGATGGCACGTTAATTATTCCTCCTGTTTGCCAATTAAGCCATGACGACCCGATAAAAGTTTCATTTGGTAAAGTCGGTGTACGAAAAATCAATGGTACCGCCTTCAAGCAACCTATTCCTTTTCAATTAAATTGTGTTGGCGATATGACACAACCGTGGGATATCAGCTTGATATTCGGAGGAACACCTGCGGGAAGTGGATTTGATAATGCGACATTAAGAACGGTGACACCGTTGAATAATGGCAAATTAGGAATTCAAATTCAGAAAAATGGCCAACCTCAACCATTGAATGAACCCTTTTTGATTAATGCGGCTTCACTACCATCCCTTTCAGCAGTTCCTGTCATGCGATCAGGAAGCGAGCTCGTAGGGGATAATTTTACTGCATCAGGCACGTTAACCATTATTTTTGAATAGGAGGCGGCAGTCATAACTATGAATATTAAACGTAATATGAGCTTTGCCTTTGGCTTATGGTTTTTGGGGGTCACTGCCACTTTTTCTGCAAATGTGGAATTTGATGGCACGCTAATTGAAGATGCTTGTGACGTTTATCCTGGCGACGAATCGATTGAATTAGATTTCGGTACGATAGTGGATAAATACCTGTATTTGAATACTCAAACAAATAGCCAGCCTTTTACCATTCGCTTAATCAATTGCGATTTAGCATTAGGCCATGAAGTGAAAGTCACATTTATGGGCGCAGAAAGTTTGGCTTTACCTGGTTTATTAGCGTTAGATGCTGGAAGCCAAGCAACAGGTGTGGCGGTTGGTATTGAAAGTATTTCCGGTACGGCAATCAAAATTAATAGTGGCAGTTATACCCAAGGGTTGTATGCCGGAAATAATAATGACCTACGATTTCAAGCGTATGTGAGAGCTGAGCCAGTTGCATTGCAAAATAAATCAATTGTGCTTGGTTCATGGGCTGCGAGTGCCACGTTCAAATTAGATTATGAGTAAATCATTATGTATGCGAAAAAAGCAAAAATATACGGAATGTTAAATACAAGCCGTTTGAGTATTTTATTATTAATCATCGCATTAGCGTCTCTATTTCCTTCTCGCCCTGCCAATGCGATTGCGTATGTAATGCCTGTGAGTATGACCTCTGGAGCTTGGCCTCGTGTTGCGATGGACATTCTTTCTTGGAGTGAAGCAAGTGGTGTTACTAACCCTTGTTATGGATCAACCGAATGTTGGGTAGGCCCTGATGTTCTGTATGCATCTGGTGCGCCGTCGTTGAGTGGATCTTGCTTAGATTATGGTAACTGCATTCGAATTAACCAGTATCGAACAGCGGAAGAAGTCGCAGCGGCTTTTCGTAGCGCAAAAGGAATTCCTTATCGTGCATCGTTTGTCATTGATAGCCCAAATGCAACTTGTATTGGATTATTCTATGTTAACCATAAACCAACCCCAGGCGTTAGGAATGCAATCCAGTGGCCAGGTAGCGTCTGTGGTAAAATCCCACCTACAAATCAAACATGTAGTATTTCTTTGCCTGCTTTTGTTAATCACGGGGCTCTCAGTAACACAAGTTTGAATGGTAAAACAAACTCAGTTTCTGGCAATATCACTTGTACACAGGCTACAAATATCAATTTATTTGCTCGTTCAACCACGGGTGAGCGTTATGTATATTTAAATTCGACTTCTAACTTTTATTCAAATCCATTAATTAACAATCAAAATGGCTGGAATGGCGTGAACATGAACATTTCTGGAAATAATGCGGCGAATTCATTTACATTCACTTCTGAATTACATGCATCAGGAACGGTAACACCTGGGTATTACACTGGAAATGCAGTCGTCATTATTGCATTTAATTAGTTAATCAAAACCTTCGAACCCAATTCACTGACTTGATAGTTGAGCTTTACTGGTAGTTATGGGGGTAGTGTTCTTTTTATTGTATGAGTGCGGATCAATTGAAATTACTGGCTTATTTAGAAGCTCGTAATTGCGCTTTCCTTGATATAGATACACCCTCAGTACAAAGAAAGGATCAATTGACTGAATTGGCACAACGTTGGTTAGTTCAACGTTTGGAGGAGAATTAACGAACCACCTGCTAAACTAATAATTCTTTGCCATTGGTTGAGGAGTTCGTAGAGTTTTCGGACTCCATAAAAAAGGGTAGCTATTTAGCTACCCAATTCGGCCAGTTCTTTAACTCAATGCCACGGCTTTGTAATTCTTTTCTGATTATATGCTTAATCCAAGCCGATACAGACGATGTCCACTCCCTACTAATTGAGACACACCCATTTAGAATTTTCTAGTTGCTGACAATTTGCGTTTCAGTAAAACGAACGTTTTCATAACGGCTTCTGTAATTTTTGGGCAGAAACTCTAATTATAGCTATCTTATTTTAGGGGAAGTGGACAGTTGAGATATCGTTTTTTAAAAAGTAATAACTAAAAAATGCCAGACGCGTTACTTAAAAAAATCATGAACAGTATCATTCCATTCGTGTCCTAAAATAGACCATTTATGATTTGTTGGTGGCGGAAAACCACTACGACAATACCCATTTTTAGTCTCAAAATTAAATATACCATGTGGGTAATTATTAATTAACAGAACGCACTTAAGACTATCTTCTGACCAGCCAATTTTGACATCAGATGGAATGTTTCTATCTGAAATATCCTCTACATTGTAAATATGGAGGGCGTCCTGAATTGGGTTGCCGTCAGCAGATTCATCTAGCGCATAGAAGTATCCTGTTTCTCCATCATCTTCAAATACAGCTGCAAATGTACCTTCAGGGGCCAAACTTTCGATTACTTTTTCCTGCCCCACGATAATTTGCTCTTGAGCTGTAACTAGTATTGTCATATGCGGTTCCTTAATTTATGCACCTGTAAAGTAAAAAAACTGTCAAAACTCAGTATAGAAAAAGCTCGTCATATGTAAAAATATTTATCTTACAATCCTACATATGTATAAATACGCTAGTCTTAGTGGTGGCAGTTTTTGTTAGGGATTCATTTTATTATAATCGCTCAAATCTATTAATACCTGAATTTAATCGGTAATGAGTGGAAATGCCTATGGCTGTTTCTCCATTAGTGCAAAACGTTATCGACGGTTTACTTGGACGATAATTGTGATGTGCTTGATTAAATACTAATTACTCTTGTACCAATCATCGTGGCTTGCCCTCCAACTCTAACACGACGAATCGCCTGTGCTTGTCTATCAATCGTCACTTGGATCATCGAAGAACAGCCCATTGCTCGCCCTTGCTCTAACAGAAAGTGAGTTTCATTAGGTAAGACATGATTGACCAAATAGCACCCTAGCGCGCCGCTGGCACTGCCAGTTGCCGATTCTTCATCTATGCCATATAGAGGGGCAAAATTTCGGCAGTGGGCCGTGATGGGGGCATGGTGGCTCAGCTCAAAGACATGGAAACCGATAGTACCGAATTCACGACTTAAGTTTGCGATAGCGTCATGATCGGGGTGCAGAATATCTAATTGGCCAGCCTGCACGGGAATGATGATATCAGGCAAACCTGTTGAAATGATTTCAATGGGAAAGCCAGTTCCTGTAATAGCCTCGGGCCGTATACCGATGGCAGCGGCGATATCTTCAACATCAGGCCCATGCCGCATGATAGGTAAAGCTTGATCCATGACGATACTGTCAGGACTGACGGTTACGTTTAGAATACCAGCTTTGGTTTTTTGTGTATAAGAGCCTGGTGTAATCAAATTAAGTGAGGCTAGAGTGAAAAAAACGGCTAGTGTTGCATGCCCGCAAAAATCGACTTCCCCTTCCGATGTGAAAAAATCCACTTCAAAATCCGTCTCCTCGCCAGTATAGACAAATGCAGTCTCGGAAAAACCAACTTGACGTGCGATAGCTATTTTTTGTGCAATGCTTAGGTTTGGGGGATTGAGAACCACCCCAGCAGGATTACCGCCAGAATTATTCTGGGTAAATGAGTTCACAAGGTATACCTTGACGCCGTGCTCAACCGAGTATGTTGCCTCGTTTTGCATTAACTGCTCCTGTGTAATAAATAGGTTCTATACGTTTTGTGTATCGTTAATAGGTTGGATATCTTCAATGTGAGGTTGGGCATGGTCGCTTTTGTGTCGTGCCTAAAACATAAAATAGATTACATAGACGTTGCGGTAGCTCGGAAAAGTACCAATATTTTCAAAGCAACCCTGCCCCAATATACCCAGATATTTTTCAATGCCACAGACAGCTAAATGCTTTCTCTGACCATCAAGCCTTTTATTATTGTGACAGAAACCCTTTCTATCATCTTTTTAGGAAGAAAGCTTGTAAAAACTAAAATGCTCGGACTTGTGCAGCTAAAGTAACATATAAAGCATCTCGATTTATGGGAGAGGTGCAATATTAGCTAGTACAACGAACGTTTAACTCAATATCAGCGTCACTCACCTCTTTCATCATATTGTTTGTCGGTATATTAATTAACATAAATGGAATTTTGCTATGAAAGAGTGGGGTAAAATCATCGATTAACTGCAATATTAAGAATAACTAGGTGATAAAAGATAATCGCATTTTACTGTTACTCGACAATAACTTGTTGGTCATTATTAATAAATGTAACATTCGGTATGTAAAATATTTTATTATTCTGTCCATATAGGTATTTAGTTAAATGAGAAAATTATCAGTCTTATGTGTTTGTATGGTTGCCTTATCGGGATGCGCAGTTACGGAATATAACTATACCCCTTCTTCACATAAGGTGAGCGAGCCAAAAATAGGAACTGTAAACACGATAAGTATTGGGCAACCCTTAGTAAGGGATGGAGTAATTAGTGAGATTGATGGGATCAAAGTGCTCGATTCAACTCAGATAGATTTAGCCTATAAAGTGACGCCAGGAACCTTTAAAAAGGTAGGGGAAAGCGATAAAGGTGATTTTTATATGCCTACGAATACGAATGATTCTGGTAGTGTGGTCGTTGAAGTTATTGGGCAACCATGGACTTCATTATTAGTAAAAAAAGAGAGTCATGAGCTATGTGTCGTCACCGAATTTAATGTCTTTATCTGTAGCGATAAGGCTAAATTTGATAAGGTGAAATTAAGTAATCCTGCAGGAAATTCCTTTGAAGAAGCATTAATTTTCAATGGGAAAAATGGTGACTCTGTAAATATAGGCTATAGGCAAATAGGTTCTAATATTGAAAACCAAGGCTTTAATAATGATATCCAGTATGATTTAAAGAAAAGTAATATTATTTCATACAAAGGCGCAAAAATTAAAGTGCTTGATAGCTCAGAACAATCAATAACATATGAAGTATTAAGTCATTTTTAGCGTCAAGTTATTTTCGTCAAACAGCCCGTACAACGGGCTTATTGGCATATATCTTCTTTAATGCTGTCTCAATGAAAGGCTACTTGCTAAATCATAGAACTTGTCATAATTTTTGATAGATTAAAACTAGGGGGATCGATATGAAAAAAGTGATAGACAAATTATTCGTGGTCGCTACATTTTTGATTGTTGCTTTATCCTTTATTTTTGCTAACGGTCTACCGTTTGATCCTACTGAAAAAAGCGAGCAAAAATAATTTTCAGAGAGTTTAACAAAAGGTCACTATAGTGAAGTGGCCTTATAAATCTACCACATGGGCTTCTGTTATAGGTCATGACTTGAAGTTTACAACAACAAATAACCGTCACTTGTAGAGTATACTCATATTTTCGTGTTATCTCATATACGTATCTTATAGATGATGTAAGTTTGGTGTTTTTAAACGTAATCTGATAATGACCTATGGGGCAGAGGAATAAAATCTTTCCTAGCGACTTTTTTAAACATATTAAATGAATGCCAGTCAGTAGGTTATCTAATTGATTTTATACTCCTTTGGTCAAATAACGATAATTAAAATGTTATAGGAATGTACTGGCTCAATATGAAAGTTATCATTTATTGAAGCTAGATTATGAAAAAATTACAGCCCACTAATGAAAGGAAGTTATGAAATACGAAATGGTGACAGTAAGTTAAATATCCTGTATTCTTGTCTAAAATTTTTAGTAAGCTGATAAGGATATTAAGTGAAAAAACCTATTTCATTATGGATAATTCAGATAATTATTATAATTAATATATCTTCATTTTTGTTTTATTTTTTAAAAAACACATCTTTTTTATTTGTTGTTTACAAGATGAACATTCCTCTTTACTTGAAAATTGAAACTTACTTCTTTAACGCAATCATGTTATTAGTATTAGTCATTCAAGTTGCTGCTTTGTATTTATCATTTAAAAGAAATCGGTTAGCCAGAATATTTACCTTATTAGGATGGTTTTGTTTTCTTATTTCATTCTTATATTCTAATTTTAGTGGTGGGTGGGCCAGCATCCCAGAAGGTCCTATTCGTTATGATAGTGATCTTGAAAGGTTGGGGGCACTTTGGGGGAAGTATGAGGAAACTGCATTATGTTTGCTGTTAACTGCATTTTTGTGTTTTTCAAAAAAAATGAAACAGTATTTTCAATTTAACTAGTTCCTTCTTATTTTCTTAAGAAACAACCTTAATTTAAGGTCTTAATGATAGATGTGTTGATAGAGTTGGTGTTTTATGTTGTTGAAAAAACAGTACATTTATATGTTGATTTAGAGACGGCGTATGGTACTTCCACATGCGTAAATAAAGATGAATAAACGTATATTCACTGCAAATTTTCTAATTCGACAATTCTATCTATAACAGGTGTTGTGACATTATTCGCATATTCAAAAGTGTCGAGATAAATAATGTTTTTTCTGTCGAATCCTTTTCTATAAAACATGTATTTCAAACCTAGGGCGCAGACCAGAAGTCTAGCACCTTGTTGAATAAGTTTTTTTATATCTGATTCGGTGTCATCTCGGTAAACATGCCAGTCTAAATTTTTCTGTGCTATCGCTTTTTGTAGGGCTAATATATAGTTATCTTCGGTATATAAATTAAACAAAGCGCCGAAAATACCGGAACCTGTTACCCCTTGTATAGGGTTTCTGCCAAGTATAGGGCTAGGCATATAGATAAAGTATATTTTTTTCTTTTCCATTGTTGAATTATCAATATCGTAATATATAAACGTACCACACTGACTAGGAACATTGATATAAATTTATGCTAGTTTCAACCCTACTGATGGATTGAAATAACTGTTTTTGACCTTTGCTTGTAAAACATCACCTCTATAGCTAAAGAGGGGATACATAAGCGATCAAGACGTGTCCTCGGTGTGCTCTTCATCTATGAACGTCGGGTGGCGCCATATTGCCATATAAAGAGGTGAATAGTGTTATGGCAATTTCTTCACATTTAGGTATCTAATCTTCTGAACTGCGCAAATCACTTCGACCATAAAAAGTACCGTATGATATAGATTGGTGTGTGATAAGACGGGGAATTGCGGAAAGGATGATTTTGTCGCTATGCCATCATCACTCATCTCACTTTGCACATGTTCTGATGTTATCGATTTATAATGATTGTGCATTGAACATTTATGTTAATGAGTAGTAATTTTTTTATCAAATTAAATGATGAGCGATAAGCTATTTTATTACGCTTGATGGTGAGTGAATGAAAATATAGTTATTTTTACTTATATCAATATTCTGGGGTGTGAAAATTAAAGCCATTTAACCTTAACAACAGTACCTGTTTCTATGCATACTATGACTTCGGATTTATAAGAGTAAAGATATTTTTACAGTGCTTGGAATATTTCGTAAGTATAATATAATTAAAAGTTATTTTTCCTAATTTAAGTGTCTTTTTGCTTAAATTTCACTCAAGTTTGCTCATCGGATGGCTCGAAAAGATGAGATAAATCTTATTTATTTAGGTGGTTACCATTAGCATATTTAGGGGCATACATGCTATTATTACGTGTAATGTTTTTTATTAACTAACTGATTTTTATGTAAAATATTATATTGATAATAAATTAAATTAATGATTATTGAAAATAAACCACAGCATACAAGTCGTTTAGAGGTATAAAATTAAAAATGAGTAATAAATACCTATTGGCAATTACACCGCTAATTACTTTTTTTATCGCTTCTGAATCTTTGGCATTTCAAAAGCAACAATATAATCCTGTTGTGTTCAACATGGCACAACTCTATGATTTTAATCCAGTTAAAGGAAATGTTAAAGAAATTAGGTCCGTCGTTTACAATAAAGACAAGTCTATTAACTATGAGTCATTGTTAAAAATTGGTCGTGATGGCTGCATAGATAGTTTTGCTTTAAACCAAAAAAAGGATGAATACCTCAGTGGTGTACATAATTATCTCTTTGTTGAGAGAGTTAAAAATAAATTAGTTGGTAGGGATAATAATGGCCCTGTAGAAATGGAAATCGGTAATAACTGTACGATATTATCAAGAAAGGATAATAATGGAAAACTGATATATCGATATAACAAAGAAGGGATTATTATCGGCTCTGTATTGGCAGATAATAAAACAAAGTTTAGCGAAAATAATTATAATGAGTTTAAACTACCAACAACGATAAAATATTACAAAGATAATAAAGTAATATCTGAAACCATTATTACATATGGGAAAGATATCACTAAGCCATTTGATCTGTTAATGAAAATTCGTGTGTTAGGTCAGACTATTCTACAAGTAGACTCTAAATGTGATTACAATAGCCAAAATATTGCACATAAGTGTCATTTTGAACTAACAATAAATGAAAATGGTCAGGACATTAAGTTAATCAAAGATAGTACGACGGAAGTGTCATTCTATTGATAGCGAAATTTTTATAAAGGAGCTTTAGTCCGTGTCCAAGAATCGCCCTCTCAGAGTATAACTGGCTTTTAATTTTTAAAAGCCAGTTATAAGAGGGTATAAATTGTTATTTTAGCAACCTAACTTGAAATCTCGTGTTAGGCGTATCCCGTGAATGGCTACTATGGCGTAGTCTTAAGGAAATTTACCACGACCCTGAAGAGCCGCCTCCACCGGAGCTCCCGCCACCACCTCCGCTAAATCCGCCACCGCCTCGGCTTCCACCACTGCCGCCTCGGCCATTATTATTGCTCCCACCAATGTACACATTGATAAAACCAAAATAATGACCAATGCCAATGATGCAACCAACACTACTTGAAATAACGGATGAAATAACAAAATCACCTTCTGATATGACGAGTGCAAATAGAAAAATAAAACCAGTAAATAAGAAGGCAATAGTAATCGAAAGACGCTTTTTTTCTGACTTAATAATGAGGCCAAGTATTTTATAAATAATAGCAACAGCCAAAAATAAAAGTAGAAATATCGCAACAAACATAGTGAAAGCGAGGATGAACACCATCCAGGTGGGTAGTATTTTGAGAAAAAGGAATTGGCTCCAACGTGGTAATTCTGTATATAAAAAATCTTCTCCAAACTTTATGCCATTACCTGCGGGGTTATTAAAGCCGCCAGTGTAAGCAGTTAACAAGAGAATGATAGCGATTGGAATTGCAGCCTTAAGTTTATGTAATTTAATAAGATGATATATGATAAAAAGCCAGATATAAGCGCTTGCCGCTAGTACGATAGCAAGTGAAGCATCTAATAAACCAAAGGGAGCAGGTTGTTTAGAAATAAAAAAGCTAGGAGTTTTGGCGTCAGGGAGTGGCTCATTTTTTATTAAGGCGATTAGGGAATCAATAGTACGGTTGAGACCTCCTGCATAATTACCGCGCTTAAATTCAGGTATAAAATCATATTCTAAAATACGCTTTGCAAGGCTATCGCTGATTGCCCCTTCTAACCCATAACCCACCTCGATACGCATTGTACGGTCATTGACAGCGACGAGTAAAAGAACACCGTCATCAATATTTATACGGCCAATCCTCCATTGATTGAATACTTTTTCTGCATAGCTTTCAATATCTAATGGGGAAGTACTCTTTACGATTAAAATGGCAATTTGCGACCCAGTTTGTTGCTGAAATAGCGCTAACCGTCGAGCTAAACTATCGCGCTGTTCTGTTGTTAATAAATGTGCTTCATCCACGACGTGACTGGTCATCGTGGGAATAGAAAGTGTATTCGCAAAAGTGGGAATAGAGAACAATAAGAAAAGCAATCCCCATAGCCATTGTTTTGTTTGCTGAATATTGCCAATCATCGTGGAATCCTTTCTGAAAGGGTGAATTTCATTATATTCGATAGTCATATAACGTCAGCATATACTGACTGAATAATACATAATCTTATTTAATTTGTAATCGTTTTCATAGGATGGAATAGCGTTTTGAGAAATAATGATTAAATTAAAATTAATTTAATCATTGAATATTGTTCCGATAAAATAAGAATATTCGTTAAAACCTGTCATTCATATCATTAAATGTTAATAGGCTACTCTTGAACTCTTGAGTAGCAAAGCTCACATATTGTCTAACAAAAGCTTAATTTCTAATCGCAACGAGGTGACATTACTCACATTCTTTAACTTATCTTGCTATTTAAGACATTTTTTTCTCGCACTTAATAGATTTATCGTCTTTATTAAATTTTATACAGAAATGTTATTGAATTGTGACAGACGGATAAAGAATAAAGTGAATACAGCTTATGTGAGGGCAGAATGGAACTGATAACAGCTTGGTTAGGAGAACTTAACGGTATTGTGTGGGGAGTTCCCATGTTGATTGGGATCCTCGGTGTTGGGATCTATATGCAGCTCCGATTGGCATTTTTGCCAATCCGTAAATTGGGTACAGGGTTTAAGTTACTGTTTCAGAAAAATGAGGATAGGGGTGAAGGGCAAATATCGCCTTTTAATGCGTTAATGACAGCATTATCGGCGACAATCGGTACTGGTAATATCGCAGGGGTTGCCACCGCTGTGGTGATGGGAGGGCCAGGCGCGCTGTTTTGGATGTGGATCACGGCATTGGTTGGTATGGCCACAAAGTACTCAGAAGCTGTGCTTGCGGTACGTTTTCGAGAAGTCGATAAGTATGGACAATATGTTGGTGGCCCAATGTATTACATCAAAAATGGTTTAGGGCCTAAATGGATTTGGTTAGGTACATTATTTGCTCTTTTTGGTGCTTGCGCCAGTTTTGGAATTGGGAATACTGTACAAGCGAACTCTGTTGCCGATGTGCTGGAAAGTAACTTCGGCGTGCATAAATGGTTGACTGCTGGGGCACTTGTAATCTTAGTTGGTGCTGTGTTAATTGGTGGATTGCGTCGTATCTCTGATGTTGCAGGGAAACTCGTACCATTCATGACCGTGGCTTATTTTGGTGCAGGTTTATTGGTATTAGGGCTCAATTTTACGGAGATCCCAGCTGCATTTTCTTTAGTGATTACCTCAGCATTTACACCGGTTGCGGCTCAGGGTGGGTTTGCAGGTGCTGCTGTATGGGCGGCAATTCGCTTTGGTGTTGCGCGTGGCGTATTTTCCAATGAGGCTGGTTTGGGAAGTGCACCTATTGCTCACGCTGCGGCAAAAACACAAAACCCGATCCGCCAAGGGTTGATCGCAATGTTAGGTACTTTTATCGATACCATTATTGTGTGTTCGGTAACAGGTCTTACTATCATTATTACTGGTGGATGGTTAACAAGTGAAACAGGGGCGACACTAACCGCATCTTCTTTCCAATCAGCGATCCCCGGTGGGAATTATATTGTTGCCGTTGCGTTAGCCATATTTGCTTTTACCACTATCCTAGGATGGAGTTTTTACGGTGAAAAATGTGTGCAATATTTATTTGGGGTGAGGGCAATTAAGGTCTTTAGGGTGTTATGGCTTATTGCATTACCGATTGGTGCAACCCAATCTCTTGATTTTGTTTGGCTACTTGCAGATACCTTAAACGCGATGATGGCGATACCGAACTTGATTGCTCTATTATTGTTAAGTCCGGTTGTTTACCGTTTAACGCGGGATCATATTAAAGATGTCAATGCCGACAGCATTGATATGGAAAAATAAATAATATCACTGATGGCCTCACGCTCTGTGAGGCCATCTCAACATTTAGGTGGTAGGGTATTTTCGTTTTTTATTTTGCTCTTATTCGCCCCTAATTCTTTTCCAACGCCTTTCCCTGTTATACCTATATTTCTTATATGTAATATCGATTTTTTCTATTTATAAATAGAATAGCGCTATGATTTCACAGGAAAAATATTGCAATTGTGTAGAGGCAATGTTTTCATAAAAACCCGAATGGTGATGCGAGTAATATATTAATAAGCTAATAATACGGAGGGAAAATGCTAAAAAAGGGGATTTCGATTGCGATGTTGTGTGCGATTTGTTTACCTGTGCAAGCGATGAAAGAATATGATCTTAAATGCCCTGAAAGGGGAGTGATGACCGTACTACATACAAATTATTTAATTAGCACATTGAAATGGGGAAGCCGCTTTATTGTCTCTCACCCGGCCATTAGTTATAACGAACACAATGTAAACTATAAAATTTATAATTTCTTAAATGGTGATTCATTAGTGAAAAAGGCAGGGGATCATAAACGTTACTATTTTATTTATAAGGATGGGGAAAAGGTCGAATGCACGAAAATAGGGGAAGCGGAATTGGAAATAACGAAATTACCGATTGTTCATAATGTGAGCTGAATATCGCCACCCAAAGTATGAGTGGCGATAAAAATAACTTACTTACGTGCGTCTAACAGTTGTTGCGCATTGTCTTTTGTGACTACAGTCCAAGGGATTTGGTAACGTTTATCTTTACCGTCATTCCATTGCAGTTGATCGGCATATTGTTTCCAAATAGCTGATTTGGGTTGATAGCTGTCGCCTTTGACTGACTTCATTGCGATATCAATCGAGCCCTGCATTTGAGCATTGGCATCTTGTAGGATAGAAACCATTTCTCCGTTCTGCACTGCTAGGATCGCATCAGAAACACCATCCACACCAGCAATAGCAAAGCTATTTACATCAAGGCCAGCACCTTTAATGGCTTCGATAGCACCTAAAGCCATTTCATCGTTTTGAGCGATGACGCCGTTGATTTTGCCACGGTGTTTTTGTAACCAGTTTTCCATGAGTGGCATTGCTTCTGCACGTGACCAGTTAGCTGTTTTGCGTTCTAATACTTTAATTTTTCCGGGGCCACATTCAGCGATAGCTTTATCGTTACCTTCACCGCGTTGGATCTCACCGCTACCCCCTTTAGGGCCTTCGATAATCACAACATTACCTTCACAGTTCATTTTATCGAGGACGGTTTTTGCTTCCATATAACCACCTAAAACGTCATCAGAAACAACTTCAGCGGTCATTTTATCCGTGTTGAGGCGTGCGTTAGTCACGATCACAGGGATTTTGGCATCATTTGCCATAGTGACGACATCAATGTTCGCTTCATAATCCATTGGGTTGATGATGATAGCATCTGCTTTAGTCTGAATTGCTGTTTCCGCTTGGTTGTTTTGCACCATCGGATCATAGCGACCATCGTAAACGGTGATCACCGCTTCACCCTCTTTAACCGCAGGGTGCTCTTTGGCGGCTTTTTCCATTAATTGAACAAATTCAGCTTTCATGCCATACATCAAAATAGCAATTTTGACAGGCTCCTCTTTGGCTGCAAGCGCCATATTACTCATGAATAGTGCAGTGGTAAGAGCTGCAATTTTAGTCATTTTTTTCATTATGATACCTTTCACAGTGAGGGTCAGTGTTGTTTTAATTAGTCACGTCTTTGTTTACGTGAAGGGTCGAGCAGAACTGCGATGACGATCAACGCACCTTTAATGATTTGTTGGTAATAAGAGGGGACACCCAACAAATCTAATCCATTGTTCATAACGCCGATAATTAGCACACCAAAGAAGGTGCCAACCAGTGTACCAACGCCACCAGACATACTGGTTCCACCAATAACGACGGCAGCGATAGCATCTAGTTCATAGGCTCCTCCGGCACTGGTTTGTGCAGAGCCAGTTCTTGCGGTAAGGATCAGCCCAGCAATACCTGCCAATGCACCACACAGGGTATAAACCAGCACTTTGACTTTGATGACACTAATACCGGATGTTCTTGCACTTTTAGGATTGCCACCAACCGCATAGACATAACGACCAAATGTTGTTTTATTTAGCAATACCCAAGCGAGTGCAAAGATCACGATTAATATGACGACGGGCACGGGGATATCAAAGATATAGCCATTACCTAACCATCTAAAGTCATTATTGAGTTGTGATACGGGGTTGCCGTCGGTAGTTAATAGGGTTAGGCCACGGGCAGCGGAGAGCATCCCCATGGTCACGATAAACGGTTGTAGGTTGAATTTTGCTAAAATAGTTCCGTTAATGAGACCACAGATGATACCAATGCCTAATGCGATGATCATTGGCATCATAACGGCATTCGCGGTGTCGCCAATGGATAGGCCTGCATTTGTGGTTGCAAAACGCGCTGCTACAATACCGCTCAGAGCGAGGACTGAGCCAACCGATAAGTCAACCCCCGCGGTGATAATGACGAAGGTCATGCCAATCGCTAAGATACCGTTAATTGATATTTGGCGTAAGACAATCAACATATTGTCTTGACTAAGAAAATAGTTGTTAGTCCATTCGCCGCGCGCAACTTGCACTTCACCTATCACAGCAACAATTAGGCAAAGTACAAAGAAAGCCATGATAATGCCGTACTTGTGCATGTTTTTCTTATTGCGGGCTAAAAAGGACATCCCCGTTGTTGGCGTAGAGTAAGTACTATTCATAGTTTTTCTCTTTATTTTTTGAATAAAAACCAATGTGCTGAATTAAACAGCAAGTTTCATTAATTCTGTTTGAGTTGCTTCAGTTGCCGATAACTCACCAGCTAATTCACCATCACGGAATACAATAATGCGGTCGCTCATACCGATAATTTCTGACAGTTCAGAAGAAACCATGATGATCCCTTTGCCTTTTAAAGCGAACTCCGACATATAACGATAGATTTCTTTTTTGGCTCCCACATCGATTCCACGGGTTGGTTCATCGAGTAGCATCACTTCAGGGTCGAGAAGCGCCCAACGGCCTAAGACAACCTTTTGTTGGTTACCACCACTAAGATTTCCTGCAAGTTGATCGGCATCTGGTGTTTTAATGTTGAAGAGTTTAATCATGTCATCTGCACGAGTTTGCTCTTTCTTCTCATTGATAAAACTCGCTCGGCTAATATCAGAGAATGAAGCGATATTAATGTTTTCGTTAATTGAACGACCCAGCATTAACCCCGTTTCTTTCCTGTCTTCAGTGACATAAGCAATGCCCGCTTTAATGGCATCTTGAGGGGAGTGTTTCCCTAATTGGATGTCATTAATTTTAATGGTTCCCGATGAGGCGTGTTCAATACCAAAAATAAGATCAAGAAACTCACTACGGCCCGACCCAACCAGCCCATATATTCCAAGGATCTCGCCTTTTTTCAGGGTGAGGCTGATATTTTTTATTTTATTGAGCCAACTTAATTGTTCGACAGTTAAAATAGTTTCATTAGTTGGTTGGTTGAATTTGGCGAATTCATCTTTAAATTCGCCACCGATAATATGCTCAATTAATTGTTCGCGAGTAATATCGGCAATCGCCCCTTCAGTGATAAATGTGCCATCACGGAAAATCGAAAAAGTGTCCGCGATTTGGAATATCTCGGATAGGCGGTGGGAAACATAAATAATCCCTTTGCCTTTTTGAGCTAAACGCGTAATCACATCAAAGATTTTTTGCGCATCCTCTTCACCTATTGCGGATGTTGGTTCATCCATAATGATGATGTCAGCATTTGAGTGAGAAAGTGCTTTAGCAATTTCCACCAGTTGTTGTTCAGCAACGCTGAGATTGCGCACTTTTTCTGTTGGCGAAAGATCAAAATGTAGGTCAGCCATTAAATCTGCTGTCAGTTGATTCATTTTTTTGAAATCAACGAAACCGAGTTTTTTAGGCTCGCGACCTAACCAAATATTCTCTGCAATTGTCAGATCAGGAATCGAACTCAGTTCTTGTTGAACAATCGCTATACCGGCATTGAGTGCATCCTTTGGTTGATGAAAGTGACACCGTTTTCCTTTCACAAAAATGTCGCCTGAGTCAGGCTGAATGAACCCCATTAGGATACTTAAAAAGGTCGATTTACCTGCGCCATTGCCGCCACATAAAGCATGAATAGATCCTTTTTTCAGGCTAAATTGCGCATTTTTCAGCGCAACGACTGGCCCAAACGATTTTTTAACCCCAGTAATATGTAAAAGTTCATCCGCCTGAATGCCCGCTGAGTTTGTCATACAGCCACCTCTGGATATTCAGTTTGGAGTAACGAAAGATAGTCTTGATATAAAGCTTCATAGCGAGAAACTTTTTCACTATCAGGATTGACCAGCGTGCCCTCATCAAGGTGAACGAAACGCTGGCAAATTTTTGCTAATAATTCTGTTTTATTATCTTGCTCTGTTAAGGTGTCGCACCAAACAGCTTGAATAGCCGCTCCCAGTGCGGCAGCTTCGCTGTTAGTCACACAAATAACAGGGGAATTCATAATGTTCGCGACAATTTGACGCCATTTGGCACTTTTAGCCCCGCCACCAGTTAGGCGGATTTCGTTGGTTTGTATCCCTTGTTTACGGAATAAATCAATGCCAAAGCGCAAACCATAAGTGGCGCTTTCTACGACAGCAAGGCTCAAATTTTGTGCATTTAAATTATTACTATCAATATTATGGATGCTCGCCTTAGCGAGAGGCAGCTGAGGAACACGTTCGCCATTGAAAAATGGCAGTATTTGTAACCCATTAGCACCCGGCTCTGTTTGCTCTAAGGCCTGATTAAAACCATTAAGATCAAGATTCAAAAATTTTTGTATCGTCGTGGTGGCTGATGTGACATTCATTGTGCAAATCAAAGGCAGCCAACCATTGGTTGAAGAGCAGAAACCGGCAATCATTTCTGAATCGGCGACAACAGGTGTATTCGAATAAGTAAATAGTGTGCCAGAGGTACCTAAGCTCATGGTGATGATACCCGGTATAATATTACCAGTACCAATTGCAGCCATCATGTTGTCACCCCCGCCTGATGCCACTTTCGTTTGGCTCGAAATGCCAAGTTTATGGGCGATTTCAGGAAGTACGGTGCCAATGCAGGTTTCAGCAGTGACAAGTGGAGGTAAAGCTCGTTGTAGACGGCCTGAATCATCAATTAGATTGATGGTATGAACATCCCATTCACGGGTACGAATATTTAACAGGCCAGTACCAGATGCATCACCAAATTCAGCCACACGAACGCCCGTTAGCCAAAAATTGAGGTAATCATGTGGCAGTAATACCGTCTCTAACTGTTCCCAAAGTTCAGGGTGGTGAGTTTTCAACCATAAAATTTTAGAAATGGTATAACCTGTTTGAGGCATGAGTCCGAGTTGAGATAACGCACCGTCAGTGCCACCTAAAGCATCAATGATCTTTTGGTTTTCTGCCGTTGTTTCCGTATCACACCACAGTTTAACCGGTGCGATCACTTTGCCTTGGGCATCCAAAGGCACAAAACCATGTTGTTGGCCTGAAACGGCGATTGCGGCTATCTCTTTACCATCAATACTGGCATTATTGAGCGCTTGGTGAAACGCACTGACAAGTGCGTCTGTCCACCAAGAAGCATGCTGTTCACGGCGCCCAGATGCTTCGCTAATGAGTGGGTGAGGCGCAGAGCCTTCACCCAAAATTTGTGCGCTTTCGCTATCCACGATAACGACTTTGGTACTTTGTGTACCGCAATCGATCCCAGCATACAATGTCATGTATTACTCCATTTCCAGCACAATCTTAATATCGGTTGGACGGCCTTCAGCTGCACGCTCATAAGCCTCAACACTGTCTTTAAACTTATAAGTGGCTGACAACAAAGGTTTTACGTTGAGCTTACCGGAACTGAGTAGGCGGATAGTACGTGGGTACATGTTTGCGTAACGGAAAATGGTTTTAAACGTAATTTCTTTCGCTTGCGCTGAAACAATATCTAAAGGCGCAGGATCAATTGGCATACCAACTAATACGGCAGTTCCACCCGGTGCCATATGCTCAGTGATATTAGCGATCACCGCTTTCGCTCCGCTGCATTCGAATAAGACATTCACCCCATTACCTTCAGTGAGTTCATTAACTTTATCGGCGATAGCTTGAGTATCTTTGCTATTGATAGGGTGTAGGCCTGGATATTGTTTAGCGACTTCCAGTTTTTTATCGAAGAGGTCACAGATGATGACATCTGAACAGCCGCCAGCGAGTGCAGACAACGCAGTGATAATACCGATAGTTCCCGCACCAATAACGAGTACGATATCACCGGGCTTGATTTCAGCTTTGGTCGCGGCTTGCATACCGATAGCGAGTGGTTCAACCATTGCGCCTTCAGCAAAAGAGACATTTTCAGGTAATTTAAAAGTGAACGCAGCGGGATGAATAACGCTCTCGCGTAGGCAACCATCAACAGGAGGAGTCGCCCAAAAGCGTACAGCGGGATCGAGGTTGTACAGGCCAGCGCGCGATTGCGTGGATTGTAAATTAGGAATACCGGGTTCCATACATACGCGATCGCCAACTTTTAGATGAGTGACATTTTTACCAACAGCGGTAATTACGCCGGATGCTTCATGGCCCAAAATCATTGGCTTTTCAACGACGAAGGGGCCGATACGACCATGTTGGTAGTAGTGAACATCACTACCGCAAATACCTACGGTATGAATTTTAATTTCGACATCATCCTCTCCAAGGACTTCAGGACTTTGCCAATCTTGAATAGAAATTTTCCCTGCTTTTTCGAGTACTAATGCTTTCATGATTACCTCTGGCTCATTTTTATGGTATCGATATCATTTTTATGATGCGGATATTAGATCGAATTTTATTATTTTTATGTGACGCAGGTTATAGTTTCATTAAATGAGTGGCATTTTTGTAAACAAAAGCGGAAGAATAGGCTACCTGATCACATTTTTTGAGGGGGGGATGCCGTTATAATGTTATCGGTATCATTGAGGAGAGCAGAGCATGAATAAAGCACACTATCGGCAGCAAGTCGTTAATTTTCTGGAAAAAGCACATATCCGTCTCACAGAAGAAGAAAAAGCACGAATTGAGATCGCCAGTTTTGGATTACCAGACTATCCACGTTCAGGCTTACAACTGTTAACTTATTGTAATAGCGAACGTTATTGTGCTAAAGAGTTGGTGCTGTTTCCCCATCAGGTTTGCCCTGAGCATCGGCATCCACCGTTTGGCTCTTCAATGGGTAAGCAAGAAACTTTTCGTTGTCGGTGGGGGGAAGTATACCTATTTGTTGATGATGATTCGTTAACATTGAATAAAAATGAATCGGGGGAACCGATTTGCCCTAAACCAGAAGGTGATGAGCAGTGGTATCAGTGTGACCGCTTTATTTTACTCAAACCGGGAGAGCAGTATACGATAAAACCTAATACATTACATTGGTTTAAAGCTGGCAGTATGGGAGCGGTTGTTTCTGAGTTCTCAAGTGAAAGTCGTGATGAATTTGATATTTTTACCGACCCAAGAGTACGACGTTTAGAAGGGGTCGAATAATATTACGGTTTTGCATGACTGAAACGATTAAATGATACTATAATGGTACGAAATGATACTTAATTTAATAAGGAGATGAAATTGGCCGATCATAAGTCACAGAAAGTGACATTAGAAAATGTCGCAGCGCTTGCTAATGTCAGCAAAATCACCGCATCACGCGCTTTTTCTCAGCCAGATAAAGTTCATCCCGAGACGCTGAAAAGGATTTTAGAGGCGGCAGACAAAATCGGTTATGTCGTTAATGCCGTAGCGCGCAATTTACGTGCTAAGTCATCAAAAACGATTGGTATTGTTAGCCCCGATATGGGGAACCCATTTTTTGGTGGTTTAGCGAAGTTGATGACACAAGAAGCCTATCAAGTAGGGTACGACACATTGGTTTTTGATTCTTATGAGTCAAAGGAAAATGAGGCGCGTATCATTGAAAAGTTGATAGGTTATAATGTTGACGCCATCATTCTTTCTGTGGTTTCGTCTGATCGTTTTTATAAGCCCGATTATTTTCGGCAGCTTGAGCTGCTAAATATCCCCGTTATTTTAGTCGACCGAGAAGTTGATATTAAGCACTGTAGTGGTGTTTATATTGATAATTTAGACTGTGGTTTGCAAGCCGGGCGTTTTATACAGTCACAAGAGGCAAAAAGTGTTGTCATTGTTTCAGGACCCGAAGATTCTAATGTCGCACGGGATAGGGTGACAGGGCTTAAAGCTGCATTACAAGGAAGTGTCGATAAGGTTGAAATTTTATATGCAGATTTTCTGATGGATGAAGCTTATAAAGTAACGGATAGCTATCTACAAAAAAACAGTGCCCCTGATTTCTTTGTCGGCTGTAATAACCAGATTTCTTTGGGGATCATCAAGGCTTGTATTAAGCATCAAATTTCATTACGTGATGATGTTTCACTGTTTAGTATTGATGAGGTCTCTTATTCATCAATTTATGGTTTTAACTTCCCTTGTATCTCGCACGATTTGCAAGAAATCTCTTGGCAAGTGATTAACATGGCGGTGAGAAGGGCATCGGATGAAACAGCGAAGCCAGCAAAGGTTATTGTTAGAGGTAAACTCACCAATACGATTTAGTCAATTTTCCTTTCATAGAATGGTGAAAATATTGTTGTTATCATAACTTAACGTGTCTGAATAAGACTATTATGGGTGATATTTCATGAGGAAATATCATTTTTATATCTCTATAGTGATACTTGCCAAAATAGACTAAAAGCCAATGTTTGGGGGCATTAGTGAGATGAAAGACCGTTATGACATCAAGTTTTCACTTTCTATTTCTGAAATACGAAAAATACAAAAGTATATAAAAGCAAACAAAGTGATAAGCGTGGCTAAACCCTATCATTGGGTCCTTAATATAGCCAATCTAAGCTTGTATAGTCTTGTCATCGGTTTATTATTCTTTTTTGCTATTGCATTATTGCTGTTGTTATCGACAGAGATAGACCCGAGTATGGCTCGCTTACAAAGAATGAGTGGCACAGCCCTAGCATTTATTGTCACAGCAGTGATGGCGCTCCTTCTTTCTAGTGTGTTAGAAAAATATTTTATGAAAAAATATGAACACAAAGAGCAAAATGATGAGACATATATTAGACATATTAAAATTAACCGTTATTTTATTGAGTCCATTCAAGATAACAGTATGTATAAGGTGTTATGGCCTCGAGTTAACAAGGTTGATGTGCAAGAAGATTTGGTATTTGTCCAGGTTGGAGATAATGATTTTATTATTTTCCCTACACGAGTGTTTTCTTCACAAGAAGAGTTTCAGCAACTTTATTCGTTTATTAAAAAGCAAATCGAGCGACATACGGTGCCATAATAAGCTGTTAAGTGAAGAAAAGTGCACGATTGTTTCGCTTTTTGGTGGTTCAATGGCGTTATAATGTATCGGTATCTTTAATCGACTTTAATATAGGTTTTTATGGGCATAGAATACCGCAGTCTGCATACCAGCCAATTGACACTGAGTGAAAAAGAAGCGCTTTACGATTTATTAATTGAAGGTTTTGAAGGCGATTTTTCGCATGACGATTTCGCGCACACTTTAGGTGGAATGCACGTCATGGCTTTTGATCAACAAAAATTGGTTGGTCATGTTGCAATTATTCAACGCCATATGGCCCTAGATAATACGCCTATCTCTGTAGGGTATGTTGAAGCGATGGTAGTTGAACAAAGTTATCGTCGCCAAGGTATTGGGCGGCAATTGATGCTGCAAACCAATAAAATTATAGCTTCGTGTTATCAATTAGGGCTGCTGTCGGCTTCAGATGATGGACAAAAATTGTATCATTCGGTTGGATGGCAAATCTGGAAAGGTAAGTTGTTTGAATTGAAACAAGGGAGCTATATCCGTTCTATTGAAGAAGAAGGCGGAGTCATGGGCTGGAAAGCGGATGGTGAGGTTGATTTTACCGCTTCGCTTTACTGTGATTTTCGTGGCGGTGATCAGTGGTAATCAAAATTGATAATATAGCGTTATTATTCTGGATTACTGTTAATAATATTTAGGTTAGTTTTCATTTTATTGATAAAAATAAAACCATTAAATGGTAATCCAGTTTGACAACAAAATTGTTATATATAGAATACAGGCTGATTTTTAGTCTAAGGACTCGTAAGCGTTTACGTTAATCAACGCATATAACTTGTCATGCAACAGTTATATGCTGTTGTGTTCGTCTTATTTGGAGTCTGCACGATGTCTTCACAAAATAAAAATACCCTCTTTGGAATACCTAAACTTCCCACCAGAGCACTGATCTTTTTGATCCCTTTTTTCTTGTCATTAGTGATGAGTGGTATTGTTTCTTTAATCAGTACAGTTAAAGCGTTAGGGTTGAATAGTGAAATGCTAGCACCTTGGTTAAGTTCTTGGATGTTATCATGGATAATTGCTTTTCCTACCGTACTGGTCGTTCTGCCACTAGCGAAAAGATTCTCTCTATTTTTTGTTAAGAGTTAAGTAATCGCCATCCTTATGATGGATGGCGTATTGGTATTATTAAGTTATCTGCGCTTCTTGTGGTAATGCTGGTTTTGGGTAAGCCAAATATCTTGTCAAAGGCTCAATTAATAAAGAATGTGTAGATAGAGATACACATAATTAAAGCCAAATCCAATATCAGAACTTGTAACAAACTCATTGATGGCCACCAAATTCATACGAGATCAATAGTGAGTCGCTACAAATAAGGGCCATCAGCGACTGAATCCCTTATTTTCAATTCAGACGTAAAGATGTTTTCTTTTGAAAAATAGCCACCATCAAGCATCGAAATAGTGCGATGGATCGCCTCATTAATCATTGCACTTATGGGATCTTTAATGCTGGATAAAGCAGGTTTTAGGAAGGGGGCTAATGGAATATCATCGAAACCGATAACGGAAACGTGGTGTGGAACGGTTATACCTGTATCATCCAACGCTTTGATTGCACCAATGGCCATATCGTCATTACTGGCTAGAATAGCGGTGAAAGGCGTCGCTTGCTGCTGTAATTTTATTACGGCCTGAGTACCACAAGATGGTGTCCAGTGACCAGAAATAATTAGTGACTCATTAATATCAATACCATTGGCAGATAAGGCATCTTTATAACCAGACAGGCGTTCAATCGCGGTTGGCGAGTCCATTGAACCAGTGATAAAGGCAATTTCTTTATGCCCTCGGGAAATGAGATACTGTGTCGCATTAAAACTGGCGCCCCTATGATCGCAGACAACACAGTGACTGTGATTTTTTCTCAGTTTACGGTTCACAACCATAATCGGTTGGGTATGTTGATCAATTATTTCATCTATCTGGCTAATACTCAGAAAGCGTGAATATACAATAATCGCATCACAACGCAATCCGAGCAAAAATTGAATCGCAGCATGCTCTTCCTCTGCACTGTGCTTTCCATCAACAAGGAGCAGTTGCCGGCCGTTGTCCTCTAGTTTTTTTGCTGCTTGTGACAGGATTTCATTAAAATAACTGCCCTGATAAAGATTATTGGTCACCACCAAACCAATGCAGGCGGATTTGCTGGTTGAAAGGTGACGCGCTAGTAAATTAGGACGATAGCCGGTTTCTTCAATGGCTTGATAGACCCGTACTTTGGTCTCCTCGCTGGTGTAGCCTTTTCCAGATAGTACTCGCGAAACTGTCGCTTTTGATACGTTTGCCCGTTTCGCTACTTCCTGCATTGTAGACATATCTTTATCCTGACAAATTGATATCAAAATCATTTTACACTTTTATATAGGGAGATGCAGAGGTCTATGTCACTACCAAAGCGGATCCCAGCCAAAACCCAATCCTATTACGTGAAAACTGTCACATAAAAACAATTAAAATAATAAACGTCTTGAACTACTTTCAAATATATTAAATATTATATGTAACCGGTTACCTATTTGTTGCCCAGTAATATAAACACTTAAGCAATGATATTAAATATCTATTAATACATAGGTTTAGGTGCGTTTACAAAAAACCAGAATATGTATTCGTTACGGGTATAGCTGCATACCGCTGAATGAAAAGTGTGATTACAAGAGAGCATTTAATTATGTCAAAGAACTATGTGGCTGTTTCCCGTGCAATTGTTGATGCTATTGGCGGGAGTGAAAATATCACTGCTATTACTCACTGTATGACCCGTCTGCGGCTTGTATTGAAAAGCGATAAGCCTGTTGACCTTGCACGCTTAAAAAGTATCGATGGTGTGCTGGGTGTAGTGAAGATGGACTTACAGTATCAGATCATCATTGGTAATACAGTTTCAAAGGTTTATGAGCAAGTGATCAAGTTGCTACCAGAAGGAGCTGTGCAGGAAACTCAACTTATCGCTAAAAAAAGCTGGTCTTTTCGCCGTGTAGGAAGCGGTATTCTCGATGCTTTAATCAGCACGATGTCACCGCTGATCCCTGCGATTATTGGCGCGTCAATGGTAAAATTACTGGCCATGATCCTCGAGATGTCTGGCATTCTGACAAAAAGTTCCTCCACATTTATTTTGTTCAATGTCATTGGTGATGGGGCATTTTTCTTCCTACCGATTATGGTTGCCGCCTCTGCTGCACTGAAATTCAAAACCAATATGTCGCTCGCCATTGCTATTTCAGGGGTGTTGGTGCATCCAGCATTTATTGAATTAATGGCTAAAGCAGCGCAAGGTCAACCTGTCGATTTTATTGGAATTTCAATTACTCCAGTAAAATACACCTATACTGTGATCCCTGCATTATGCATGACTTGGATCCTCTCTTATATTGAAAAGTGGATTGATAAAATCACCCCTGCGGTTACAAAGAATTTCCTTAAACCGATGCTCATTGTGCTGATAGCTTCGCCGATTGCCATTATCCTGATTGGGCCGATGGGGGTCTGGATTGGGAGTGGCATTTCAGCGCTGGTTTACACTATTCATGACTATCTTGGTTGGTTATCTGTCGCCATTATGGGAGCTATTTGGCCACTGCTTGTCATGACGGGTATGCATCGAGTATTTACTCCAACCATTATTCAGACAATTGCTGAGACAGGAAAAGAAGGCATGGTGATGCCATCTGAAATTGGTGCCAACCTCTCATTGGGTGGCTCATCGCTGGCGGTTGCTTGGCGGACGAAAAACCCTGAATTACGTCAGACGGCACTTGCCGCTGCGGCCTCAGCGATTGTCGCCGGGATCACAGAGCCTGCACTGTATGGCGTAGTAATACGTCTTAAGAAACCTTTAATCGCTTGTTTAATCACTGGATTTTTCTGTGGTGCAATTGCTGGAATCGGTGGTTTAGCAAGTCACTCTATGGCCGCTCCGGGTCTATTCACCAGCGTACAGTTTTTTGATCCACAAAATCCGATGAGTATCGTTTGGGTATTTGGAGTCATGATCTTGTCGGTGGTAATGTCATTTATTGTGACACTGCTACTTGGGTTTGAAGATATTCCTGTTGAAAAACAGGATGATAAACCAAAACAGGTAGCACAGGCTTTATCTCGTTCGTAACAAATAATTATCTGAGTGAATGAATAAATCAGGAGAAACACGTATGTCCACAGTAAAATTCCCCAAGAATTTCCTTTGGGGGGGAGCTATCTCAGCCAATCAAGCTGAGGGAGCATACCGTGAAAGTGGAAAAGGGCTGACCACGGTGGACATGATCCCTTATGGTAGTCATCGGATGCCGGTTAAACTGGGGTTGGAACAACGCTATAGCTTACGTAAGGATGAATATTACCCCAGTCACCAATCTATTGATTTTTATCATCACTATAAAGAAGACATCGCACTGTTCGCGGAAATGGGCTTTAGTGTGTTTAGAACGTCCATCGCATGGAGTCGGCTTTATCCTAATGGTGATGAGTTGGCGCCTAATGCTGAAGGCATTGCTTTCTATCGTGATCTGTTTAATGAGTGTAAGAAATACAATATTGAGCCACTCGTTACTTTATGCCACTTCGATGTTCCCATGCACTTGGTGACTGAGTATGGTTCATGGCGTAACCGAAAAATGGTGGATTTTTTTAGCCGTTATGCGCGAACCTGTTTTGAAGAGTTTAATGGCTTAGTAAAGTACTGGCTTACTTTCAATGAAATCAACATTATGCTGCACAGCCCTTTTTCTGCCGCAGGGCTTGTTTTCAAGGCTGATGAAGATCCTGAACAGGTTAAATATCAGGCGGCTCATCATGTGTTAGTGGCCAGCGCTTTAGCGACATGTATTGCGCATGAAGTTAATCCTGAAAACCAAGTTGGCTGTATGTTAGCTGGAGGGGGATTTTATCCTTGGTCATGTCGTCCTGATGATGTATGGGCGGCACTGAATAAAGATCGCGAGAACCTCTTTTTCACGGATATACAGGTACGTGGATATTATCCAGCTTATGCGACTCGCTTATTTAAAGAGAAGAACATTTCGCTTGTTGTAGAGCCAGAAGATGAAGCGATTCTCACCAATACCGTCGATTTTGTCTCTTTTAGTTACTACACTTCCCGTTGCACTTCCTCAGAAATGAGCGAGCAGAATAGCAGCGAAGCCAACGTCGTTAAGTCCTTGAAAAACCCCTATATCAAGGTTAGTGATTGGGGATGGGGTATCGATCCCTTGGGCTTACGTATCACGATGAATATGATGTATGACCGTTATCAAAAACCACTTTTTTTAGTCGAAAATGGGTTCGGTGCAAAAGATGAAGTGACGGAAGACGGGGAAATTAATGATGATTATCGGATTAGCTACTTACGTAGCCATATTCGTGCTATGGCTGAGGCTATTGGGGATGGTATTCCGGTAATCGGCTACACAGCATGGTCTTGTATTGATTTGGTTGCTGCGTCCACTGGGGAATTAAGTAAACGCTATGGTTTTATTTATGTTGATCTTGACGATCAAGGTAGGGGAACACGTGAACGAAAGAAAAAAAAATCCTTCTACTGGTATCAAAAAGTCATCGCGAGTCATGGGGAGGATCTGGAATAACAGAATCCTCTAGTTCAGTGTTTAACTAGGGGGCTATTAAAACGGTGAAAACGTTCTAGTGTAGCTAAAAAAGTCATTTATGACCGTTACAGAGAAATAGGGTAATTCATGATGGCCTCATTTCGGTGAATTACCTTGAAGCGATGGTTGTTGATCAAAGTTATCGTCGCCAAGGAATTGCGCGAGTTTGATTCTGTATACCCATGAAATCATGGAGGCATGTTACCAGCGAGGAATGTTATCCGCTTCAAAGGAAGGGAAAACGCTCTCTCATTCAGTTGGCTGGAAGGTAGAAAGCGGCATTGTTTGAACGACAACAGTCACTCTATTGAAGAAGTGGGTGGAGTAATGATGGGATGGTCAGTGAATGATAATATGATTGGCTAGTGTTTGCGGGTTATTCTAACTATTTCGTCAACAACCAAATAGCCATCCTTATTTAGGATGGCTATTTGAGTTAGCTCATTAATGACTGTGCTCCTGTTGCGGCAAGGCAGATGCCGGAAGCCCAAATATCTTGTCAAAGGCCCAATTAAAAAAGAATGTGTAGATAGGGATAAAAATAATTAAAGCAAAATCCAATATCAGAGCTTGTAACAAGCTAATTGATAGCCACCAAGCAATCAATGGAATTAGAAAGATCACCAAGGTTAATTGAAATAAAACCGCATGGGCAAACCGGCGGCGAAATGTGCGAATTCGGGATTTCTGTTTGGATTCCCAATATTCAAAAGCGACATTGAAAATAAAGTTCCAACTAACGGCGATAGTGGTTATTACCAAAGCCAATGGCCCAGTTGTACCCGCTGAATTCCCCGAAAGAAATGCGAGTGCTAATGATGAAATCACCCAGCCAATCACTTCATAGGCGGTGATAAAAACAATTTTACGCTTAATACCTTGCATGTTTTATCTCATTTACTGTGTCGTCAGGTCTGGTAAATTAAATCAAGATTGATGATAATAAAAGTCAGCTACTATCAATATTATTGAAAGGTTAGAGATGCCATTTAACAGTGATAATTTAATGATCTTTTTAACGGTATTAGAAAAAGGATCTTTTTCAGCAGCGGCAAGGGCATTACACCGTGTGCCGTCCGCGGTGAGTATGGCTATCGCCAATTTAGAGGCGGAGTTGGGCTTTTTGTTGTTTGAAAGGCATACAAGGGAGCCTAAACCAACCGAAAAAGCGCTGGCCTTAGCACCTTATGCACGTAATATTGTGGATAATCTATGGCAGTTGAATGTATTTTCTCGCGAGTTGACTCAAGGGGTAGAAAGTACGTTAACGATTGGAATTGCGGAAGGAATTAACCCTGATTTATTATTTGATGCGCTAAAAATATTGAGTCAGCGCTACCCATTAATGCATGTGGAATTAATGACCGCGCCTCAAGATGATATTTTACCTTTATTGCATCAAAATCATATTCAATTAGCCATTGCATTTGGTGGTATATCGGTCAATTCACAAGAGCAGTTTCACTGTATTGGCTATGAGTCTTTAGTCGCAACCATCTCATCAAAACATCCATCAATTGGGCATTCAGCTTCCTTATATATGGAAGATCTCGTGCAAACTCGTCAAATAATTATTACTAGTTTTCAGCATCAGCTCAGCGATATTCGTGCTGTAGTTGCGACTAATTATTGGCGAACAGATAATTTTTCAATGGCATTGGGATTAGTTGAAGCTGGAATGGGATGGGGAAATTTACCCCTCTCTTTAATT
This sequence comes from Providencia sp. PROV119, assembly GCF_028482435.1. Taxonomy (NCBI): domain Bacteria; kingdom Pseudomonadati; phylum Pseudomonadota; class Gammaproteobacteria; order Enterobacterales; family Morganellaceae; genus Providencia; species Providencia sp. PROV119. The sequence continues at coordinate 442,712 of NZ_JAMPQL010000001.1, forward strand.
AAAGATAAATTACAGCAGGGTTCACTGAAACGATTAGAGTTTAAAAATACGCCGAATGGTTTAGAGCTACCGATACATATTGTTTGCTTGAAAGGTCAGGTGTTAAAGCGTGGTGCACAGGAATGTATTGAATTATTAAAGGCAAATAATCAATTAATGCAATCTTCCCGTGTTTGAAAACGGTTCTAATGTAGAGAATACTTTTATGTCACTAAACATTATTGGTTTATTCTTTTTAACGGCGTTAGCTGAGATTGCAGGTTGCTATTTCCCGTATTTATGGATGAAAAAGCAAGGTGGTGCATGGTTACTTTTGCCTGCTGCACTATGTTTAATGTTGTTTGTTTGGTTGCTGACGCTCCATCCTGAAGCAAGTGGGCGAATTTATGCAACATATGGGGGGATCTATATTGCAACTGCATTGATATGGTTGCGTATAGTCGATGGTGTATCATTAAACACAACGGACTGGGTGGGGGCTGTAGTAGTATTTATTGGTGCTGGTATTATTATTAGTGGCTGGAAATAGCGTTTAATTTTAAATTAATATAATTAGTTAACGCTTATTAATGAAAAGGGATTTTTGTTTTTAGTTGGATGATTATTTGAATTAAAGTAAAATTACGTATTCCTAAAGTTAAATTTAATAATAATGATAAATAGCGCGTTATTTGGTTTAAGTTTTATTTTTGTTTGGTCTTGTGGTTTTTATATTTTGATCTGAATTGTATTTTTGCAATTTATAAATTTATCGTTAATTGATCTGTATCAATATTTAAAATAGCTACTCTATTGGTAGTATATTTAATTGGAGATTAACTACTCAGTTAATATTAATTTACCTTTTATTTTCACATTCATTGATTTTAGGCAATATATAATTATCATACGCTGATATTCTGCGACCGACTTATACCCATTTTGTTTCAAGTTGCTTAGTGTTGGACTGCACCGATTAATTCGAGTTATAGAATTTATCTTTGTCTCGAAATAGCGTTGTTAGCCACCTATCGCATGCTTGGATTATTTAGGGTAATGACAATAAATATAAAGAGGGAAGCAATGAACGTCAGTCGCAGAAAGTTTTTTAAAATCTGTGCCGGCGGGATGGCAGGTACTACTGTAGCAGCGTTAGGTTTTATGCCAGCAACGGCAATGGCCAATGTACGTGAATATAAATTACTACAGTCTAAAGAGACTCGTAATACTTGTACTTACTGTTCTGTAGGGTGTGGATTATTAATCTATAGCATGGGCGATGGTGCCATGAATGCTAAATCCGCTATTTTCCATGTTGAAGGAGATCCTGATCATCCTGTTAACCGTGGAGCTTTATGTCCTAAAGGGGCGGGCCTACTTGATTACATCCATAGTGAAAATCGACTACGTTATCCTGAATATCGCGCACCAGGCTCTGATAAATGGCAGCGTATAAGTTGGGATGAAGCTTTCACCCGTATTGCTCGGTTAATGAAAGATGACCGAGACGCAAATTTCATCGAAAAAAATGAACCAGGAACAACGGTAAATCGTTGGTTATCGACAGGGATGCTTTGTGCATCCGCGGCGAGCAACGAAACCGGTATGTTAACTCAGAAATTTGCACGCTCCCTCGGGATGTTAGCGGTTGATAACCAAGCGCGTGTCTGACACGGACCAACGGTAGCAAGTCTTGCTCCAACATTTGGTCGCGGTGCGATGACCAACCACTGGGTTGATATCAAAAATGCTAATGTCGTCGTTGTGATGGGCGGAAATGCTGCGGAAGCACATCCTGTTGGATTCCGCTGGGCAATTGAAGCGAAAAATAACAACGATGCCACACTGATTGTCATTGATCCACGTTTTACGCGTACGGCATCAGTGGCTGATCACTATGTGCCTATTCGCTCAGGTACTGACATTACCTTCTTGTCAGGGGTACTACTGTATCTGATAGAAAATAACAAAATTAATAAAGAGTACGTACAACACTATACCAATGCGGCACTCTTGGTAAGGGATGATTTCAGCTTTGAAGATGGTCTATTTAGTGGTTATAACGCGGAAAAACGCGCTTATGATAAGACCACGTGGAACTATCAATTTGATGAAAATGGTCATGCGTTGCGTGATGACTCTTTACAACATCCTCGTTGTGTATGGAATTTGCTCAAACAGCACGTTTCTCGTTATACACCCGAAATCGTCGAACAAATTTGTGGTACACCAAAAGATGACTTTTTAAAAGTCTGCGAAATTTTGGCTTCAACCAGCGCTGCCGATAGAACAACAACGTTCTTATATGCGTTAGGTTGGACTCAACATACTGTTGGTGCACAAAATATTCGTACTATGGCGATGATCCAATTGCTGCTCGGCAATATGGGTATGGCTGGTGGTGGGGTGAATGCGCTGCGTGGTCACTCAAATATTCAAGGGCTGACGGATCTCGGTTTGTTATCAACAAGTCTACCGGGATATCTCACTTTGCCTTCTGAAAAAATGGTGACAGTAGACAGCTATTTAGCTGCTAATACACCAAAAGCAACGTTGCCAAATCAGGTTAACTATTGGAGTAACTATCCAAAATTCTTTGTCAGTTTGATGAAGTCTTTCTATGGTGATGCTGCGCAAAAAGATAATCAATGGGGCTATGATTGGTTGCCAAAATGGGATCAGGCTTATGATGTCATGAAGTATTTTGACATGATGAGTAAAGATCAAGTTAATGGCTATATTTGCCAAGGTTTTAACCCTGTTGCATCGTTCCCGGACAAGAACAAAGTAGTTAGCTGCTTAAGTAAATTGAAGTACTTAGTTATTGTTGACCCTTTGGTGACGGAAACGGCTAATTTCTGGCAAAACCATGGTGAGATGAATGACGTTGATACGGCATCTATCCAAACTGAAGTGTTCCGTTTGCCATCAACCTGTTTCGCCGAAGAAGATGGTTCGATTGCTAACTCAGGCCGTTGGTTGCAATGGCACTGGAAGGCAGCAGACGCACCGGGTGAAGCACGTAATGACGGCCAGATCTTAACCGGTATTTTATATAAAATCCGCGAGCTTTATGAGCAAGAAGGCGGGAAAGGTCGTGATCAATTAATGCAGATGCGTTGGGATTACAAACGCCAATTCCATCCTGAATCAGAAGAAGTTGCGAAAGAGAACAATGGCGTTGCATTGGTCGATTTGTATGATGCTGACGGTAATTTGCAAGCCAAAAAAGGTGAACTGCTTAGCTCGTTCGCACTGTTACGCGATGACGGCTCTACGGCCTCGTCTTGCTGGATTTATACTGGTTGCTGGACCGAAAAAGGGAACCAGATGGCAAACCGTGATAACAGTGACCCATCAGGACTCGGAAATACATTAGGTTGGGCGTGGGCATGGCCACTGAATCGCCGCGTGATTTATAACCGTGCATCTTGTGATACACAAGGTAAGCCATGGGATAAAAAACGGATGTTGATCGAGTGGAATGGGAAAAAATGGGTCGGTAATGATATTCCTGACTTTAATGCTTCGGCACCTGAAGTCGGTACTGGGCCATTTATCATGCAACCTGAAGGCTTAGGCCGTCTATTTGCAATTGATAAAATGGCGGAAGGGCCATTCCCTGAACATTATGAGCCGTTTGAAACCCCATTAGGTACGAACCCGCTACATCCAAATGTCGTTTCTAACCCAGCGGCACGTATTTTTGAAGACGATAAAAAGCGCCTTGGAAACCATGAGCAGTTCCCTTATGTCGGAACGACTTACCGCTTAACGGAGCATTTCCATACGTGGACGAAGCATGCGCGTTTAAATGCGATTGTGCAGCCTGAACAATTCGTTGAGATCAGTGAAACCTTGGCGAAGGCAAAAGGTATTGCAAATGGCGATAGAGTCAAAGTGAGCAGTCAACGTGGCTTCATTAAAGCAGTAGCTGTTGTGACACAGCGCTTACAAACGTTGATGGTCGATGGTAAACCGATAGAAACGGTTGGGGTACCGATCCACTGGGGCTTTGAAGGTGCAACGCAAAAAGGCTTCATTACGAATACGTTAACACCATCCGTTGGTGACGCAAACTCTCAGACACCTGAGTATAAAGCGTTTTTGGTTAATATAGAGAAGGCGTAAGGGAGGGAACGAATGCAATCTCAAGACATTATTAAACGTTCCGCGACCAACAGTATTACGCCTCCACCACAAGCGCGTGATGATAAGTTTGAAGTTGCGAAACTCATTGATGTAACGTCCTGTATTGGTTGTAAAGCCTGTCAGGTGGCGTGTTCGGAATGGAACGACATTCGTGATGAGGTCGGCCATTGTGTGGGGGTTTATGACAACCCTCTGGATTTGAGCGCTAAGTCATGGACAGTGATGCGTTTTAGCGAAACGACTGAAAATGGCAAGTTAGAATGGCTTATCCGTAAAGATGGCTGTATGCACTGTACGGATCCTGGTTGTTTAAAATCTTGCCCTTCAGCAGGCGCTATTATCCAATATGCAAATGGTATTGTGGATTTCCAATCTGAGCACTGTATCGGTTGTGGTTATTGTATTGCGGGATGCCCATTTAATATTCCTCGTTTAAACCCGAAAGATAATCGAGTTTATAAATGTACTTTGTGTGTGGATAGAGTCGCGGTAGGCCAAGAGCCAGCCTGTGTGAAAACCTGCCCAACAGGGGCTATTCATTTCGGTACTAAAAAAGAGATGTTGGAATATGCCTCTGAGCGTGTCGATAAACTACAAAAACGTGGTTTTAAAAACGCAGGGATCTACGACCCTAAAGGCGTGGGCGGTACACATGTGATGTATGTACTCCAACATGCGGATAATCCAGAGTTATATCATGGGTTACCAAAGGATCCACAAATTGATACACCGATTAACTTGTGGAAGGCAGTCTTGAAACCACTTTCAGTAGTCGGCTTTATTGCCACTTTTGCAGGGTTGATTTTCCACTATGTTGGAGTTGGCCCTAATAAAGAAGTGGATGATGAAGAGGAGGAAGATGGTCATGAGTAAAAAGAGCAAAATGATTGTTCGGACAAAGTTTATTGACCGAGCATGCCACTGGACCGTGGTTATCTGCTTCTTTTTAGTTGCTTTGTCTGGGATAGCGCTCTTTTTCCCAACATTGCAATGGTTGACTGAAACCTTTGGTACACCACAAATGGGGCGGATCCTACATCCATTTTTTGGTGTATTAATCTTTGTGGTGTTGATGTTTATGTTTTTCCGTTTTGTAAAACATAACATTCCAGATAAACAAGATTTACCTTGGATCAAGAACATTGTTGAGGTTCTTAAAGGTAACGAACACCATGTTGCAGATGTAGGCAAATATAACGCAGGACAAAAAATGATGTTCTGGAGCATCATGAGTATGATTTTTGTACTCTTAGCAACAGGGATCATTATCTGGCGTCCATATTTTGCGCATTTATTCCCAATGTGGTTAGTACGCTGGAGTTTATTTATCCATGCGGCGGCGGCAATCATCTTAATTCACGCTATTCTGATCCATATGTATATGGCATTTTGGGTTAAAGGCTCGATTAAGGGGATGATTGAAGGGAAAGTCAGTCGTCGTTGGGCGAAAAAACATCACCCTCGTTGGTATCGAGAAATTGAAGCAAAAGAGGCGGAAACGGAAAAAAACAAATCGTAACGCTTTCCATTTTTAATTCAAAGCCACTGCAATAATGCGGTGGCTTTTTTTTGGCGATTTTTTTGTTAGTGTTAATGGTTCGTGCATATGCAGAGGAAAAAAACATGCGGGCTGACCAATATATTGCTTACTGTTCCGTTCGAGCATTAAAACGAGAAAAAGACCGTTCATTATTACGTAAAATGTCTTATGTGAAATATTGGGTTTTATGTAACCAACAAGGCGCAGAAGTTATCCGAGAAATTCAGGTGGATGATTTTATCGAACAGTTACGCCGTTATTTAAATATAACAAGAAACAGCCAATACTATTTTAATCAACAGCAACAAATCGTCATCACTTGCGATAAGCCTACTTCAATAGTTTTAACTTTAGAATGGGCAGATGAAAGTGCCATATTTGTTGAATCAGTATCAGAGCAATCTCTGTCATCATTGCAAAATGAAGGGAATAACTTGCAGGCATTTTTGCTGACGCTGCAAAAAATTGAACAATTAGCTGAACAAATCGGTGAAACAGGATTTGCTGCTATTTTTAAATCGCAAGCAGAAAAACTCCAAAAGCCAGTTGAAGATAATGAGATGCTTTGTGAACGATTATTTGATGTGGCATGTGGCGCTTGGGTATTCGGTGGTATGGGGTCATGGAATGATTCATCCCCATTTTTAGCTTATGAAAAAGGGTTAGAAGCAGAATATGATAGGTTAACCAATGAACTGTATCACCATATAAACCTTGCGCTTCGTTATTCAGCAAATCAATGTGCGTGTGACCCATTGAACTGAAACAGCACTTTTTCTGAAAAACAAACATAAAAAGCAGCATAGCTTAGAACAGCGACTTCAATTATCGGAGCGAAGTCAGCGACATACATTAACAATCACTTGCAAACAACAATAAAAGAGTACGACTATGAGTATTGAATCTGTTAGACGCTTTATGGCTCAACATGCGCCGGATATCGACATTATTGAAACCGATGGCGTGACGGCTACCGTTGAGCAAGCTGCCATCGTTCATAATGTTGAGCCTAACCAAATAGCGAAAACCTTATCATTGAAAGTGAAAAATGAGGTTGTGCTTGTGGTTTGTGCTGGAGAAGCTCGATTAGATAACCAAAAGGTTAAACAGGCTTTAGGCTCGAAAGCGAGAATGCTCAGAGCCGATGAGGTGGTAGAGCTAACCAGTCACCCTGTTGGGGGTGTTTGTCCATTTGGTTTGCCTTCCGAACTCCCTGTATATTGCGATATTTCATTGCAACAATACAGTGAGGTACTGCCTGCTGCTGGCTCTGTAAACAGTGCGCTGAGAATATCGCCTCAACGGATGCTCGAGCTGACCAAAGGTGCTTGGATAGATATTTGCCAATAGTTGTATCGATTTACAAATAAGGGTTTTGTAGGCGATATAACACATGTTCTTGTAGCCAATGGCCTTCAGGGAGTGCTGGATGAGCGAAGTTTTCAGCCTCCTTGGTCATCCCTAATTTTTTCATCACGCCTTCAGAAGGGGTATTGGCGACCGCAGTGAATGCGACAATTTCTTTTAGTTTAAGTTGATTAAAAGCGAATTGGATAACAGTCTTGGCCGCCTCTGTTGTATAGCCTTGCCGCCAATATTGCGGAAGTAATCGCCATGCGATTTCTGTGCAAGGGGAGCAAGGAAGCGGATATTCTGGAATATTTAATCCAACAAACCCAATCAGTGAATGGTTCGATTTTAATTCAACGGCCCATATGCCCCATCCTCCTTGGGTGGCAAATCGTTCCATAATCGTGTCCATCATTTGATCACTTTGTGATTTATTTAATACCGAAGGGAAGTAGCGCATTACCTCCGGTGAACTATTCATATCAAAAAAACGCTCTTTATCTTGTTCGGCCCAGCGTCTTAAACGTAAGCGAGGCGTTTCAAGTTCTATGATTGACATGTGAAACCTTGTATTATTTTGTGGTTAATTGCATGTGGAGAATGGGGAAGGGGTTACCTTCACCATCCGTTTCAGAACGAGCAAATTGTGTAAACCCCATATGTTGGTAGAAACCAACAGCCTGTGGATTCTGCTCATTGACATCAACTTCATTAATGCCCAGCTCTTTTATGGCAAAATTGAGGAGTTGTTTACCTATTCCTTTACCCCGATGAGCCGCTGAAATAAATAACATTTCAAGTTTATGTTGATCAACGCCAATAAACCCACTTATTTGGTTATTTTCATCTATTGAGACATAAGTTGCCAATTGGGGAAGATATTGTTCACGGATTGCCACTTTTAACGTCTGTAATATATTTTCAGGTAAAAAATCGTGCGTTGCTCTGACGGATGACTCCCAAACAGCCATAATTTGCTGGTATTGTGCAGGAGTAGCAGGTTGAATACCCATGAATGATGCCTTTAGCCCAATGTCGTTTCTTTGAGTGTATTGATTAATATGCCGTAGCGCAATTTTAAAATAGCTTTCATAGAAATAGCGTATTTATCCTTAATTGAGGGAAAAACAGCAGGCCAAGTCTATTTTTGAGATATTAATCGCAGAAAAAAAAGTCAGTTACTTCATTATAACGGAATGTTAATTTTATAGAAAAATAATCATAATGGGATTGTTTTTATAGAATATTAACGGCAGGAATCATAACGATAATATACAACAACAAAATGGTAGGGAGCTTTCGATGAAATATAAAGTTTTAACAGTTTGTTTATCAGCCGCATTGCTTACCCCAATGACTCCAGTACTTGCAAATACCGATAATGTCGAAAATATGCAACTTGACCAAGTTTTATTATTAAGTCGTCATAATTTGCGCACACCGATTGTGAATACGGGGATCTTAACTGAAGTTACCGATAAAAAATGGCCAGCTTGGGATGCGCAAAGTGGCTATTTAACAACAAAAGGTGGTGCACTAGAAGTGTATATGGGGCACTACTTTAGAGAATGGATTGAGCAAAATAAATTAGTTCCCGATGAATTATGCCCAACGGGTAATGAAGATCTTTTCGTTTACACGAATAGCTTACAAAGAACCATTGCAACGGCTCAATTTTTCACTGCGGGCGCATTTCCTGGGTGCACAGTGAAGATCCACCACCAACCTGAAATAGGTAAGATGGATCCTGTTTTTAATCCAATCATTACTAACGATAGCCCTGAGTTTAAACAAAAAGCATTATTAGCCATGGAGGAGCATTTAAAGGGCCTCAGCCTTAAACCTGGTTATGATGAATTGGATACCGTGCTCGACATTAAAAATTCGGAGAAATGTAAGACCGATAAACTCTGCGAGCTTTCATCGCAAACAAACAGTTTTATTATTGAAGCGAATAAAGAACCGGGGGTTGTTGGCTCACTTAAAATAGCGAACTCGGCAGTAGATGCTATCGATTTGCAATACTATGAGGGTTTTCCTGAATCACAAGTGGCTTGGGGTATGGTCAACACGGATGATAAATGGACTAAATTAAATACCCTTAAAAATGGTTATCAGGAAACGCTATTTTCCCCCAAATTGATTGCGAAGAATGTGGCTCACCCATTATTAAATTATATCAATAAGGGCTTTGTTTCCGCTGATAAAGGTGAGACTGCTAAATTTATTATGTTGGTTGGGCATGACTCAAATATTGCTTCCTTAATGTCAGCAATGGATTTCAAACCTTATAAACTACCTGATCAATATGAATATACGCCTATTGGTGGAAAATTGGTCTTCCAACGTTGGCATGATAAGAGCGATAAGAAAGACTATGTTAAAGTGGAGTATGTATATCAAACAGCAGAGCAACTTAGAAATAATAGTTACCTGTCTTTAGAAACGCCACCAAAACATGTCACGCTAGAAATGAAAAATTGCCCAATAGATAAAAATGGATACTGCTCTTGGGAAGATTTCCAAAAAGTGATGAAATCAGCATTAGATCAATCAAACTAAAATAGCCTCTATTTATTGCCCGTGGCCTTGCGGGCAATAAATATCATCTGTATATATACTTTATATTTCGCATGTTAAAACTCACGGAATGGACCCCCGTGTGTGTGTTAGCATTTGTTTTTTACACAAGATAAATCGATAAAACTGGACAAAATGAATATCCAATTACAACGTTTAAGTCAAATTAACTGTCATGACATCATCGCATTAAATACTCACCCGCTTGTATTAGCGCATATGCCGCTAGGTGATAATCAATTTGATGAGACTTTTTGCAAGGAATGGGTCAAACAGAAAGAGCAACACTGGCAAACACATGGCTTTGGTGTGTGGGCATTAACTTTTGATGGCGTATTTGGCGGTTGGGGTGGTTTCCAAGATGAAAATGGAGACGCAGATTTAGCGTTAGTGCTTCATCCAGATTACTGGGGATACGGTAAAAATATTGCTAAAAAAATAGTTGAGCAAGCGGCGGCTCAACTGTCATTAACGTCGATAACTATCCACCTCCCACTAAGTCGAAAAAAACTGGGCGCAATTAGGCGCTATGGTTTTATCGAAGAGGGAGAGGTGGATTTTGATGGGGTGGCTTTTAAGCGTTTTCGATTGAAACTATCATCGTTAATGAAGAAAAAACCCTGCTAAAAAGCAGGGCGTGAAAGCCACGAAAATGTTTATGAGCCTTCAATTTAACTGATAATCTTGTGTAATAGTCTTATAAATTGTGTGTATTTATTATCTCTTGATATCATCGTAAAAAGATGATCTTGATGAGTTTAAAGGCTGAATATTTTATTAAAAAATCTATTTTTTGCTATCGCATTTTTATTATCGAACGACTAAAACTGAAGTTTTTGCATAGCGTACGACAGATGCTGCATTAGACCCTAACAGGTATGTTGACATACTTGGATGGCGAGAGCCGATTAAAATGAGATCTGCATTGATTTCCTCAGCGATAGCCAAGATCTCATCTTTCACGGAGCCGACAGAAGAGGTGACGTGGATCTTATTTTCTGGGATAGAGAAGCGTTTAACTTTCTCTTTTAATTCATCGAGAATCACTTCGGCTTGCTTTTCTTCGTCAGGGAAATCACTAGGAAGAATGGTTCCACCATAGCGCAAATAGTTAGAAATAGGTGCTGTGACAGCAAGGAAATGAACTTCAGCGTCATTTAATTTCTGAATTGCATTAACATGGGGTATGACGAGATCAGTCAGTGCATCTTCGCTAACGTCGATCGGAACTAAAATAGTTTTGTACATAAATCCTCCTTTTTATCTTTTATTTTATAAGTTTAGAACATTTCAAAGCATATTGAAATTAATCATTAATATTTTAAATGTAATTAGCTATTTTGGTTAAAAATGAAAGGGGATAACTGTTCTGTGTTGAAAGTAGGGGAGGAAAGTATCACTGCTACGGCTTGTAGCAGTGAATCAAACGAATAGATTACTTTTTACAAGCTTCTTTTAAACCACCTTTACAGGCTTTATTTAAATATTCGCTCGCTGCTTTATCATCCATTTCTGTACCCTCACCATTTTCATACATTTTACCGACTTGGTATTGTGCTGGTGGGAACTTTTTATCGGCTGATTTTTTAAACCAATCAAAAGCAATAATGTAGTTTTGTTTCACTCCAACGCCTTGATAGTATATCTGCCCAAGGTAATTCTGGGCTTCTGCATTGCCTTGATTGGCGGATTTTTCAAGCCAGTTGATTGCGGTTTCAATGTTAGGTTCAACGCCATTACCATTTAAGTACATGTCGGCTAAAAAAAGCTGTGCATCTGCGTTACCCTTATTGGACGCCATAGTTAACCATTTTTTAGCTTTAGGATAATCTTGTTTTATCTCTTTGCCTAGGTAATAGCCAATACCTAGCATAACTTGCGCTTTGATATCACCTTTTTTGGCTTCATTCTCCACAATTCTTAACGTCTCTTTTGGAACTTCCGCGAAACTTGAGTGAATAGAAAGAATGAAAAGTAACAGTAATGAGTAGATTTTATACATAGTGCTATTAATATCTTATTGTGTCAGTGAGCAAGATAAAGATAGTGATTCGTTTTTATATGAAGACATAGATCAAGCGAATAATAACATTATCAACAATCGTTGTTAGGGTTAACCAATAAATTTTACGTTAAATACTCTACGTCGCCAAACATAGAATATCAATGTGTTTTAACGTTTTTTATATGATGGAAGATATTTCAATGTGATGAATCGATATCACGCAGATTATGTGTATTTTTAATATAAAACAAGGCATGGGGTGAGTTAAATTCAGATGGTGACGGAGTGGGAGTATTTTATAAGTTTATTATATTGTAATTAGCATATTATATAGTATTTTTCGATATGCTGGTTTTTTTTGCTAATGCTGGATTGGGATAGTTTTTTTGAAATATCAAGCATGCTAAAGAATAAATAAAAATCAATTAACAACCCCTTAAAAACGGCATTTAAAGCCGGTTATTTTTAGGCATTTTCTTAAACGTATAATTATTTAAATATAAGTTAAAAATCGTTAACACCCCCTAGCAATTTAGGGGATGTTGTTATTTAGACGTTATTTTACCAGGCGTTAGTTACCATCATTAGCCCAGGTAAGGTGCAAGTCACAATACCGATTACCAAAGTTAACTCACCGAGATATTTAATGGTTTTATTAAGTGAAAATACGCAGAAAAATAGAAACCATAGAATAGCCCAAAGCAACCATAGTGCAATCATTCGAGCATCAGCACTTGTGTAGTAGGCGTAGAATAAAGCATTAAAAAAGACGAAAAGGCAGTACCAACCAAATAGTTTCCCTGATAGTGAATATATCTTTATAAAACTGAGAAAAATATAAGTGAATGTAAATAACATTGATTGGGCAATGGCAAGGTATGCAGTATTTTCTTTAGCATTTACCATTAAAACAATATTGCCAATTAAGCAGAAAAAACCAATAATGCCATTGAATATTCCTGTTTCTTTGTTGTCATATCCTTTAATGATAGAAATACCGTTAATGATTAAAACGCTACCAATAAAAATGAGTAATAGGCCATTCATTTATCACCTCTTGAGGGAGAATTGATTTTTTTCGACAGTAAATTCTATGTGCTCTCTGCTTTTTTCATGTAATATTACATCGGCAACTAATGGTTCAATATGAATTTTAAATATTCGCTTGATATCTCTTACCCCGTAGCGACGATCGCACATTGAATTTATTTTCATTTTTGTTGCAGTATCCAGTACTACTGTGACGGCGTTTTTAGCGATTCTTTTATTGAGTTTTGAAAGTTCAATATCAATAATTTTACTCGCTTGTTCTGAATCTATTTTATTAAAGCTAATCTTTCTATCGATACGGTTAATAAATTCAGGTTCGAATTTATTTTCTAACAATTTTAGTATTTTTTGCTGATGGTATTTTTTGGTGAATAAATGTACTAACCCCTGTTTTTCATTTAAAATATCTCTAGAGCCTAAATTGGAAGTCATAATAATAATGGCATTTTTGAAGTTAATAACTTTCTGGCCATTTGCAAGGCTCAATTCACCAGTGTCAAGAATATTGAGCAGTGTTCTAATCACTTCTTTGCTTGCTTTTTCTATTTCATCAAATAAGACAATACCTGGTGTACTATAGCTTCCTTCGATTTTATCTATATCAAACAAGGAATATGATTCTTTACTCCCGGCGTAACCGGGAGGTGCACCAGATAAAGATGCGGCATAATGATCTTGAGACAACGTATTCATATTTATGCGACAATAATGTGCTTTACCATTATTAAGCGCTTTTGCTAAAGCGATCACTGTTTCTGTTTTACCAACACCAGTTGGCCCAAGAAATAGCATGGTACTTAGTGGCCTTTCGGGATCAAAAATATTGGTTTTAATACAATAAAGAATATCCTTTAACTGTTTTAAAGCCTCCTCTTGGCCAATAATAGTATTTTCAATATATTGAATGACTTTATCAGGATCAAAAATAAACCGGAAATGGCCCATCTTTTTTTGGGGCTCTGAAATGTGTTTTTCTTTATGACTTTCAGCTAGCATATCATTAATAAAGGGCATGGATTATTCCTAAATAGTGATAATTTATTAAGTAGTAAATCAAGAAAAACTATTTATATAAAATACGATAATATTCCCCGTTGTTGACGCATACGACAACGTTTAAAAATAACAATTTATATTTAGTAAATTTATAGTTTATTCATTAGCCTACAATTTTTATTTTATTGCCATCGGTTGGTAAATTGTAAACTTGGCACTCTGAAACACCGATAGTCTCTCTGGTTATGCTTTCAACTTGCTGTTGAGTTTTTTCTGCATCTAGAACCCAACTACGATAAAACTCAAACGGGCACTCTGCGAGACCTTTATCACCATCACCTGATTGATAAATACCGGTGTAACCACGATGTAATATTTTAAAGAGATGGTTTTGTGATTGGTCATATCGACGCGCATCGCGAATTTCCGTGACGGAAAGTTGCGCGTATTGGACGCCCATCTCTTCTTCACCACATTCGCCCAATGTGTGACCATCAAAACCAATAATAGCGGAATGACCAAAGTAGGTATAAACACCGTCAAAACCTGTTCCATTCGCCACGGCGACATAACAGTTATTTGCCCACGCCATGGTTTTTGCCATCATAATTTGCTGCTCTTTGGCAGGATACATATAGCCTTGGCAGCGAATAATTAACTCAGCGCCTTTCATTGCACAATCACGCCATATTTCAGGATAATTACCATCATCACAGATGATCAGACTTATTTTTAACCCTTTAGGTCCTTCTGAAACATAAGTTTTATCGCCAGGATACCAACCTTCGACAGGGCACCACGGGATAATTTTGCGGTATTTTTGTACAATATTCCCTTTGTCATCAATTAAGATAAGAGTGTTATAAGGGGCTTTTAAGGGATGTTCTTCGTGCTGTTCACCTGTGATTGAAAATACGCCCCACACACCATTTGCTTTACATGCAGCTGAAAAAATTTGTGTTTCATCACCCGGTACAGTTGCTGCCGTTTCCATCATCTCTTCATGATCATACATAATGCCTTGAGTGCTGTACTCAGGAAAAATAATCAGATCAAGTCCTGGAAAACCGGTTTTCATTCCTGCAATAACATCTGAGATTTTATTTGCATTTTCAATAACTTCTTTTCGATTATGCAAACGAGGTATTTTATAGTTCACAACCGCAACACCCACTGATGTTGGACTACTTGAAATATCACCATGTCTCATAAGTTTCCCCTTTGTGTCATTTTGATGTTCGTTTTACGACTAAGTAAATATAGTTATTAAGTTACAAGTGGGGGGAGTAAATGGCGCCGAAATGTGATTGATGTCGCATTTTTATAATGAATTTTGTGGGGTTATTTAATTGTTTGATTTTATTAGCTAATTTTTTCTTAAAGAGTGTGTTTTATCGTTTATATGGGGTTTTACTTGGTCAATCACAGAAGAGGTAATGGGGGATAATAACGAAAATTTGTGTAATAAATTTATTTTTATATTGTGATTTTGATTTAAATTAATGATAAATGTTGGTGATGGGCGCGCTTAGCTGTTTTTCAAAGTTTAATCTTTAGTAGAGGGTTGTCGTTCTTATTTGTAAAAAATCAGCACAACTAACTGATCAATGTCATGATAAAACGGCAACCCCGTAAAATTGAAATGTCACTTTAATTTTTCAGATAACCATAAGCCACTTTTTTTCATTAAATAACCGAATAAGACCCCCACCAATAATGAAGGAAGGGCGGCTGTCCATTCGCCTTGAGAGGCAAAAAGAGCACATGCGCCAATAAATGTGCCGGGAATATATGATAGCCATTGCTGCCTTGCTTGAATGCACATCATAAAAGCCACAATACCCGTGATCAAATATTCCAATAAATTAGGAATACCATTAAACAAGGTATCGCTGTGGAGCATAATGAGACCCCATGCGACTCCGCTGGCGGTAGTGAAGAAGGTAATGAACAACCCTTTAATGCCTTCTTTTGGATAAGCAAAATAAGCGGTACAGCCTAAAAAACCAGCCCACCCAATCAGCCCTAACGAATTCGCTAACCACGCCCAAACGGCTGACAAAATCGCGGTTGTTAAAGAAATAGAAAAAAGTATTTTCACAGTGATTCTTAAATAATGATTAAAGTTAAACCAGAATAGAAAATGAACCCGTCATTCTCTTGACATGTTTATCGAGCCATCTATCGGGAGAGGTTATCGAAGGGAGGGGATTCTATCATTAGCTAATCAAGTAAAAAAAAGCATTTGATCAAGATATACGCGGAAATTTTCCTATCTAGATTGAACGTGTTGTTTTTAGACAGCTAGGTAGCAGGTGAGTGCCTGTTGAACGGGTTCGATTGACAGCTTGCTACCTAGATATACACTATTCCATATCAAATAACGGTGTTGGTTTTCCGTTATCATCAACGGCAACAAAATTAAATTGACCATGGATCACTTCTTCGCGTCCTTCACGATACATATCTTCTAAGAATATCGACACATTGACAGTCAAACTTGTTCGACCAACGCGGCTAACTTTACCGACTAATTCGACGATGGTGCCAGAAGGAATCGGGTGAGTGAAATTGATTTTTTCGGTTGAGACTGTCACTAAGCGTTTACGGCAAAAACGTGTTGCGGTAATAAAAGAGACCTCATCCATCCAAGCGAGAGCGGTACCACCAAATAAGGTGTCGTGGTGGTTAGTGGTGGTTGGAAAAATAACCTTTGAAACACTTGTGATAGAACCTTCAATTTTTTGCGTGATTATCTCATCAACGTCAGAACGCATAATATGGCCTTACAATAATTGCTGTGGAGACGATATTCGTCATACTTCAAATGGCAGCATTGCTGACGGCATTGATGCAATAATGGCATACATTTGTATGTATTTAGTGGCATATGCGTCGTCGCCTAGCTGCCTTTCATCTATCAACTCAGTGTAATATGCTTTTAAAATAAATTACACCGATGATATTTCAAGGGTAAATATATTAGTGATCATAGATGTATATGACCCGTTAAAAACAGTGTTGCCTCACCCGTTAATTTTACCCGCTGATCTTCAACCGCACATAGTACGACACCACCACGAGCCGATATTTGATGGCCGACTAACTGATTTTTATTTAAGCGAGCCGCCCATAATGGGGCAATGGCACAATGCGAGGTACCTGTGACGGGATCTTCATCCACGCCTTTAGCTGGGGCAAAATAGCGTGAAACAAAGTCGATATGTGGTTCATGACTTGCTGCTGTAATTGTTAGGCCAGGTAGAGGCAGTGCAGCTAAAGCAGACATATTTGGAGAGCAGTGTGCCACTTGGTCAGGGCTACTTAAGAAACAGACATAGCGATCTTTAGCTAGCCACAATGCTTCAATTTCAACCCCCAAAATATCGGCTAGCTGTGGGTAATCTGCAATTGAAGCGGGTTGTGTGTTGAGAATAGGGAAATCGAGAGTAAACCCACTGCCATTTTTATAAAGCGTCAGCTCCCCTGAGAGGGATTTAAAAATAAAAGGGTTAATGGGGTGTTGCCTAAACTGATTAAGGACAAATGCAGCCGCTAATGTGGCATGCCCACAGAGATTGACCTCTACCGCCGGTGTGAACCAGCGAATATGATCCCCAACTAAAAATGCGGTTTCTGATAAATTAATTTCAGCCGCAATCGCAATCAATTGGTTATCTGGTAACCATTCATCAAGTAATACGACCGCGGCAGGGTTGCCTTGAAACTGGGTATTGGTAAAAGCATCAACATAGAAAACAGGCAGTGTTGAAAGACTCATAACGGTTTCCAAAAGCAGGTTAAATAGGGGAAAAGTATAGCGTTAATTAATCACTAACATAATAGTTTTAAGGATGAAATAAAAACGCCCGATAGGCAATTCTGCATATCGGGCGTGGGGATGATTGATAACTAACGGAAAATTATTTTGCGTTTACTTCGTTATCATCTGCATTTTTTAACATTTTTCTGACTGGAATGATTAATGCAGCTAGCACGATTGCACAGATAACTAATGCGATTGAAACATGTGAGAACAACTCAGGCATTGAATTTAGTTGCTCTTTATTGATATTCCCGCCCATGATACCAGCAGCAAGGTTACCTAATGCGCTTGCACAGAACCAGAGCCCCATCACTTGGCCACGCATCTTTTGTGGTGCCAGCAGAGTCATGGTTGCTAAGCCAATAGGGCTTAGGCATAGCTCACCGAGAGTGAGTAAAAGAATACTCGAAACTAACCAGAACGGCGAAACCCCTGTTTGTGTGGCAAGAACTTGGTTGGCTGCCATCATCATGACCGCAAAGCCTGCCGCAGCAAATAAGATACCGATGACAAATTTAGTCATGCTGCTTGGGTTGATATTGCGTTTGGCAAGAGAAGGCCAGAACCAGCTAAAGACAGGTGCCAACAGGATAATAAACAATGCGTTGATAGACTGGAACCAAATGGTTGGGATCTCAAATGAGCCCATTTGGCGATCGGTATAGTCACGCGCAAAGATATTAAATGAGGTTGGTTTTTGTTCAAACGCTGACCAGAAGAAAGCTGCTGCAATGAGCAGTATCAAACAAGCGAGGAGACGTGAACGCTCACTGCTATTAAGGCCGGCAAAGAAGAACATGAAAAAGAAGTAGATACCCACACACGTGGAGATGATGTAGGCTGAGCTTTTTGCGATTGTCGCCGCATTAAAGGGGATAACGCCATTGTCGATAAGGATCACTAATACCGCGAGGATTGCCATAGCGAGTGTTACCCATTTACCGACATTTTTACGCTCGACAGTTGGGCGGTTCCACGTTGAATCTAACCCGACTTCTTTGTCGTAGCGGCGCATTTGTGGGATGGCATAGAAACGGAAAATCAAGAGTGCAATCAGCATACCGATACCGCCAAGACCAAAGCCAAGATGCCAGCCGTATTTTTCATGCAAAGGGCCGATGATCAGTGGAGCGATAAACGACCCCATGTTAATCCCCATATAGAACAAGGAGAAACCACCGTCACGACGAGTATCTTCTTTTTTATAGAGTGTTCCCACCATAACCGTGATACAGGTTTTAAACAAACCAGTTCCTAACACGATTAATAGGAGACCAACAAAGAAGAAGGTATTGCTTAAAAACGCTGACATTGCGATCGATAAGTGGCCGAATGCAATGATTAACGAGCCGTACCAAACCGCTCTGCGCTGCCCTAGCCAGTTATCTGCTAGCCAGCCACCAGGAAGTGATGTGATATAAACCCCACCAGCAAAGATCCCGACGATAGCGGAAGCTTGCTCAATAGGTAACTCCATTCCCCCTTGTAGCAGTGCGGCACTCATAAACAAGATGAGCAGTGGGCGCACGCCATAGAAAGAGAACCTTTCCCACATTTCGGTGAGGAAGAGTGAACTCAGTGGGTATGGATGCCCAAAAAAGGTTTTTGTTTTAGTCGCAGAATGACTCATCTGTGAACTCCGATAAATTATATTTTGATTAGTTGTGCTTGAAAAAACACCTGACAAAGTGGTAGGTGCCAAAATTTAGAGATATGTTAACTTCATTTTGTAAACATATTTTTAACATACATTATTATAAAAACACTGAAAAACAGAATATATTTATTGTGAAAAGTGTTTTTTTAAGGTGAAAAGTCGATATCACTCGCATTTTTCACGATAAGGTAGGCGACAATACAGGAATTTTGTTGACAAGAAAAGAGGTGATTATAAAAGAAACATAGTCTTATAAAACATAAATTTATGTTATGTTTTCTGTGTTTTTTGCATAAAATGCTGTTATACCTACAATAAATGAGGGAAATGAATAAATAACTCTACCGATTATTCACAGTGAACGTGATGGGATGTTTTGTTCAACAGCGAGAGAAGGCTTAACCCTCTCTTTTTTATCAGGCCGATGGTGATTTACAATCCTGAGATTGACGTTTAATGATGTACCATGAATAAAGTAAGTTAAATAGAACTAAGGCAGCGGTAAAGAAAAAGACGGCTCTAAAGCCATAGCTTGCGGCCACAAACGAGCCCATTAGCGGGCCAGTCACGTTCCCAACATCCCGCAAGGCTTGGTTGTAGCTGAAAATGCGCCCTGTCACTTGATGTGAGATGTTATAGATAATTAATGTTTGTACTGCGGGCAATAAAGCGGCGTTTAATGCACCGAGCAAGAAACGCAGCGCCCCCAACTCCCAGTAATTACTCACCAATCCCATAGGGAATAAAACGAAAATAGAGGCCGCTAATACTGCAAGTAGCACTTTTTCTGGCCCGATACGATCACTTAGTTTCCCCAATCTAGGCGCACTGAGTAGCGCTGCAACCCCTGGAATTGAGGCAATTACCCCGCTAATAAAGGCTAAATTCTCAGTCGTGCCTGCAAGATCACGAACATAGAGTGTAATGACAGGGTTGATGGAACCAATCGCAGCTTGAATAATCATGGTGGTAAAAAATAAGCTAATCACCAAATTCTTATTTTTGAGGGAGGCAAATACTTGTTTGTTATTCAGCGCGTCTTTACGTGAAACAGGGGTAAAACGTTCACGAACATAGAATAAGGTCACAATAAAACAAATAAAGAGGACCGTTGCAGTAATAAAGAAAACGGGGCGTAAGCCATATTGGTCAGCAAGTAACCCGCCAATCAATGGACCGATCAGGGCACCACTAACGGCACCCGTCGCTAATACGCCCATTGCCCAACCACTTTTTTTCACGGGAACTTGTGTGGCGATGAGGGCATTTGCATTGGGCACAAATCCACCGAGTAGTCCTAATAAGGCCCTTAGTATCAATAATTGCCAAATGTTTTGAGCGAAACCAATGAGCACCATCACTATTGCCATACCGAGTGCTGAGCGTAGTAGCATCAACTTTCTGCCTTTGCGGTCAGATAAACGCCCCCAAAATGGAGCGGCAATAGCGGAAAACAAAAACGTAATACTGAAAACGGCCCCTGTCCATAGGTTTAATGAGCTGTGATCGGTAACCCCTAACTCCTCAATATAAAGCGGAAGAAAAGGCATGATCAGGCTAAATGCCGCACCGGTTAAAAAACAACCGAACCAAACGACATAAAGATTACGTTTCCAATAACTGTTTCTGTTTAACATAGACTCCTTGCTCAACTGTTTATGCTTAAAACACAACGGCTGCCAGATAACTGACAGCCGTTGTGTTTTATCTAATGATGGATTTTGTCTAAATCACCGTACAAAGAAGTTTCTCCTTTGGGGCGCGTTTTAAAACGTCGGTGTAGCCACATATATTGTTCGGGGGCTAATAATATCGCTTGCTCAATAAGTTGATTCATTTTGGTTGCAACCGCGACTTCATCATCGATAGGGAAATCATCGACAGCAGGTTGAATAACCAACTCATAACCTTTTCCTGCGGGTAAGCGACGTGGAATAAAAGGAACAATAAGCGGATTCGCTAAGCGCAATAAGATCGCTGAGCCATTGGTGGTTGCTGCATTTTTTACTGCAAATAGTGGGGCAAACGAGCTATTTCGAGGACCATAATCATGGTCGGGGGCATACCACAATATTTCCCCTTGTTTGAGACTGCGTACCATCCCTTTGACGTCTTTGCGGTCCAACATATATTTGTTAGAGCGTAGGCGTCCTCGGGTCTGAAGCCAGTCCATTAATTTATTATCATTTGGGCGGTAAACGCCAATGCCGGGGTTAAGCATACCGAAAGCTCTTGCACCAAGCTCTAATGTCAGAAAATGGATCCCTAATACAATAATGCCACGGCCTGTCGATTGAGCCGCAATCATATGTTCACGCCCTTCGATTTTGAACCAGCGGCGTATGCGCCATTCAGGCCAAAACCATGCCATGCCTGTTTCAAAAACCCCCATACCCACGGACTCAAAATTTTTATCAATGTAGTGTTGGCGTTTTTCTAAGCTCATTTCAGGAAAACAGAGCGCTAGGTTGCGATCGGCAATTTGGGCGCGTTTTTTTAGCAAATGTTTGGACAATAAGCCTAAACGGGTTCCCATCCAATAAATCATGGGATAGGGCAAAAGAACCAGTACGTAAAGCAGACCGATACCAAACCAAGTGAGCCAGTAACGTGGGTGTAATAAACTTTTATCAAACTTTGGAGCTTGTATCATTGGTTTCCAAAAAATTAGGTTAGTGACTGAAGGCTGTTGTGAGTTGTTTAAATTTTTATGACAACAGCGATTAACAGATTGATTTTAGCGACTAGAAGGCCATGAGCTGAGCAAGCAAGCTAGTGCTAAAAGCAATCAAATTATCAATAGTATCTATTATATACTCTAAATAATTTGAGGGGCAGGTCAGTAGAGACCTAAGGCCGTAATTTGAGTAAATTCACTTAATTAACAGCGTTGCCACCTAAAGTATGGTGAGTATAACAAATTATTCATTTAATAAATTGGCCGTCTGTAGGGTACTCATCAGTTCGGCCAAATTCCGTACTGCCATTTTTTCCATCATGCGAGAACGATGCACTTCGACGGTTCGAACAGAAACACAGGCCACATCGGCGATTTCCCGGTTAATTAAGCCTTGCAAAACGTATTTGCAAATCTCTTTTTCTCTTGGTGTCAGTGTTTGGTAACGCTGCTGAATAAGATAACTTGCCGTGGCTTGTTGGGTTTTTTCTTGTGCTTGCTCAAGTGTTTTTGCTAATAGCTGGCTATCAATTGGTTTTTGTAGAAAATCGACAGCGCCTAGTTTGACTTGTTCGACGGCCATAGGAATATCGCCATGACCAGAGAGAAAGATCACCGCTAATGTGCTTTGTTGGGCTTTGAGCAGTTGGTGAACTTGGCGACCATCCAGTTTTGGCATACGCATGTCGAGGAGTACCACGCCCTCTTGGTGAAGGTCGGCTTGCTGAACAAATTGTTCACTGTCATTCCAAACAACGACGGTATAACCGAGCGTTTCAAGGAGAAATTGGCAAGCATCGGTAACTGCCGGATCGTCGTCCACCAGATGGATAACAGGCATGAATAGAACCTCACTTCATCAAATTGGGATATCAATGTTTAAATTCATGATGAATGTATTTTTACATATTAACATAGTTAATGTTATCAATAGTATGCGAAAGTCCTATTTATCGTTACTGAATAAGGCTATGTTTCGCTCGATTTTCCATGATGGTACGGGAAAATGAGGGTTACTCTTAGCCCATTTAAGCCAGCCTCACTCACATTATTTTCAATGCGAATGTCGCCCCCTTGGCTTTGGATCAATCGCTGGCAGATCACTAAACCTAGTCCTAATCCCTCTTTTTTAGTGGTTGCAAAAGGCGTGATCCCTTGAGTCAGTTGTTCAGGCTGCATGCCGCCTGCATCATCTTGTAGTACGAGTAAAAACCGTTCTGGGGCAAAGTGAAAGCTAAAACATAATGTTGTCGCGCCGGCTTGCAAGCTATTACTAATGAGGTTTGATAGCAGTTGATCCAGCAGTGTTTCAGGTAGCTTCAATGAAACGTCACGGCAGTCCGGTAACATGAGTTTGACCTGTGGATAATGTTGCGATACCCGTAGTAATTGCCAAATATGTTGTATCGTCGGTATAACATGCTGCTCACTCAGTTGCAGTGCGACCTCTTGGTGAGGTTTCCCAGCCCATAGGCGAAGATTACGAATAATATCGGCCCCGCGTTGCGCTTGATTATCAATTTTTGTTAAGGCATTAATCAGGGGATGATCATCTGACTCTTTTTTGAGACGTAAAATACAACCTTGTGCGTAGTGGCGGATCGCGGAAAGTGGCTGGTTAAGCTCATGGGCAAACCCTGAGGCCATTTCACCTAATATATTTAATCGCTGAGCTTTTTCTAAATTCGCTTCCTGTTGGCGTAAGCGATTGTGAGCCTCTTCTAATTGGCGGCTACGGCGGCGAACTAAGAAGGCTATCCAAACATGATTGACCCCAAGTAAGATAAAAAAGAGTAAGACGAGGCCTAGCGACAGTTGATGCTGGATCAACCAACTCATAATGTCTTGCCAAATTTGTCGTTGCTGTGGATGTTGGTTTACATCACGTAACAAGGTTTCGACTTGGTTCACTGATGCTGGGGCTCCCCAACGCATGCCAGATTTATCGGATGAAAGTAATGTTTTGGTCACCTTATCAACTAAATTATCGGGGATATCATTCAAGGCAGCAAATGACCAGTTAGGGTAAAGCTCAGTGCTGGTCTTACAAGGTAGAGTGCTCGCATGCTCAATTAAAGGCCGAAACTGGTTTTTATCAATTAATCCTTCACTGTCCATATTTTCCAATAAGCAAACAGGGATGATAGCAGCCGAAAGTGAGCTATCGCGTAAGGCATATAAGAGCGCATCGGCGGGGAAACCGAGAAACTGCATACGAAAATCTTTTTCTGCGTCATACCCCATATCTCTGAGTACCTTATAACCTAAAAGGTAGCCGCCGAAAGCGTCTGGAGAAATTGCCCCCACTTTTTTACCAATTAGGTTTTTTACCTCGTTAATATCACTGTCTGCCCGCACTAAAATAAGGCTTCCGATAACGTTACGAGTGGCGCTATCAGGCTCTACGGATGAACGCAATGAAAGTAACCAGCGTAAATGATAGCGACTATCGAGTTGGATAAATTGAGCAGGGTTTGTCAGCAGAAAGTCTATCTTACGCTCTGCAATTGCGTCACGCATCTCATCCAAGTTAAGTGGCTGTAACGTGAAATGTTCACCCGGTAGAGACTCATTTAATGTGTCGGCTAATATTTGCCAGTGGGATTGTGTTGAGTTTGCACCGCGTAGTGCAAGTACCCCGATTTTCCATTCAGCCGCCATAGCAGGAAAACTGCCAGCAAGAAGCAAGATGAACAGTAGGCGATACAAAGACATAGATGATTTCTTTAACATATTTGGGTTATTCGTTGCGTTAGATCAATTTAGTTACGGGTATGTGGTAAACCACAATAGGGTCGTTACGCAGCCCCTCATACAATAAAGCTAATTAAAGATAACACACCGTTTTTAAAGAGAAATAAGAATTACCGTGGTTATCAAAAATAGGTTGAGGTAACGGTAAATAAAGCCTGTAAAACCAAAAGCATACTAATATTTACCATCTATTTTTGCATTAGCAATGTCCTACTGGAGCCAATTATGGATCTGAGTAAACGAAAATTTCTACAACAATTAGGGGCAGTCACCGCGGGGGCATCGTTAATACCGATTGCCGAAGCTGGACTCAATTTCTCCCCAACTCGCCGCGAAGGTAACCCTGAAAAACGTTATGGCATGCTGATTGACTTACGCCGTTGTATCGGCTGTCAATCCTGTACCGTTAGTTGTTCTGTTGAAAATCAGACACCGCAAGGTCAGTTTCGTACGACGGTTAACCAATATCAAGTTTCTTTAAAAGGGCAGGAGGGCGTGGCAAACGTCCTATTACCACGTTTGTGTAACCACTGTGATAACCCGCCTTGTGTGCCCGTTTGCCCAGTACAAGCCACGTTTCAACGGGAAGACGGAATTGTGGTTATTGATAATGAGCGCTGTGTTGGTTGTGCTTATTGTGTACAAGCTTGCCCATATGATGCGCGTTTTATCAACCATACGACCCAAACCGCAGATAAATGTACATTTTGTGCGCATCGTCTTGAAGTCGGCTTACTACCAGCCTGCGTTGAGTCCTGTGTTGGTGGCGCGCGAATTATTGGTGATTTAAGAGATCCAAACAGTACGATCCGGAAAATGCTCGAAGAACATAAAGCCGAAATTAAAGTGCTGAAACCGGAAAGTGGCACATTACCTCAAGTGTTTTATTTAGGCTTGGATGATGCTTTTGTTGAACCGCTAGCCGGTAAAGGGCAACCCGCATTATGGCAGGAGGTATTCTGATGAGCGAACAAGTGACCTATATTTCGGAAATTATGGCACAGCCACAAGAGTTTTTCTGGTTGCCTTGGGCCGTTCAATACTTCTTTTTTATCGATATCGCGGCTTGCGCGACACTTTATGCTTGTTACTTGCACTGGCAAGGTAAGAGTGAAAATAGCCGATTAGAGATGATTGCCGTCTTTATCACGATAACGATGGGGATCACGGCTCCATTAGCGCTGACCGCCGACTTACACCAAACGGCGCGTGTTTGGCACTTCTATGCTCATCCAACTATTTGGTCATGGATGTGGTGGGGCTCAGTTTTACTGCCATTGTTTACCACTTTTAGCGGCCTCTACTTTGTTGCATTGTTGGTGAAATTAATTTGGAAAAAAGAATTTAAAGCAACACGTTGGGTGGCCTTACTGTCAGCGCTGTCTGCGGTAGGTTTATTGTTATATACCGGTCGTGAAGCCTCGGTGCTGATCGCACGACCTATTTGGTTTAGCTGGTGGATCCCTGTACTGCTGTTCTTTAGTGCAATGCAAGCGGTTCCTGCGTTAATTAGCTTGGGGGCTCGTCGTGAATCTCAATATCAGCAGCGCTTAGCACGTCTTCAGGCAATTAGCTTGCTTCTGTTAGCTGTCTGCTTTGCATTGTGGTTATCGGGTGACACTGTTTCGGGTATTGCTGTTCGTCATCAACTAGAGGTCGCAAGCCCTGGCTGGTGGATGCTCATGGGGATATGCGCACTGTGGGTTGTGGCATTGGCAATGTCAATCATGACATTAAAGGCTACACGCTCAATGGTTTATATCACAGTAGCGGCATTAGTGGCGATGGGGCTAACGTGGAGCTTGCGCTGGGTTTTCCTAATGGAAGTTCAAGCGGTGCCAAAATATAACGTGTTAGTTAATCCATATCACTTCCCGATGGGAACGGACGGACTGTTAGCTCTACTTGGTACGTTTGGTTTGTGGATCGCTCTGATTATTATTATTCGTGAAGGTGTTCGTTGGTTTGCTAGGAGAGTGCAACATGGCTAAATTCTCAAGACGTCAGTGGCTCAAAGGTGGTTTAGTTGTCGGTGGTTTAGCACTATTTGGTGCAGGTTACCGTGATGTGGCTAAGCGTGCAGTTGATGGCCTCGCCAATGGCACTTCCGGTAAAGTCACATTAGATCGTATTCATGGCAACTCATTGCGCCCAGAGGGGCAAGCTAACGGTGGTTGGAAAGAGTATCCTAGCCAAGTTATTGCGATGACCCAATGTTTTGGATGCTGGACTCAATGTGGGATCCGTGCTCGTGTCGATACGGCAAAAAACGAAGTGCTACGTATTGCGGGGAATCCATATCACCCTCTGTCTCACGAAAAACATTTCCCGTATGGTATGCCACTGAAAACGGCGTTTAATAAAATGGGCGGCGAAAGTGGGTTAGAACATCGCTCCACGGCGTGTGCTCGCGGTGCAACCTTAATGGAAGGGTTAACTAGCCCATTGCGTATCCTAGAGCCGATGAAACGTGTTGGTAAACGTGGTGAAGGTAAATGGGAACGTATCAGTTTTGAACAATTAATCAAAGAAGTGGTTGAAGGGGGCGATTTATTTGGTGAAGGGCATGTTGATGGCTTACGGGCGATCCGTGACCTTGAAACGCCTCTCGATCCATCACAACCTAAATTAGGCCCCAAAGCCAACCAACTGCTGATGACTAACGCGGGGGATGATGGTCGTGATGGTTTTATACGCCGCTTTGCCCAAAATGCTTTTGGCAGTAAAAACTTTGGTGCCCATGGCTCCTATTGTGGTCTGGCATACCGTGCTGGCTCTGGGGCACTAATGGATGATCTGGATAAAAATGCGCACGTCAAACCGGATTGGGATAATGTTCGTTTTGCGCTATTTATTGGAACATCGCCAGCACAGTCGGGTAACCCATTTAAACGCCAAGGTCGCCAACTGGCATCTGCACGTTTACGTGACAATTTTAACTATGTTGTGGTTGCCCCTGCATTGCCACTTACAACGACTCTGGCGAATGATCATGGGCATTGGGTTCCTGTGCAGCCGGGAACGGATGCGGCATTAGTCATGGGAATGATCCGTTGGATCATCGAAAATGAGCGTTACAATGCCGCATATTTGCGCGTACCAAGCGAAAAATCGATGAAAGCAGTTGGCGAAAAGAGCTGGACCAACTCTACTCATTTAGTGATCACTGATGACGAGCATCCATTAGCAGGGCAATTATTGATCGCTTCACATCTTAATGGTCAGATGGCGGAAGATGATGACAGCAAAAAAGCATATTTGGTTCAGGATGCGTCAGGTGAGCTAAAACCCGCAGATGATGTGACGCAGGCAGAGCTGTTTGTCACGCGTCAGGTGACATTGCACGATGGTAGCGAAGTCACGGTTAAATCTAGTTTCCAATGTTTGAAAGAAGCGGCTGAGCGCATGACGTTGGAAGAGTATAGTGAACGCTGCCAAGTCCCAGTTAAAACCATTGAGTCACTGGGGCGTGCATTAACCTCTTATGATCGTAAAGCTGCGGTGATCTCGCATGGCGGTATGATGGGGGGTAATGGATTCTATACCGCGTGGTCGGTCATTATGCTGAATGCGCTTATTGGTAACCTGAATTTGAAAGGTGGGGTATCAGTAGGTGGTGGTAAATTCAACGGTGAAAGCGATGGTCCTCGTTACAAGATAACGAGCTACGCTGGCAAAGTGAAACCAAAAGGTGTTGTGTTATCCCGTAGTAACGAATCCTATGAAAAATCAGATGAATTCAAGGCTCGCGTTGCTGCTGGTGAAAATCCTTATCCTGCAAAAGCACCATGGTATCCGTTTGCCAAAGGTCAGTTAACTGAACAATTAGCATCAGCATTGATGGGATATCCGTATCCACTTAAGGCATGGATCACCAACATGACTAACCCTGTTTACGGTATTGCAGGCATTCGTCAGGTGATGGAAGAAAAGCTGAAAGACCCAAAACATCTTCCACTTATCATTGGTATTGACGCCTTTATGAATGAGACAACAGCGCTGGCGGATTATATTGTGCCGGATACCCATAACTTTGAAAGTTGGGGCTTTAGTGGGGCTTGGTCGGGGGTTCAAGTGAAAGCCAGTACTGCTCGCTGGCCAATTGTTGGAGCACGTACCGCGAAAACGGCCGACGGTCAGCCTATTTCAATGGAAGCATTTTGTATCGCAGTGGCGAAAGCGCTCGACCTTCCTGGGTTTGGTGACAACGTGATTGAAGATATGGATGGAAATAAATATCCACTTAATTGTGCTGAAGATTATTACCTACGTGTCGCTGCAAATATGGCATGGTTAGGTGAAAAACCAGTGCCAGAAGCAGCAAATGAAGACATCCAAATCAGTGGTGTGGAACGGATTTTGCCTGCAATGGAAAAAACACTCAAACCGGAAGAGATCCGTCGTGTTGCCTATATCTATACTCGCGGTGGTCGTTTTGCGCCTTATGAAAAAGCGTGGGATGGTGATGCAACAGGGCCTCAGTGGAAGAAAGGGTTGCAGATTTGGAACCCAACGGTGGCGGTGAACCGTCATGCGATTACGGGGGAGCGCTATAGTGGTTGTCCAACTTACTATCCGCCTCGTTTAGCGAATGGGGAAGATGTGAATAAGGTTTTCCCACCAACAGAATGGCCGTTAAAGCTTATGTCATTTAAATCCCATGTCATGAGTAGCTCAACGACAATGATTGAACGTTTACGCCATGTGAAACCTACCAATCTTGTGGCTATTCACCCTGATGATGCCCAAAAAATGGGGGTTAAGCATGGAGATTGGGTCAAGATAACTACGCCAGGTGGTCATGTTGAAGCACAAATCAGTGTGTTAGACGGTGTTATGCCAGGGGTTTTAGCCATCGAACATGGTTATGGTCATAAAGAAATGGGGGCTAAACAGCATTACCTTGATGGTGAGCCAATGCCAATGAACGCTGCGAATGGTTCAGGCATTAACCTAAATGATTTAGGTTTTGCCGACCCGACGCGTGAAGTGGCGAATACTTGGTTAGATTGGGTATCCGGTGCCTCAGTGAGACAAGGCTTACCGGCTCGAATTGAATTAATCGGTTAAAAGTAATAACAGACCAGCGCACTTTGCGCTGGTCACCATAAGTTTAGACAGTTGACATTGCGCTTTACGATGTGGCTACCTCATCGTAACTTCGGCAGATGCCTAGGAGGGGGAGCCCTCCTTTTTTTCGTCTTTTGATCAGCGTATTCGTGGCGATAGCAAAGGTGACGCTGTTTCAGTGAGCATCAAACTTTGATACATCAAGACACCTAACAGAATAAAAATTAACCCTGTACACAAATAAAGGAGCGCGCGGCAGTAAGGCGAAAAAGAGATCCCCTGAGTTTTGGTCAGCCGCATTGCGTGATGACGCATAAAATAGACAAACAAAGCAATAAGGCTGATGGTGAATGCGGTTCCCATTGCCATGGCTAGTGCAGCGAAGATCCCCCACGTATACACCCCAATCACATAAGAAAAAAGCAATACCAATAATGCACCGGAGCAAGGTCGCAGCCCCATAGATAGCACCAAAATGGCTTGGGTGCGTAAAGAGGCTTGTAACTGCTGACTTGAGACAACATGTTGGTGACCACACTGGCAAAGAGGAGCCATTTTAGGCGGTGGCTTGATAGCGGATATTGAGGTTGAATTTAACGGCAAAAGGCGCTGGATATGTAAGACTGATGCTGTCCGTTTATTTCTGGCTTTTCGCCATTGATGAAATGCTTTGTAGCAACATAAGGCACCCAGCAAAACAACGAAACCATAACTGAGTTTTTCGCTGTATAAGCTAACCATATTCAAGTGGTGAGTAGAGAGCTGGAAAACCACTAATACAGCTGAAACTAACACAATCGCTACGGCACCTTGTAATAAAGAAGCGAGTAGACTAAGGATAACACTTTGTTTTAAACGTGTTGGGTGGGTGGCGATATAGGTGCTAATGATCAGCTTACCATGACCTGGGCCTAGTGCATGAAGGAGCCCATATAAAAAGCTGACAGCGACTAGCAAGCTACCTGCTTGTAATGGGTCGCGCTGAGTCGATTGCAGTAATTCCGAGAGTAAAAGATTGAGCTGGCGCTGCCAAGCAACACTGGTTTGTAACCAAACTGACCAATTTTGGTAGAGATAAGCGCCGGCGGCGCAGAGAGCGATGAAAACTACACCAATGATGATTAAGTTTAGGTGCTTGGGCTTATTATGTTGAATTACTGGCATGCAATCTTCACCTTTTGAGCAAATTGCAGCCCTAATGTGGTGTCATCTTCAGGTGTTTGATTGATATCGAGCGAGTAGGCATAAAAGCGTAACTCATCAGTGACATTAGGCTCGTTGAGCGTCATTTTACATTGGGAGTCTAGCGTGTTAGATAGAATAACCGCCTGTTGATTGGGATAGGTCATGCTGACAAAAAATGTCGGGTCATAAGTCATAAACTCGATATCCAATCCTTTTATCGGCACGGGTTGTTTTAATCGCGCAGTAAATGAAAAAATAAGCTGTAGCCCTTCACGTTGTAAGCGGTAGTGGCTTGGTATCGCTTGAAAAGCTATTTTTTTACCTTGTGAATAAAAGTCGGTGAAATAGTCTTGGGCAAGAATATTTGCCATTAATGTTGCCGCTTGCGTTTTCCATTGAATGTCATCTTCTTGGCTATTTTTTAACTCATAAGCAATATCCGCGGAGGTCATTGGATCCATCTTCCACGTGAATGTCAGGCCGATAACTTGCTGTTGGTTGATTTCGGGTATGACCTGCATATCGATAAAGCTATGGGGGTGAGCAAAACTCTTGAAAGAAAAGACTAAACACAAACTGAGGAATAACACATTGAATTTCATAAGCGGTACATTTCAACGAGTAAGTCAAATAGGCGAAAAATGTTATAACATAACTTAATTTCAATGTGAAATAAATTTATGGTGCAACTTACTATCGAGAGGGCATTGTAATATTCAATATAAAACCTTTTAACATTCAGGGTTTTTTATTCACAAAATAACAGCGATAATAGTCATAATGGCTAGTGTGGGCACTATGTGGACACTGGTACATTTTATTAAATTAATCTCAATGAGTTATAAGGGTTTAAAGAACACCATGCCAGTGTTACATAATCAAATTTCAAATAAAATTCTTAAAGAGCGTATGTTGGCGGAGACTGAGCCACGTACCACAATTTCGTTTTATAAATATTTCAACATCCACGACCCAGTAGAATTTCGCAACGAGTGGTATGTGAAGTTCAAAGCACTTAATGTGTTTGGTCGTGTGTATATCGCTAAAGAGGGTATCAACGCTCAAATCAGCGTGCCTTCATCAAATGTCGAAGCGTTGCGCGAACTGATTTATAGCACTAGCCCTGAACTGAATAATTTACGTCTTAACATCGCTATTGATGATGATGGTAAATCTTTCTGGGTCTTACGCATGAAAGTCCGTGATCGTGTGGTTGCGGATGGGATTACTGACGATTCATTTGATGCCTCAAAGACAGGGCAATATCTTAAAGCACATGAAGTGAATGAGATGATTGATGACCCGAATACCGTATTTGTAGATATGCGTAACCACTATGAATACGAGGTTGGTCATTTTGAAAACGCGATTGAAGTGCCTTCTGATACTTTCAGAGATCAGCTGCCAATGGCTGTAGATATGCTACAGGAACAAAAAGATAAAAATATAGTCATGTATTGTACAGGTGGGATCCGCTGCGAAAAAGCGAGTGCTTACATGCTGCATAATGGCTTTAAGAACGTATACCACGTTGAAGGCGGTATTATTGAATATGCGCGTAAAGCCAAAGAGCAAGGTTTACCGTTACGTTTTAAAGGGAAAAACTTTGTGTTTGATAACCGCATGGGGGAGCGCATTACTGATGAAGTATTGGCTCACTGCCATCAATGTGGTGAACCTTGTGACACGCATACGAACTGCCGTAATGATGGCTGTCATTTATTATTTATTCAGTGCCCTTCATGCGCAGAAAAATATGAAGGCTGCTGTAGTGTTGCCTGTACTGAGGAGATGAAACTGCCAGAAGAAGTGCAACGCGCACGTCGAGCAGGGCGTGAAGTCAGCAATAAAATATTTAATAAATCACGTCATCGCTTAAGTGATGGCCTATTAAATAACGATAATTAGTCACTCATAAAAAAGCCCGATTAAGGGCTTTTTTTAATAGAGATATTTAAAAATATTATAAATAAAAAATAGCTCAATACGATTTTTAACATAGACTTTGGTGACAATATGTCTTTTTTGTGAATAAACGGTGCTATTACTGATCCCCAGTTTTTTTGAAATAATATGATTCGGTGTTTCATTCATCCAACTATTAATAATGCATTGTTCTTTTAGTGTAAATATTGATGAGTTTGAATTATTAGTTAGCCTTATTGTTTTTTCTATTTGTTCCGCATCATTGATCACTTTATCTAACGTAGGGATAATGATTTTCTTAGACATAATAAAATAATTATCTTTAAGTAATAGTGGCTTATCAGATATTGGATAAGGGGCATTAATGTAGATATAGAATCTAATCTCATTTGATGTGCTTAATAGCTTTTTTAAAGTTAAACAGTAATTGGAATGGTGACAATAATAAGTTAAATTCACGAGTATGATATTGGGTTTACTATTGTTAATACAATGAATAGCTTCATCAATACATCCTACACTAATAAACTCAAGTTTTTTATTTGAAGATAAGTATTCAGTAATACCAATTCGAGTATAATAACATTCATCAATAATGAGTATTCTCATAAGGAACATCCTTGTTCGAAAGAGGATTACAATAAATTGGAATGGATATTAAAGTCAATAAACTAGTGATAAAAAATAATTAATTTAGTTTGTTTTTGCAATTAATATAAAAATAACTATTATTATTTTTATATTATGAATATTAATTATTAGAAGTATAAAAATTTAATATACTAAAAAGATATGAATTATTGATGGTGTTAATGGATATTTGGTTATTACCAAATATCCATTATTTTCACTAGTGCGTTTTAAAGTCAGGCTCTACATAATCACCGGACTCTATTTTATCAATACCGGCTTGTAGAATATCAATAAGTTGTCTGGCTACATCGGTTGTTAACCACATTGTTTTATCAACAATGGCGTTCTCACTGTTTTCACTTTTTTCTGGGAGATAATGCAAACGCAACATCATTGCATCATAGGCATCAACAGTACTGATGTCCCAGCCAACAACAGGGTGAGTCTGAATCACTTCATTTTTTCTATTCATAAACACCTCCTAATCATACTGCGTGATAAATATATATCGATAACTGACTAAGAGCGAAAAACTCATAACGAGTATCAATCAGTATAAGGGGATTTTGCCAATTGAAAAGAAAAATACGCTTTTTTTTGCATCCAAATGACAGATTATGCAAAAAAGTGACAAAAAAGGGAAAAGGACTAACGGGAAGTGATGAGCTTCCCGTCGATATGACTAGTCAACAACGCGTACAGACCAGCGAGCATCCTCACCTGCAAGGAAAGGGATCAGTGCATCATGGCCGCACTCAATGGATGAGGTGGTTATATTTTCTTCTTTAGTTAACTGAATAAAGCCATCATTAACAGGTAAATTATAGAACTTAGGGCCATTTAATGAGCAGAAGGCTTCAAAATGAGCAAGTGCGCCGAGTTCTTCAAAAACTGTTGCATAAGCTGCAAGTGCTGTTGGAGCATTAAAAACCCCAGCGCAGCCACAGGAGGACTCTTTACGATGTTGAACATGAGGTGCTGTATCCGTTCCTAAGAAGAAACGATCACTGCCTGAAGCAACGGCTGCACGCAATGCTTCTTGGTGAACATTGCGTTTTAGAATAGGCAGGCAGTACAAATGTGGGCGCACACCGCCAACTAACATGTGATTGCGATTAAACATTAAATGTTGTGGTGTTAATGTAGCTGCTAGATAGTCATCGCCCCCTAGTACATATTGGGCAGCTTCTTTAGTGGTGATGTGCTCGAAAACCACCTTTAATTTAGGGAATGTTTTTCTAAGAGGTTCCATGACTTGCTCAATAAAACGAGCTTCGCGATCAAAGATATCAATCTGACTGGATGTGACTTCCCCATGGATCAATAATGGCATTCCTGCTTGCTCCATTGCCTCAAGTACAGAGTAGATATTTTTTATATCAGAGACTCCGTGGCTTGAATTGGTTGTTGCATTGGCAGGGTACAGTTTACAAGCAGTAAATACCCCTTCATGAAAGCCGCGTATTAGTTCATCAGCATTCGTGGTGTCAGTTAAATAACACGTCATTAATGGCGTAAAGCGATCACCTTCAGGAACTGCTTGAATAATACGTTCACGATATGCTTTAGCCATCTCTATTGTCGTGACAGGGGGAACGAGATTTGGCATGACAATGGCGCGACCGAAGAATTGACTGGTATAAGGCACAACAGTTTTTAGCATATCACCATCGCGAAAATGAACATGCCAATCATCTGGGCGGCGGATCGTTAAAGTTGTTGCAGTTGTCATGAAACCGGCTCCGTAAAGGGTAAATAGAGTAATGAGCGAAATGCTCAAGCCGGAGCAGAATGATAAAACGAAAACGATAAAATAGCTATGTTAATTCACAATTATCTTGAAAAAGAATGGTTTGATTATAGGACAGAACAAATATAAATTTAAGATAAGGTTGGGTGAATTAAGATGAATTAAATAAGAAGAGATTGGCTCCTCCAGCTGGACTCGAACCAGCGACATACGGATTAACAGTCCGCCGTTCTACCGACTGAACTATGGAGGAACGCCTTAAAGCGAGAGGAATATTAGCGTTACTGATTCTAAAAGTCAAAGAAGAAACAGCAATAAAAGTTCGATTGCTTGTTATGTGATCGAATTGCTGTAACTTTCATCGAATAAGGGATCTGACAGGTGCTAAAAATAAACTGATCGCTATAATTGTGGTATTTGCGATGAATGGTCATTGCTATTTTTGTGGCTTGGTTTGCATATTTTAGTATGGATAACTGATTTAATAATAGTAGGCACGTTATCTTAACGTACGATAAAACTAAAAATGGAATAGAACAAGGAGGAGCATGTGCCAAAGGATACTACGGTCATTGAGGTACAGTTTGACCGATATGATATTCAACAAATTTGTGGTGATGACATTATAAGGATCATAGCATCAAATAAGGTTTTATATTGTTATAGCTCTCAATTTCCCCAAATACTTCCCAAATTAGACAGTATCAAAAAAAATGAAAAATTAAAGGTTTGTGTTAGTCAACTCGATAGTGGTGATTATTGGTTATATTGGTTAATCGCTGAAAATGGATGTGAATTGACGACTGATTACGAGCGAGGAGAGGGAGATTTTGTATTTCTCTTTAATTTTTTTGTGCTAATTATCATGGCGATCCTGATAATGATTATAAAAGCAGATATATTCCTATCAGGAATAGCATTTATTCTGATGGCAATTGTTTACATAGGTTTGATTTATGGGGTAAAAGGATTGTGGATAATGTTATGTTCTCCTTTTAATTCGGCGATTCTAAATTTACAAAAAGAAAAGGGACAAAGTGAAACTGGAATATTCAATAAAAAAGCCTATTTCTATATGTTTTTTCTGTTAAGAAAGATAATTAATAAATTGAGTTTCACTGAGCATTATTATATAGAAAGTAATCCTGATATAAATATTAATCGTATAAAAAAATTAGGTTTGCATGTTAGTCATTTTGAAGTTGAGGAAAAGGAAACTACTAATAAGAATGTACATATAAGTAACTATGTTGCTGATAAAAGGGTAGAAATTGATGTATCCAATAATTACCATTATATTCACAGTAAGGGCAATATTTACTATTGTGGTACTCATGAACGAAGAAAGGAAAATAGTATCTTTATGAGGAGCCAAGCGCCATTTATTGTTGCAAAAGGGGATGATGTTGAGATTATCCATGATGAGAAAAAAGCGGTGATTGGTCTCATTAATAATACGAGTCAATCAGCTTACCTATTTACTTCAATATATTTTTTTTCTTCAAAAGATATAGCGTAATGTTTTCATTAAAATTCGCCATTCTCTTTGGTTTCACTATGACATTCTCACTAATGCCTTTTTCTTTTTCCCTTGCTCCTGAGCTTATAGCTAATCTACATATTCTGTTGTTATTCTTAGGGCTCAACTTGGCACTTTTTGTGCTCTATTTTTTACTAAGAATGGTTTATGTGAAATATGCTAACAATGACCGTTATGAAATCACTCAGCAATATTTACAAAATCGAGTGTTAGAAATGAATAAAAAGCACTTGACCATTATTGATTTCTTAGATCTCTCATAACGTTTTAGGCAAACCATAGAGAAGGGAAATAAAGAGTTATTAGCTAACGAACGCGATTTATTCAAATAATGTTAGAACAAGTCTGCATAACGAAAAAGCCCGCTAAAAAGCGGGCTTTCAAAATTTGGCTCCTCCAGCTGGACTTGAACCAGCGACATACGGATTAACAGTCCGCCGTTCTACCGACTGAACTATGGAGGAATTGCTGCGTTCCTGAGAACGAGGCGCATATTACCCATCCTGTTCATGCTTGTAAAGTATAAATATGAAAAAAAATGCCAAGTGATTGCTAAGTGAGCAATGCGGTGGTTATGTCGGCGAAAAACATTACCTGTAGATATCATACCTAAGAACGATAGTCATAAAGCAAAACTATATTTAACGTTAATGATACAATAAATTAACAATATGGTGATGTGATGAAAAAAACACTGCTAGCAATTGCATTAAGTTCCGTGATGTCGGGTGTGGCATTGGGGGAAGTCGATGATAGGCCTAATGTTCTGATCATCATTGCCGACGATATGGGGTATTCGGACATTAGCCCTTTTGGAGGGGAAATCCCAACACCAAATTTGCAAAAAATGGCTGAGCAAGGTGTCAGGATGAGCCAGTATTACACTTCGCCGATGTCTGCTCCTGCACGCTCAATGTTAATGACTGGAGCCACAAACCAACAAGCGGGAATGGGAGGGATGTGGTGGTATGAAAATACGGTCGGCAAGCCAGGTTATGAATTACGCTTAACGGATAGAGTGGTAACCATGGCTGAACGCTTCCAAGATGCGGGTTATAACACGTTGATGTCAGGCAAATGGCATTTAGGTTATACCAAAGGTGCGAGGCCAACAGACCGAGGTTTTAATCAAGCATTTGCTTTTATGGGAGGAGGAACCAGTCATTTTGATGATGCTAAACCGCTTGGAACGGTTGAAAGTTTCCATACGTATTATACGTTAAATGGCGAGAAAGTTTCGTTGCCGAGCGATTTTTATTCAAGTAAAAACTATGCGCAGCAATTGGAACAGTGGATTAAACAGACTCCGAGTGATCAACCAATATTTGCTTACCTCGCTTTCACCGCACCTCATGATCCTATCCAAGCGCCTGATGACTGGATCCGTAAATTTGACGGAAAATATGACGAAGGATTTGGCAAAATTTATCGGCAAAGAATAAATCGCTTGAAAGAATTAGGGATTATTAACGATAAAACACCGATGCCGAAATTAAATTTGGATAAGGAATGGGAACAATTAACCCCTGAAGAAAAGCGCTATGCAGCTAAAACGATGCAAGTATATGCTGCAATGATTGCCTATATGGACGATCAGATTGGTGGCGTTATTAATACGCTAAAAGAGACGGGGAGAGATAAAAATACGATTATTATTTTTGCGACAGATAATGGTGCAAACCCTGCATCCGGTTTTTATTATGAGTCAGACCCTGAATATTGGAAACAGTTTGATAATAGCTATGAAAATCTTGGGCGTAAGAATTCGTTTGTCTCTGTGGGGCCTCAATGGGCGAATGTCAGTAATGCACCTTATGCCAATTACCATAAAACGACCAGTGCTCAAGGGGGGATCAATACCGATTTAATTATCACTGGGCCGGGTATTGGTAAGGCGGGGAGTATAGATAAAACACCGATGGCGGTTTACGATATTGCCCCAACGCTATATGAATTTGCTGGTATTGATGCTAATAAGCAGATCAAAAATATCCATCCATTACCGATGTTAGGTACGAGCTTTAAATCCCATTTCCTTGGCAAATCGACTGTTAATCCACGGCAGCTATTTGGTGTCGAATTACATAATCAAGCGGCGTTAGTCGAAGGCGATTGGAAATTAAGGCGTTTAGTGAAAGCCTCTCCAAAAGCAGAAATGGCTCCTTGGCAACTTTTCAATTTAAAAGAAGATCCACTTGAAACCCGTGATTTAGCGGCAAAACACCCTGAAATTGTGCAAAAGCTGCAAAAGAAATACGAACAATTTGCCAAGACCGGCATGATTATTGAAGCGAAAGGAGAGGCTATCGATTACATCGGTGTCGATGAGTCTACAGGGAACTATATCGGCATAGATCCGAAGACAAATAAGCGTATTGAGCCTGCAAAGGTGAAATGATGGGAGGTTAATATGAAAATTTCTTTTTATGATCCTCCCAGATTGCAGGGGAAATCATTAAAATCAGCAATTCCTTTTCATATTTTATTAAAGCCTGTTGGTTCGGGATGTAATTTAAAGTGTGATTATTGTTATTACCCCCAGCATAATGAGCAGAAAGCGGCGCCAATGCTCAAAGCCATGTTGGAGCCATTTATTAAAAATTATATAGCTGCCCAGCCGGCTTACACCAAAGAGATCAATTTTGTCTGGCAAGGTGGAGAGC
Organism: Providencia sp. PROV119; assembly: GCF_028482435.1. Taxonomy (NCBI): domain Bacteria; kingdom Pseudomonadati; phylum Pseudomonadota; class Gammaproteobacteria; order Enterobacterales; family Morganellaceae; genus Providencia; species Providencia sp. PROV119. The sequence continues at coordinate 482,045 of NZ_JAMPQL010000001.1, forward strand.
CGTTATTAGCGGGGTTAGATTTTTATAAGCGCGCGATTGCGTTACAGCAAAAATATGCGCCTCACGGAGTGCGTATTATTAACACGTTGCAAACGAATGCGACGTTATTAACGCCTTCTTGGTGCCGTTTTTTGAAACAACATGATTTTGTTATTGGCGTGAGCCTTGATGGCCCCGAATCTATCCATGATCAATACCGTCATGATAGAAGGGGAAATAGTGGCAGCTATGCCTCCGTAATAAAAGGGATCGCACTACTGCAACAGTTTGACATTGAATTCAATATATTGACGGTGGTACACGATGGTGTCGCTCATTTAGGCAAAGAGATTTACCTTCATTTTGTACAACTTGGTATTCGCTATATTCAATTTCAACCCCTTATGCTGGAGGGGGATGCTATCCATCAAGGATTCACGCTCAGTGCGAATAATTGGGGGCTATTTTTAAGCTCAGTGTATCAACAGTGGCAAGCGTCAGGGCATATCGGGCGTGTTTTTGTGATGAACATTGAACAGGTATATAGCCAATACTTTACTCAGGTGAGCAGTACTTGTGTTCATTCAGAACGCTGTGGCACGAATATGATGATGGAAACTCAAGGCGAGATTTACGCTTGCGATCATCAAGCAAATCAAAGTCACTATCTTGGTCAATTTAATGGGCAGCAAGGATTTAGTGATTTTGTCGAGGCATCTATCTCGTTGCCTTTTGGGCAAAATAAGAGTCGACGCAAAGAGTGCCAACAATGCTCGGTTAAAATGGTTTGCCAAGGCGGTTGCCCGGCTCATTTGAATCAATTTGGACGTAACCAATTGTGCGAAGGCTACTTTGCCTTTTTTAGTGTGGTGCTAGCGCCGATAAGGCAATATCAGCGAAATGCGCAGGGGGTTCAGCATTGGCGTAATGCATTCTTAAAAAATGCGGTTGCTTAAATAGCAAAAGCCCGCTATAAAGCGGGCTTTCAAAATTTGGCTCCTCCAGCTGGACTTGAACCAGCGACATACGGATTAACAGTCCGCCGTTCTACCGACTGAACTATGGAGGAATTGTTGTGTTCCTGAGAACGAGGCGAATATTAACGGTATCGCCTCAGACTGTCAACGATAAAAACACAAAAATAATCTGTTTGATTACTGACTGTGCATTATGGTTGATTTTCATACTAGCTTATTGATATTGCGCTTTATTCTGAGTCATTAAAGGGGCCTTTGCCTGTGATGGGATCTCAGGATAGGCAATATGATAAATATCATAAAATGAAAGCATCCCTTTAAGTTCTAGCAAACGGGTTATTTCTTGCTTAATTGCATGATTGACTTCATTTGAATCAAGTATCTTTTGAATTGATGCATCAGAAACTTGCTCGGTAACAAACCACTCGCCATTATAACAAACACGCAGGTCGAGCACACCAATATCTTCAAAACGGTAAACAGGTTTAATATCAAATAATAAGACAGCCGCTAAAATAACAAATAGCGCGGTAAAACCTAGCATCCAATACAGACCAAAATAAGGGGCATATAAAACCAAAATTGCTAATGGAATATAGGCCGCGACCATACCGATACACAGGTAAGGATGATTTGCGATGAATTGACTGTTGAAGTAAGGTTTGCCATCGCGTTTTTCTTTTTTATTGATGGTGTCTAAATCTTCAATAAGTATTTTTTTGATGATATCCATAATGTGATAGCTCTCTGTAAAGGCATCTATACCTTGAAGAGTATCATGCGTAAGTTGAATTGTTATATATCAGTTGTAAAAAATTTTGAGTGTAATTGTCACTGTATAAGAATAATCTCACTGACAAATGGGATATTTGTTCAATAAATCTTTTAATCTATCAACAAAATGCGAAAAAATTTGTTCGGTTAACCGCGTGAAAAGTGACGTAACTTAAAAAACAGCATTTTTTTAGGGGTAATCTATATAAAATAGTTGCTATTATCCTTAACTCATGAGTTAATGAGTCTCGGCCTGTTTAGCAGTCCTATTTGATGTACGATTACTGAGTTTGTGTTCTAAAGAAGAAAGTTATCCCAGATAGCCTTTGACCGTGACGCTTCATCTTGGTTTTTTCCTGATTAAATAGTTGACTCTGGCCCATATATGCCGAAAAGGCAAGTTTTTTTGATGTTATATAGGAAAAGTCAAATGTCCGACAAAATGAAAGGTCAAGTTAAGTGGTTCAACGAGTCTAAAGGCTTCGGTTTCATCACTCCTGCTGATGGTAGCAAAGACGTTTTCGTTCACTTCTCTGCCATTCAGGGCGCTGGTTTCAAAACTCTGGCAGAAGGCCAGCAAGTTGAATTCACCATTGAAAATGGTGCGAAAGGCCCAGCAGCTGCTAACGTAACTGCAATCTAAGCTTAATTGCTTAACTGATTTTCTAAAGCCCGTCATTTTTAATGACGGGCTTTTTCATACCCGCTAAACTAGGCTTCAGAGGATTTTTTTACTGGAGACCGCCATCAATGAAAATTCATGATCGTGTTTATGTTAAAACAGACGGACAGAGTCGTCGTGAAGGGAAGATATTGTTAATTGAGCCTTTTAATGAAGGTACAATGTATTTAGTTTCCTTGCCAGAGTACCCGGGCGGTATTTGGTTTTTTAACGAAAAAGAGGGGGGGGAAGGCGTATTTGTCAGCCCTATTGAAAGTTAAATTTGTTAAATATTTTTTTAAAGCTTTACTTCATAAATGACGCAATCTATACTTCTTGCAAATTTTCTTAGGAGATAATTACTTGGACAGTCAGAGTTGTAACACAAACACTAAATTTATTGGCAAGTAATTAATTACCTTTCTATTTAACTGCTTGCCACCATGGCGGGCAGTATCGAGCGTAAATGCACGCGATACTCCTTAATATAAAGTGATGAGCTATCAATAGCTTATTGTTATTTTGTGAGTAAAAATCATGAAGCTCTATTTCTATTCATTATTTCCTCCGGGTATATGCCTATAACGTCTGAATAATTATTTTATTATTCACTTTAAGGCTATATGGAATTTATTTTCCATATTTTCATCTACCCAAAATAATTTGAGATGCAGTGAAGCAGCAAGAGAATACATTGCCAGAGGTATAGCTAATGATGCCTCTGCGGTGAATAAATATTGTTAAAAACACTGTGGCTTGAAATATGACTGATATATCCAAATTATTTTTGGAGGAACAATCATGTTATTTACTCCTGATATTTTCAATTTAGTTTCTGCAATGTGCCTAGGAGCATTAATCGGCGCTGAGCGTCAATGGCGTCAACGTATGGCAGGGCTACGCACTAATGCCTTAGTTGCAACTGGGGCGGCTGTATTTATTTTAAGCTCAGTGACAACTTCACCTGATAGCCCCGGACGAATTGCGGCACAAGTCGTGTCAGGGATCGGTTTTCTTGGCGCTGGTGTCATTATGCGTGAAGGAATGAATATCCGTGGTTTGAATACGGCGGCAACCCTTTGGTGCTCAGCGGGGATTGGTGTGTTATGTGGACTTGGCCAATATTCTTTAGCGACCATGGCAACCATGCTTATCTTGTGCGCCAATATCTTACTGCGAGAGGCAGCACAACGTATTAACAAACAGCCACAGCAGCAGGCGATTGATATAGCGCAGCGCTATAAGATCTGCGTGATGTGCCATCAAGAAGACGAAATCTTAGTGAGAACTTTAATTTTACAGGCCATCAATGGGTTAAATATTCGTCTACAGTCATTAAGCAGTGCCGATACATTGAAACCTGAACAGTTAGAGGTGCTCGCGGAGTTTTTAGCGACGCCAGCGGAACAGAAAGAAATTGAAGCGCTAGTGTGTCGGATCAGTCTTGAACAGAGTGTTAGCGCAATCAATTGGAAAGTCGCATCAGAGCTGCCAGCCTGAATGCCAGATCATCATTAACAAAAGGAGCCGCAATGGACGATCACCCTCCGTCATGGAGCCAATACAGGAGCTATCTAACTATGAATAAATAATTTATTTTCAGTTAGATAGCGTTTTAAGCCGCACGCAAAGTGCCTAGTAGAGATAAACGTTATGACTGAAATCAGGCATCAACACAGAACTGGCAAAAATGCCAAAGTGACTGGACGCCAAAAATTTATTGTTGGCGAACAAGCAAACAAAACAGTAGAGCAAGTGCTGAATGCGTATCAAACTCATTTACTTGGTTTATCCGAGAATGAAGCACTCGACCGATTAGTCTCTGTGGGGGAAAATGAAGTCGCTCATGAAAAGGCCCCTCCAGCATGGAAACAGCTACTCTCTTCATTTAAGAATCCCTTTATTTTTGTTTTAATGACGTTGGCTGTAGTGAGTTTTTTCACCGATTACCTGATCCCAGAGCGACACGGTGAAGAGACTGATTTAACGGGCGTGATTATTATTGTCACGATGGTTTTGCTAAGCGGATTATTGCGATTTTGGCAGGAGTATCGAACTAATAAGGCCGCGGAGGCGTTAAAGTCACTTGTTCGTACGACAGCAACCGTATTTCGTCGTGATAACCAAACAGGGCGCTCAGTCCGTAAAGAAATTCCAATAAAGTGTTTAGTGCCGGGAGATATTGTACTGTTATCGGCAGGGGATATGGTTCCAGCAGATCTCAAACTCGTTGAGTCTCGCGACCTCTTTATCAGTCAGGCCATATTAACAGGGGAATCAATTCCTGTAGAGAAATATGACACTTTGGGGGATGTTAGTGCTAAAAGTCTTGAAACGGTTTCACCAACGGAAAATGAATTATTGGAGATTTCCAATATTTGTTTAATGGGAACCAATGTTACCAGTGGGGCAGCAAGAGGTATTGTGGTTGCCACAGGGGCAAAAACTTACCTTGGCTCATTAGCAAAATCAATCGTAGGAACCCGTGCACAAACTGCATTTGATCGTGGAGTCAGTAGTGTGAGTTGGTTACTTATTCGCTTTATGTTGGTGATGGTTCCGATTGTTTTGTTGATTAACGGTTTTACAAAAGGCGATTGGTTTGAAGCGACACTATTCTCTCTTGCTGTTGCAGTCGGCCTCACACCTGAAATGCTGCCTATGATTGTTAGCTCTAATTTAGCCAAAGGGGCGATCGCCATGTCTAAACACAAGGTGATTGTTAAAAGGCTTAATGCGATTCAAAATTTTGGGGCAATGGATGTCCTTTGTACAGATAAAACAGGCACGTTAACGCAAGATAAGATCATATTAGAGCATTATTTAGATAGTGCAGGGCAGAAAGATAACCAAATCCTTCAGCTCGCGTGGTTAAATAGTTTTAATCAAAGCGGCACGAAAAATATGATGGATCAGGCAATTATTCGCCGAGGAAGAGGGAAACAGGAGATTGAACAGTTACGTGCTTATCAAAAAATCGATGAGTTACCGTTTGATTTTATTCGTCGTAAACTTTCTGTCACGGTAAAAACAGCGGAAGGTGAGGCTCTGTTGATATGCAAAGGTGCGGCGGAAGAGATGCTAGCGGTATGCACAAGCTATCAGCAAAATGGTCAATCGCTCTTATTAGATTCACAAGCTAGGAAGCAAATCAGTGAGTTAGTGAGTGACTATAATCGTCAAGGTTTTCGCGTTTTATTACTTGCAACTCGTCACTTAAATGAAGATGAGGCTTGTTTACCTCTTTCAGCCCAAGCTGAGCAGCAGCTTGAATTACGTGGTCTTTTGACATTCCTCGACCCTGCAAAAGAAAGTGCAATTTCAGCAATTGCCGCATTGCGAGACAATGGGGTAACCGTAAAAGTATTAACAGGTGACAATGCCATCATTACGGAAAAAATTTGCCGTGACGTTGGGATAAGTATTAGTGAAATTATGACTGGCCTTGAAGTCGAGGCAATGACCGATGAGGCGTTAAAACAAAAAGTAGAGCAGGTATCGGTATTCTGTAAATTAACACCTTTACAAAAATCCAAAATTTTAAAATTACTACAGGCGAATGGCCATACAGTAGGTTTTTTAGGTGATGGCATTAACGATGCGCCCGCACTTCGTGATGCGGATGTCGGAATTTCTGTTGATACAGGTAGCGATATTGCGAAAGAATCCGCTGATATTATTCTGCTAGAAAAGGATTTAATGGTTCTTGAGCAGGGCGTAATTAAAGGAAGGGAAACGTTCGGCAATATCATTAAATATTTGAATATGACTGCGAGTTCCAATTTTGGAAATGTCTTCTCAGTATTGATTGCAAGTGCATTTATTCCTTTTTTGCCGATGCTAGCCATCCACCTGTTAGTGCAAAATTTATTGTATGATATTTCCCAGTTGGCTTTACCTTGGGATAAAATGGATAAAGAGTTTTTAAAACGTCCCCGCAAATGGGATGCAAAAAACATTGGCCGTTTTATGGTTTGGATTGGGCCAACATCATCCATATTTGATATCACTACATTTGCACTGATGTGGTATGTATTTCAGGCCAATACGGTTGCTCATGAAGCATTATTCCAATCAGGCTGGTTTGTCGAGGGATTATTATCACAAACATTAGTCGTTCATATGTTACGGACTCAAAAGATCCCATTTATCCAAAGTACAGCAGCATTACCTGTATTATTAACCACCGGGTTTATTATGGTACTAGGTTTATATATTCCATTCTCGCCATTTGGTGAAATGATTGGATTACAGCCATTACCAATTGAATATTTCCCTTGGCTGGTGTTAACTCTAGTCAGTTATTGTATTGTCGCTCAGTTAATGAAACAGTTTTATATTAAACGGTTTGGTAATTGGCTGTAATATAAGGGGCATAATAAAGCAGTAAAGTGATATAAGATTACTTTACTGCTTTTTATTTATCAAACAAAAATTAATGGTTGTTGCTTGGACTTCTCGATAACAATATTATTGATGAGGGTTGCCGTATCTTCTCTGATCTTGCTTAATGAGATATTCGGGTAATAGTGTGAGAAAATATAATCACTAATTGTGTTTAAACATAGTTCTTTAATTTGGCCTCTTACTAGGCTATTTCCGTCCGAGAACTCTTTTGCGAGAGTGTGTAGCTTGCTTTCTAGCTCTTTGACAGAGATAACGGCCCCCTTAATTGAGGGTTGAGCTAGCGTATCAAAGTCGACACCAAGGTATATGCCATGAGACTGCTCTATCTGTGAAAATATTTTGGCTTTATCCGCTTTAGTAATAATATTTTCTTTTTTATCGTTAGCTTGGTTTTTTGTTAAAATTTGACTGTTTATTTTATCTATTTCTTTGTTAATAATTGAGCAAACATAGGTTTTTTGTTCTTGCAAGATAAATTCATCAACAATCTTTTCATAGATCTTCGATTTTTCTTTTTGATTAAAAAACGGAAGCTTCCCTCGTGTCAAACTCGATAGGGTATCTTGGAAAGATGCTGAGATGGAATGATTCACGCTATCATGAATATGATTAATATCAAATTCTAATGTTTTCTTTAATTCAAAAGGGGTGTTTTTAATATAGTTTATTTTAGGTGCTATTTGAGGGGTAACTTTTAATTCATTATTATCAGACTCTACAGTGACAATAAACTTATCTTTACTGTTAATTTTTCTTAAAAAGGTATCACTTTCGTAGGCTTTAGTGGGTGTGGATGTTAGATAAAATTTCATATTTTCCCCTTTTGAATAATCTCTATTTAAAAGAACCTTAAATCTAATCATTACGTGGTTATTTAGATTACGATTAAAATGAATCTTAATAGGTTAGTTTCGTATTATCTAAAATAGCGTCTAATAGCCACACAATGACTGTTTTTTCCGTATAATTTATAGTAGGTAAATAGAGATGGAATTACTTTCAAAAAACAATAATACGTTTCGTGGATGTCATCGATTGGAAGATATGAAGAGATTCGCTATGAGTGATGGAGCCAAGGATTAATGGCTCCATATTTTCAAAGATATCTGATTATTGCAGACCTAATACAGATTTCATTTGTTTCAGTGCATCAATACCTTGTTGGCAAGCTTTATCTTGCTGATCTTTAGGTAATGCTGCAATTTGCTTTTTACCTTCTTCCAGCTGGCCTTTCATTGAGTCCAGTTGAGTTTTTGCTTGTGGATCTTCAGAAGCTTTAGCGATTAAACCATCCACTTCAGCAAAATATGCGTTACAAGTCTCAGTTGCACCTGCAACTACTTCTGCTTTTTTCTCTTCTTCAGAGCAAGCAGTGATAGTCAATGCCATTAAACCCATACCGCAAGCTAAAATTAACTTTTTCATAATCAACCTTAAAATTATTTGTTATTGAAGTAGCAAAATCGAGTATATAAGAGATTGCTGCAATATCAAACGTGACAAATCCTAAAAAATAACTCGACAAATCGTTTATAAGTTAATCAAAAATAAATATTTTTATCGTTATAAATTTACTATTTGGTTTTTTAGTCTAAACAATACGAGTTATTCATTAAATAAGGCTTGGAATAAGAACGATGAAAATGTGTTATTGAAAGTACGATATGTGTACCTGATCCACTTGTTGGATATTGAGAGCCGTTAGAACAGTTGCCGCGAGTCGCTTGTTTTTCATTCAGATAATGCAAAGTGCCATTTCATCACTTACCAAGAAAGTTATCCACAGATTGAAGGGGGTTTTACCCACAGAAAATGTGGATGGCGTGAGATTTTCTATGATGATTTTTTCATCGTTCGATGAACTCACTATCCTTTTCTATGAGTAAGTACGTAGAGGAATATACTTGCTGTATATCATTAAGTTACTGGTTTTCTGGAGGAACATTAAGTAAGTTCTATAAACCTAATAGACTTTTTTGCTATAAACTATAACTATTTTGCATATAATCAGAAAATAAATTCATATGTGTAATTGTCATATAAATGTAAAAAATAATTTACATCTTAGTGTTTATAGTAGCTTATGGACTATTTAAAAAATAAACAACTACGGCATAAATAGTTAAATTTTAGTTATGCTAAGTGATTTGCGTCACACTTTTGCTATTTTAGCGTCAATTTATCTATAGAACTGATTTTTAAATTAAATTTCCATTGAATGCACTGGTGAATATCAGTAAAGTTTCTGTCCTAGTGGTTGGTATGGTGAGCGTCTTATAAAATTTCATCGTGCTTTGATTTTATGCAAAGACAATAAAAGACTGGTTTAATAGGTTGACGCTAAATCAAATTCGTACCAAACTCTAGTCTTCGCAGAAATTCGCCAAAGAGCGATAGACGCGATAGAATGCATTTCACAGAGGGAAGTAGTGCATACGGTGTTTTTTTAGTATGAATGCTTACCTTAAGTGAAAGTAAATAGCTTGATATAGGTATATCTGTATCACTATGCAACATAGCGGATAATAATAATGCTATGGGCATAATCAGAATGTAACGTGACATGTCACGCTACAATTTTAATTTTAGACTTACACACAGGGCTTTATCATCATGTCTGCTTCTATTGTTAAGAAACGGCCTCTGAGTCGTTATATTAAAGACTTTAAACACAGCCAAACACATTGTGCACATTGTCATAAAACATTGGATCGTATCTCTCTCGTTTTTAACGATAGTATCTTGAATAAAGAAGCTATTGCTGAGATGACTGAGTTGGTCGATGAAAATACTTGGCTTGAGTTACAGGATAAATTTACTGCACTTTGTCGTTTCTGCAGCGAAATTTATTGCAATAGTAATACTGACTTCTTTGATATTATGTCATTTAAGCAGTATTTGTTTTTACAGACTGAAATGAGCCATAGTACCGTTCGTGAATATGTTGTTCGTTTGCGCCGCCTAGATGAACTACTCTCATCATCAAACTTCTCAATGAAAGAGTTCACTACAAGCAAAATCCAAGAGCAATTAAGCGATAAAATGACTGAATCGGCTTTCAGTAATTATAATATTGCGCTCCGTAAATATGAGCAATATTTATACTGGGAATCAGAGAAAAATTAATCAATAGCATCAGAGCAAGTCAAGTGCTTGCTTAAAATGTTATAGTTAAAATATGTCAGGTGTCCATTTTGGGCACCTTTTTGCTTTTCCCTTTAAATAAGCCCACTTTTATTATTCAATTACCAATTACACTGCCAAATATTTATTAGTTTAATACTCCTGAATCAGAATATAGATATTATTTTGATCAATTAAGTCATATAAAGAATAAGCAATAATGACTATTGTTTATTGAGCATAATTCGCTCTTAGTTAACCAATATCATAAAGCGCCAGTAATAATGGTAAGTGATTAAAGCGTGAATAGGAGCGTGTTATTGAGGGTAGGGAGTCTGATCAATTGAGGTATTCTGAAAACCAAAAAAACAGCCTGACCCCAATATTTTTAGGCTCAGGCTGTGGTTAATTAGCCAATTGTCATTAAGCTTGCATTACCACCAGCAGCAGCGGTGTTGACGCTTAGTGAGCGCTCATGAACTAATCTTTCTAGCAGTAAGTTAGTTTCACCTCGTTCAAAGCCTTGAACAGAGATAATCGGGCCTTTACGTTTGGCAACCGTTTCACAGACGATTTTGAGTTGATCGCTGTCACCATGGTAAATAACCGCTTCAATATGTCCGTTATACTCTTGCCAATCTTTGGTGATTGAAACTGCGTTACGCACTTTTTCAGGTAGTGACTTATACAGTTTTTGGTGTATTTCGCTTTCTGGCCATAATGCTTGGCAGCCACTCGCAAGAACTCCCGCCAATTGCACTAAGCAGTCTTTCTCGTTATCACTGAGACATAAAATAGTGCCTCGAGGCGTTAAAGTATAAGTGTTTCTTTCCCCTGTAGGCCCAGGTAATAAACGCGAAGTCCCCGCCTGTGCATGACGTGCAAACTGCTCAAAGATAGCTGGTTCGATGCGATTTTCTTGCTTCTCCAACCATGACGAGAAGGCATCAAAAGGTTCGAGGAGTTGTGGTCTTGCGCTGGCATCCATTGCTAACTCATTGTCTTGTCTTTCGAGTGTACGTGATACCGCATTATCAGGGCGTTCACTTAACAACCGATAGAGATAAAGTGGGCCACCGGCTTTAGGTCCGGTACCAGAGAGGCCTTCACCACCAAATGGTTGAACGCCAACTACAGCACCTACCATATTGCGGTTGACATATAAGTTACCGACTTTTGCTTTCATAACGACTTGATTGATAGTCTCATCAATACGGGTATGAACACCAAGTGTTAACCCATATCCTGCCGCATTAATTTGTTCAATAAGATCGGTGAGTTGTTCGCGCTTGTAGCGCACCACATGTAATACAGGACCAAAAATTTCCTTTTTCAATTCGCCAACGTTGTCTAACTCAATCAGTGTTGGTTTAACATAAGTACCTTCGGACTGCTCACGTAGGTCATCAATATTGTCAAATACAGCTTGGAAGACCTCTTTACCTTTGCTACGCATTTGCTGGATATGCTGTTCAATATTCTCTTTAGCTTCATTATCGATAACCGGCCCGATATCCGTAGAAAGGTGCTCTGGATTGCCCATACGGCACTCTTCCATCGCACCTTTTAACATACGAATTGTGCGATCAGCGACATCTTCTTGGATACATAAAATACGTAGGGCGGAGCAGCGTTGACCTGCACTATCAAAAGCAGAAGCGACAACATCTGTCACGACTTGCTCTGTTAAGGCCGACGAATCGACGATCATCGCATTTAATCCGCCAGTTTCTGCGATGAGTGGGGTTGGACGTCCTTGAGCATCCAGCCTTCCCGCAATATTACGTTGCAGCAATCCAGCAACTTCCGTAGAGCCTGTAAACATTACACCACGAACTCTTGCATCACCCACTAATTTCGCTCCAATTGTTTCCCCTTTACCCGGTAAAAATTGCAATACTTCACGTGGAATACCGGCTTGATGGAGCATTGATACTGCAATTGAGCCAATCAGTGGTGTTTGCTCTGCGGGTTTCGCTAATACCGTGTTACCTGCTGCGAGAGCTGCCGCAATCTGTCCGGTGAAAATTGCTAGAGGGAAGTTCCATGGACTAATGCAAACCACAGGGCCTAACGGTCGATGGGTATTGTTATCAAAGTCATCGCGGACTTGAGTTGCATAATAATTCAAGAAATCAACGGCTTCACGAACCTCTGCAATCGCGTTAGCATAGGTTTTCCCCGCTTCACGAACCAGTACATCAAGTAGAGGCTGTAATTGTTGCTCCATGATGTCTGCGGCACGTAAGAGGATAGCTGCACGCTCTGACGGTGGAGTCGCAAACCAAATAGCTCCTGCATCATTGGCGATGTTTAATGCATGCTCTGCTTCTTCCAACGTTGCTTCACGAACATGACCGACAATGTCAGAATGGCATGCTGGGTTAATCACTGGAAGCGCATTTTCGGCTGATTTAGCCAGTTGATATTCCCCACCAAGTAGTGGTTGAGCTAATTTTTCTTGCATCGCTGCGGTTAAAAGTGCGCTAGAAAGCGATGCTAAGCGATGTTCATTGGAGAGGTCTAGCCCCATTGAGTTGACACGATTCTTTCCATACAAGTCACGAGGAAGGGCTATTTTAGGGTGAGGTAACCCAATTTGTCCTTCTGCTTTCGATAACTCTAATACGTCTTTGACAGGATCAGATACTAGTTCATCAAGTGGAATGGTCGCATCAGCAATGCGGTTCACAAATGAGGTATTCGCCCCATTTTCGAGTAAGCGACGGACTAAATAAGCCAATAAGGTTTCGTGTGTTCCGACAGGTGCATAGATACGACAAGGGCGGTTGAGTTTACCATCAGCAACTTTCCCGACAACTTGTTCATATAATGGCTCACCCATTCCATGTAGGCATTGGAATTCATATTGACCTGGATAGTAGTTTTTACCTGCAATTTGGTAAATTGCAGCCAGCGTATGGGCGTTATGAGTTGCAAATTGTGGGTAAATCAGATTTGGTACTGACAACAATTTGCGAGCGCATGCGAGGTATGAAACATCGGTATACACTTTACGCGTATAAACAGGGTAGCCTTCTAAACCATCAATTTGAGCGCGCTTAATTTCACTGTCCCAATAAGCCCCTTTAACTAGGCGGATCATCAAGCGGCGTTTGCTTCGTTCAGCAAGATCAATAATTGCATCAATCACGAATGGGCAACGTTTTTGGTACGCCTGAATAACAAAACCAATACCGTTCCAACCTGCAAGTTGCGGCTCAAAGCAAAGTTTTTCGAGTAGGTCGAGGGAGATTTCTAAACGGTCAGCCTCTTCAGCATCAATATTAATTCCAATATCATATTGATGGGCTTGTAATACGAGTGATAGCAAACGAGGGTATAGCTCTTCCATTACGCGAGAGTATTGCGCTCTGCTGTAACGAGGGTGTAAGGCTGATAACTTGATAGAGATCCCCGGTCCTTCATAGATACCGCGGCCATTCGATGCTTTACCGATAGCATGGATCGCCTGTTGGTAGGATACCATATAATCTTGAGCATCTTTTTCTGTTAACGCCGCTTCGCCCAACATATCATAAGAGTAGCGGAAACCTTTTTCTTCCAGCTTCCTTGCATTCGCTAATGCTTGTGCAATTGTTTCGCCAGTAACAAATTGCTCTCCCATTAAGCGCATTGCCATGTCAACGCCTTTGCGAATTAATGGTTCGCCACTTTTACTAATAATACGGTTCAATGAGCTAGATAGCTTGGCTTCATTGTGAGTCGAAACCAGTTTGCCTGTAAATAGTAATCCCCAAGTTGCTGCATTAACAAACATGGAGCTACTTTGGCCCAAATGAGATTGCCAATTACCTGTACTGATTTTATCGCGGATGAGTGCATCTCGTGTTGCTTTATCAGGAATACGTAATAAAGCTTCAGCCAAACACATGAGTGCAACACCTTCTTGTGAAGAGAGTGAAAACTCTTGCAATAAGCCTTGAACTAAACCAGAGCGGCCGATCCCATTTTTTTGATTACGTAATTTTTCTGCGATGGAATAAGCTAACTTATGGGCGGCATCTGCTTGCTCTGCGGGGAGTTGTGCTTGTTGTAGCAACATCGGCAGTGCTTGTGTTTCAGGAATACGATAAGCAGATGTAATCGCTGAGCGTTTAACCGATTGAGGTAAAATATGTTCAGCGAAATCCAAAAAAGGCTGATAATTCGATTCAGTAACGGATTCTTCTTCTGATATTTGGCCATCTTTGTTATCTTGTCCCGAGGAAATCTCAGGGATGAACTGTTGATTATCAAGCTGTTCAAGATAATTAAATATGGCTTGTTTAATTAGCCAATGCGGCGTGCGGTCAAGACGTTGAGCAGCAGTTTTAATGCGTTCACGAGTCGCTTCATCAAGTCTCACACCCATAGTTGTCGTACTACTCATCCCATTTCCTCTAAATAATTAGCTACTAGAAACAAAAAAGTTACACATCAATAGCACGATGTTGCAACTTTGTGCAACGTTGTTAAAGCCTATTCTAAAGGAATTGTGAAATATATCGTATTTTTATTTGTAAAATGAGATGGTTAGAAATGGATTTTGCTGATTTTTATTAAAAATCAATATGTTATTAATTCGCTTTGCTAGATGAGTTGTGAGTGAATTGATTAATTCTCGCATCAAAAATTTAACATTTGTGATACGGATATCGTTTATTGAACAAAATAACGTTAATTTCTTGTTAATCGGAAATGAGATTGTCTAGCATGCTAAGGTAGCATTTTTAATCAAGTGCAACTAAATACAAACACAACACACACTATATTTATTATTTAATTTGCTTGCGTGCAATTTAGTGCAACAACCAAAGAAGATAACTATTCTATGGAGAAGACGGATGACTGTAAGCACTCCGATGATCATTATGTTCATCGTATATATTACTGGCATGTTACTTATTGGTTATTTAGCTTATCGTTCAACGAAGAATTTCGATGATTACATTCTCGGTGGACGAAGTTTAGGTAGTGTAGTCACAGCACTTTCAGCAGGGGCCTCTGATATGAGTGGTTGGTTGTTGATGGGGCTACCTGGTGCTATTTTCCTCGCTGGGATTTCAGAAAGTTGGATTGCTATCGGGCTGAGCTTGGGGGCATATCTTAACTGGTTATTTGTTGCTGGGCGTTTGCGGGTTCAAACGGAAAAAAATAATAATGCATTGACGCTACCTGACTACTTTACCAGTCGTTTTGAGGATAATAGTAAAATTTTACGCATTATCTCTGCTGTTGTAATTCTTGTTTTCTTTACTATCTATTGTGCCTCTGGTGTTGTTGCTGGGGGATTACTGTTTGAAAGTACTTTTAATATTAGCTATGAAAAAGCTATGTGGCTTGGTGCGTTAGCAACTATCGCTTATACCTTCCTTGGTGGCTTCTTAGCTGTCAGTTGGACTGATACAGTGCAAGCCTCATTGATGATATTTGCACTTATTTTAACGCCTATTGTGATCATTTTCTCATTAGGTGGACTAGATACTGCAATCGATGTTATTCAAACGAAAAACCCTGAATACTTAGATATGTTTAAGGGTTTGAATTTTGTTGCGATTATTTCATTATTAGGGTGGGGGCTAGGTTACTTTGGTCAGCCTCATATCTTAGCGCGTTTTATGGCTGCTGATTCACATCGCACGATTCGCTCTGCGCGTCGTATTAGTATGACATGGATGATCCTTTGCCTTGGAGGAACAACTGCGGTTGGTTTCTTTGGTATTGCTTACTTCGAAATTAACCCTGCGCTAGCCTCATCGGTGATGGGAAATAACGAACGTATTTTTATGGAGCTTGCAGGAATACTGTTTAACCCATGGGTTGCAGGTATCTTACTCTCCGCTATTTTAGCGGCGGTTATGAGTACATTAAGCTGTCAATTACTTGTGTGCGCAAGTGCGTTAACCGAGGACTTATATAAGCCGTTCCTGCGTAAAAATGCGAGCCAAAAAGAGCTGGTTTGGGTAGGGCGGATCATGGTTCTGGTAGTGGCTGCGATTGCTATCTATATTGCACGTGACCCGAATAACAAGGTGTTAGCATTAGTGAGTAACGCATGGGCTGGCTTTGGTGCCGCATTTGGGCCAGTCGTCTTGATTTCTGTGTTATGGAAACGAATGACTCGTACAGGTGCACTTGCGGGGATGGTTGTTGGTGCCGTTACCGTATTAGTCTGGATGAAATATAAATGGTTTGATCTGTATGAAATCATCCCTGGTTTTATCCTTGCAACAATTGCAATTATTGTGGTCAGTATGATAACTAAAGCGCCAAGTGCCGCTGCTCAAGCCCGCTTTGATGAGGCTGAAGCGGAATATAAAATGAAATAATTGATAAAATAAAGTAACCCCCAATAGTTGGGTAACCAACTATTGGGGGGTTATGAGCAAATATAAAATGACTAATGGATCTTTTTCATTGATTTTATTTTTTAAATAGTCTCATTTTATGAGCATTCAAATTTGAGTTTTTTGGTTGTTTTTTCACGGTAAATGACAGTAAAAATAATCGGAACAAATAAGCCAATTGAGTATTTTCTTTGAGTAAGGCGCTCAGCTTGCTTCCTCTAGGCTTGTTTAAATCGCTTATCTGCTTTTGTTACCCGATGACTTTCTCACAAGTATCCGCAATCCACTCTGGAGACCCCTTAGACCCACCGTTTAGTGCCAATATTTGCGGAACAATATGATCCCATGCTTTATGTGAAAGCTCATAACTTGGCCTTGATTCAAGTTTTGTTAACCAGCCACGGATATTGGGGTATTTTTCTATCATTTGCTTAAAATTGGGGTCAATCCTTAAAGCAAAAATATCGCAAGCGTAGAGTAAATCTGCGGCGGAAATATCACTTCCTGCTAAGAAATTTTTGCCTTCAAGCAGAAAATCTAAATTTGCAAACATATCATGAAGTGCATTTAATTTGGCTTCAATCTCATTGACCGATGGTTTTGCCACCCCAAGATATGCAGGCATTAACAGTACGGGAAGAAAATATTCCAATGTTGATATTTTACGAAGATTCGTATGATACCAAGACAAATGTTTATTGATGACAGCCTTAGCTCGATGGGTTGCTCCAAACCATTTATCACTGCAACCGTGAATATCTGTAAGATAGTTCATGATTGCCGTTGCTTCGGAAAGGCAAAAATCGTCGTGCTGCATTGCGGGTATCTGATGCAACGGATTGACGGCTAAAAATTCATTAGAAAGATGTTCTCCCCGCGTCAACCATGTGTATTTGATATTGATGGGAATATTAGCTTCAATACAAAGCCAGTGAACGGCTCTGCTTGGCTCTGAAGTAGGATCATGAAAAAGAGTTAATGTGGATAAATCTGCCATTTTTTTACCTTTAATTTAACGTTGCCCATTAGAGATAAAGTGAACTTTACTGGCAAGTTCGTGACTTACCTCTTTCAAAGTAATATCAAAATAAATTAATAAATAACAGCTCAAATTCTTAATAGTCCGTAGATATAAATTCTCTATGCTAATTTAAGTCAATGGCGTCATTAACAGAAGGTGCCTGCACAGCTAGGAAAAAGTGCATTGAAAATGTACTCGCACAAATGAAGAAGTTTGAGCTGAGCATATTTGGCGCAGAAATATGCCATATCGGTAGGCTATGGATATGAATGGATAAGCCATTACGACACAGATAAACGTTAAAAGGCCTGAGTTCAGAAGTGTATTGAAATCAGGCCTGATAAGTTATTTGAACAAAGTATCTAATTTTATGGGAACACTTTGCTATCTGGTCTTTAATGGGTCTGCTTACGACGTTTAACTACTTGGTAACCAATAAATAGAATAATAAACCAGACAGGCGTTGCGATAAGAGCTTGCCTTGTATCGTGCTGGAAGGCGAGCAGGATCACCATAAAGACAAAGAAAACCAAGCAAATCCACGACATCACAATACCTGCTGGCATTTTATAATGCGAAGCCTGATGAAGTTGTGGGCGGTTTTTTCTGAATTTGAGATAGCTATATAAGATCATGCTCCAGATAAACATAAATAGGATTGCTGACACGGTAGTAACCAACGTGAAAGCATGCATGATATCTGGGATAAAGTAGATCAAAATAATACCGAAACTTAGGCAAATGCAGGTAAATATTAACCCCGTTGCAGGCACGGCTTTTTTCGATAAGCGACTAAACTGTTTTGGTGCATCGCCTTCTTTTGATAGGCCAAATAGCATGCGGCTCGTAGAAAAAACGCCACTATTGGCAGAGGATGCCGCAGAGGTGAGTACGACAAAGTTGACAATACTTGCTGCGGCAGGAAGGCTGATCAGGACAAACATCTCTACAAATGGGCTTTTATCCGCCAAGATGGTGCGCCAAGGTGTTACCGCCATAATAACTATCAGCGATAGCACATAGAAAGCAATAATTCTAAAAGGGATGGCGTTAATTGCTTTTGGTAATGATTTTTCGGGATCGCGGGTTTCCGCAGCAGCAGTTCCCACTAATTCAATACCAACAAAAGCGAAAATAGCTATCTGGAAACCAGCAAAGAAGCCACTAATCCCCATAGGAAACATTCCGCCGTCATTCCAGATATTGCTTAGTGATGCCGTATGACCAGCCGGTGATTGGAAGTTCATTGCGATTAAAGTGCCGCCAACGATAATTAACGCGATAATGGCGACAATTTTGATCATGGCAAACCAAAACTCCAGTTCACCAAATAATCTGACTGAGACTAAATTAAGTGTTAACAGCGTCACAACACAGATGAAAGAGGTCACCCATTCAGGGAAATTAGGCACCCAAAAGCTGACATAGGATGTGATAGCCACAATATCAGCAATACCAGTAATGACCCAACAAAACCAATAGGTCCAACCAACAAAGAAGCCAGCCCATGGGCCAATCAGGTCGGCAGAAAAGTCGCTGAATGATTTGTAATTAAGATCGGAAAGTAATAATTCACCCATCGCTCGCATAACAAAGAACAAGATGAACCCAATAATCATATAAACGAAGATGATAGAAGGGCCAGCTAGCGAAATAGTTTTACCTGAGCCCATAAATAGGCCCGTTCCGATCGCGCCACCGATAGCGATAAGTTGGATATGTCGGTTGCTGAGGCTACGTTTTAGCTGATTCCTCTCTGTGGGAGGATTTGTTGATGTTGAGGGTTGATTTTCTTCCATAGTATCTATCCAAAGAAGTGGTTATGTGCAGTCACAGTGTATTTTTAATTGTGTGACAGTGTTTGCATAAAATATTGTGACACAAATCTCAGTCAGTGTAAGAAAAACTTAACTGACTGTAATCAGAGTGGTGATATCTTAATCTGAATATAACACCAAGTTAACATTAGCAACCAAAATTTAATTGGTTAAGTAAAATTAGCAGAATAATGTTGACTGTGCTAAATGAGAGGCGTTAAATAAGTGCATCGGGTTGTTAGCTCAGTTGGCAGAGCAGTTGACTCTTAATCAATTGGTCGGGGGTTCGAACCCCCCACGACCCACTAATTAAATCAGTGCGTTATGTGTGAGTGAGTATTTTTAAATTATCTTGCGTGTCATATTCGTGCCATTCGCATTTAAAATATCATCAATGTTTTCCCAGTCGCCCATTTCTTGAAGCGCGGATAGAGCCTCCCCAGATTACCCAAGTGTGATGTAAGTCTTCGTTGAAAGTGTGTTGGTGCGGTAGGCTACTGCTGATGTATTTCTTGGATATCTAGCGCTTAGCTCGAATGATAGCCCATAAATATATATGCGCTGCGTAAACTTCCTCATTTTCTACGGTTATTTTCTTTTCCTAATACTCCTCACTATGCTATTTACAAATGATTCTAATCATACCCTCTCTATGATTAACTGATATAATCCATGTAACTTAAAAAATGAGTTTATGATTATGAAATTACTAGCTGTTGCTGCTTTATTATTCTCTACATCGACAATAGCGGCTAACCAATGCAAACCTGATAATGAGTGCTTGTCTTTTAAAACCAGTGAGAGTGAAATCTCTATAGCTTGTAAAAATATAGAATCAGCGAAACTCAATACATATATAGATACAAACGACTCATTAGCTATTATGCTAAAAAGCGGTACTGGGCTGAGTGATTTTTCTGTTAAAAACACTGGAAAAACAATAGATATTTACATTAGTGGCGTAAAGTATCATCGAGCTGTTATTACTGCACGAATGGACACTTCGATTCGAATTCCAATTACAGTACGCCCTAATTTTAAATTAGTAGATGATTTGATAAGGTGTGTGAATTAATATTAATCCAACATGCTTTTAGATTAGGTGATCTTCCTTATTTTCTTCTATCGTATATATCTTGTGGATGAGTATCTTTTTCACAATTTCCACGGTGGTATCGAAATCGAGGCAGAGGACATTAATCGAAGTATGGTACATTCTAACTCATTATTTAGATTTTGCAGGTTCTATTGCGGTTTGAATGCTCTCGATAGCTTCAATGCTAGGTGGCGACGAAGCAATAGAAATCGTGCTTGCTTGCCTGCTAGTTTACGGCTGCAATATATGGTCAGCGTTAAATATTAATTTTATGAAAAAGTATCGAGCCACCACCAAGGGTGTTCAATGCCTTAATTTATTGTGATAACCATAACGAACCCCAATGTTAGAGGGATGACAAAATAGAATGTGCGAATGTAAAAAATAAATATCCATTAAAAATAATATGGAGAATGATAAAAATAGTAGTCAACAAGTAAATAATTGAGAATTTTCTTCTTAAAAAGGATATGAGCCCAGATAGAACACAAACGGAGAGAACAACTTTTAAGCCGTATGACGCAATTATTGAATATAAAAGGGATTCATCAGGGTGTTTAATCAACCACAACGGGATCGTTTTCAATAACGCCCCAATTAAAAATTGAGAAATAAACCAAAATATAGCAACAGATATAAGAGGGTATTGTCCAGTGATCAATTTTTTAAATGGGTTCATAAATAATCATCAGTATTGGATGGGTTTACAGAAAATACTACAGGTAAATGACTAACATAAATATTAAAAGGCGGTTTAGTATGAATTAACTAAAAAACCCCTGTTTTGTAATTACATTTTCATCGCAACTTATGAATATGAAGATAGGCAAATTTACTACAAAGTGATATGCAATCCCCTATAAATCTGCCGATTTGCCTTTCATTAAATATCACTGCTTAAACGCTCACTTAGCTCAATAGTTAAATGTTATCAGCTTTCAGTGTGGAATGACGTGTAAACTAACATAGTCCATTAAGGCAATATACGCGCTTTATATCCATGATAAATCGACATTTACGCTTCTAAGATCTATTCACTATCACCATTGTTAAGTATTTAAAAGCCATCAATGCCTAAAAATTTAGTGCAATCAGCATGAGTGAAATTGTTATATATTTGTCACAAAATTGTTTCTATTTGTTATTTTTAATGGTTTGTTGTGATTTTAATCACAATAATCCCATCTTTTTTTACATATAAATCGCTCATCTTTATGTCGTTTTAGTCAATGAAGGATCATCATTATGGTATTTTCCATTCGAGATACACTTTTTTCCTTACTGACCTTGGACGGTATTTCAGGTCATGAAGCCCCTATTGCCAATGTTATGCAAAAACATTTTACAGAGAGCGCTAAGGAAGTTTGGCAGGATCGCCTCGGTAATATAGTTGCTCGTTATGGAAGTGACGACGCAAAAGCGCTGCGTTTAATGGTATTTGCGCATATGGATGAAGTGGGATTTATGGTGCGAAAAATTGAACCGTCGGGGTTTATTCGTTTTGAACGAGTCGGAGGGCCTGCACAGGTGACGATGTCAGGATCTGTTGTCCGTCTTGCGGGAGAGCACGGCTCAATACCTGGATGTATCGGTATTAAATCCTATCACTTTGCTAAAGGTGATGAACGTACGCAATCACCCTCGATTGATCAATTGTGGATTGATGTCGGAGCGAAAGATAAGGCTGACGCTGAAAGAATGGGCATAAAAGTCGGTACGCCAATCACACTGTATAACCCGCCTCAAGAATTAGGTAATGACATGGTGTGTAGTAAAGCATTAGATGATCGACTTGGATGCACTGCTTTACTTGGTTTAGCTGATGCGATTAAAGATAAAAAGCTAGAAATCGCACTATTTATTGTCGCGTCAGTGCAAGAGGAATTTAATATTCGTGGGATTTTACCAGTATTACGCCGTGTAAAACCCGACCTTGCTATTGGGATCGATATTACGCCTTCTTGTGATACGCCCGACCTTCAAGACTATTCGGATTTAGTGATTAACAAGGGTGTCGGCATTACTTGCTTAAACTATCACGGTAGAGGCACGCTTGCGGGATTAGTAACTCCTGTTCGCTTAATCAATATGTTAGAAAAAACAGCTTCCAAAAATCATATTCCGGTACAAAGAGAAGTTGCACCAGGTGTCATAACAGAAACGGGATATATTCAGGTTGAACAAGATGGCATTCCTTGCGCAAGCCTATCTATTCCTTGCCGCTACACACATTCACCGGCTGAAGTTGCTAGCTTACGAGATCTCAGTGACTGCATCCGGTTATTGGCTGCATTAGCGACACTTCCCGCTAATCAGTTTCCTATCGAGTCTGACTCAGACAATAACCAAGAGGTTACATTAAAATGAAAAAAGTCCTCGTTGCATGTGGAACGGGTATGTCTACGTCCACAATGATTGCTCAAAAACTCCAAGATTACTTAGCTAGTGAAGGCATCTTAGTGGCGACTTCACAATGTTGTTTAAACGAAATCCCACTAAACAGCCACGGTGTTGATTTGATCATCACCGCAATGAAAACGGATACAGATTATGGCGTACCGACTTTGAATGGAGCCGCTTTACTAACAGGAGTTAATGACGATGCATTAAAACAAAAAATTAAAACGTTGTTATCACAATAAACCTCATAGGTGACGTTATGTTTGACTATATACTTTCTCTAGGCGGTACAGTATTTGTCCCAATCGTCATGATAATTATTGGCTTAATCTTTCGCATTCCATGGCTACAGGCCATTAAAGCTGGGGTTACCGTCGGTATTGGTTTTGTCGGAATGGGGCTAGTGATCGTGATGGCTATTGATAGCCTAAGCCCCCCCATCAAAATTATGATTGAACGTTTTGGCTTATCGCTACATGTACTTGATGTAGGGGCAGGGCCAGCATCTGGTGTTGGCTATGCAACGGCGATTGGTGCAGTCATTATTCCCGTTATTTTCTTACTTAATATCACGTTATTGTTTACTCGCCTAACGAAAACAATGAACGTTGATATTTATAATTATTGGCACTATGCAATTACCGGAACAGTTGTTCAAATTGCGACGGGGAGTTTAGTTTATGGTATCGCTGGTGCTATGTGTCATGCCATCTTATCGCTAAAAATGGCAGATTGGACGGCAAAACGCGTACAAACGATTGTTGGTTTGGAGGGTATTTCAATTCCTCAAGGGTATGGCTCTAGCTCAGTTCCTCTATTTGTACTTCTTGATGCTATCTATGAAAAGATCCCTTTCCTAAAAGGAAAGAATATCGATGCACAAGCTATTCAAAAACGCTATGGCATGGTGGGTGATCCGGTTATTATCGGTGTTGTACTGGGATTATTATTTGGGCTTGCAGCAGGAGAAGACTTTAAAGGTTGTGCGACTTTAATGATTACGGTTGCCGCGATCATGGTGTTATTCCCTCGCATGATCCGCTTAATTGTTGAAGGCTTACTTCCTATCTCTGAAGGCGCTCGTAAATTTTTCCAGAAACATTTTAATGATCGAGAAGTGTTTATTGGGCTAGATACCGCCGTAACGCTGGGTCATCCAACCACAATTGCAGTGGGTTTGCTTCTTATCCCTATCATGTTGATTTTGGCTAGTATCCTGCCATTGAACAATGTATTACCACTCGCTGACTTGCCAGTTGCTCCTTTCTTTATCTGTATGGCCACGGTGATCCACCGCGGTGACTTATTACGCACATTACTGAGTGGTGTGATTGTTATGAGCACCGTTTTGCTCATCGCAACGCAGTTTGCCCCTTTCTTTACCGAAATGGCACGTAATGGCGGATTTAACTTTGCCGAAAATGGCGCGCAGATTAGCGCACTGTCAGTTGGCAATATGTTTGGTTGGTCTATTTACGAATTAATGTCATTTGGTCTTATCGGTGTCGTGTTAACTGTTGGCATTGTTGCCTGTGTCGTTATTTTCTTACGTAATCGTGAATTACCTGAATAAGGAGTATAGAAATGAGTTGGTTGAAGGATGTTATTGGAACAGAAAAAGCAGTCATTGCTATGTGCCATTTACGTGCATTACCTGGTGATCCTGATTTTAATGCGCAGCATAGTATGCAATGGGTAATTGATAGGGCATATGAGGATTTAATGGCATTACAAAATGGCGGTGTTGATGCAGTTATGTTTTCAAATGAATTTAGCCTGCCTTATCTCACTAAAGTGAAGCCGGAGACAACCGCGGCAATGGCACGGATCATTGGTCAATTAATGAGTGAGATCCGTATACCATTTGGTGTAAATGTTCTTTGGGATCCGATCGCTTCGTTCGATTTAGCGATGGCGACAGGAGCGAAATTTATCCGAGAAATATTTACGGGTGCCTATGCAAGTGATTTTGGCGTATGGAATACCAATGTTGGTGAAACTATTCGCCATCAACATCGTATTGGGGCAGGGGATGTAAAAACGCTTTTTAATATTGTACCTGAAGCCGCGGTATATCTAGGTGGACGAGATATCTGCTCAATAGCAAAGTCTACCGTTTTTAATAATAAACCAGATGCACTATGTGTTTCGGGATTAACTGCTGGAGCAAAAACAGATAGTGCAATTTTGAAACAAGTGAAAGATACGGTGCCGAATACTGTGGTCTTTGCCAACACTGGGGTTTGCCTCGAAAACGTTGAAGAGCAGCTGAGTATTGCTGATGGCTGTGTCACCGCGACGACTTTTAAAAAAGATGGCATTTTTGCCAACTTTGTTGATCAAACTCGAGTGGAAAGATTTATGGAGAAAGTGCATAGCATAAGGCAATAAGAAAGGAGATAAGCAAAATACTTATCTCCCTCGTGATACTAAGAGTCCTCGCAAGCTTCGCCAAAAGTTAGGCGAGGACTCAATAATCAAGCATATACCGAACCTTAAAGGAGTCAATATACAATGATTGATGATGCTAAATGGATCCAAATAAATCAAGTTGCAGCCGATTGGAAAGAAGCGCTTAGCATAGCTTGTACGCCTTTAATTATTCATGGTGCTGCTGAGCCTAACTATTTACAAGGCATCATTAAAAACACCCAAAGTTGGGGGCCTTATTATTTAATTGCTCCGGGCATTGCTATGCCACATGCACGTCCGGAACAAGGGGCTATCTATAACCAAATTACTCTCACAACCTTAAAACAGCCCGTTGTATTCGGTCATGAAGATTGTGACCCTGTATGGTTATTAATGACTGTTTGCGCAACTCAAAGTGATGATCATATTCGACTCATACAGTACATCGCTGAACTTATTGATAATCCATTATTACTTGATGAAATTCGTTGTGCTAAAACCCATGATGATGTTTTGCGGTTGCTAAATTCATATTGATTTATCCATGAAGGAGTGATGATGATATTACACCCGTCTTTGGCTTCTGCTGACTCACTTTGGCTGGGTTCAATTATTAATAAACTGGCTAATCAGAATATTGGGTCATTACATCTGGACATTGAAGATGGCAATTTTATCAACAATATTACTTTTGGTATTAAGTTGGTAAAAGCAGTTGCACAAGCTACAGAACATGCATTATCTATTCATTTAATGGTGTCTCAACCGTTATTTTGGATAAGGGAGCTTGCTCCTTTTAGCCCCAAATGGATCTTCTTTCATCCTGAGGCGGTGCAAAACCCTTCAGAAATTATTGCTGAAATAAAAAAGATAAAGGCAAAAGCAGGTATAGCATTAAATCCAAGTACACCAGTTGCTCCTTATCAATACCTCATTAATAAATTAGATGCTTTGATGTTGATGACTAGCGAGCCGGATGGTGAAAATCAGCAATTTATACCATCAATAGTGGATAAAATTCAGCAAATACCACCACTCTTTAGCCAACTGGAGTATTGGGCTGATGGTGGGATCAGTGCAGATAAAATTCAGTCATTAAAAAAGGTTGGTATTAATAATCTTGTCATAGGAAGAGCACTGTTTTCGACAGACGATTATGAAAATACGATAAAACAACTTAGCAATTAAATTCGGAGAGAAGTCGCTTATGAGTCTGTATAAATCTGATCGGATCCAACAGATGCTGCACTATCTTTGGAAATGTCGAGAGCTTTCAACGCAACAAGCGGTGGAGTTGTTTGGTTGTGCAGAAGCGACAATTCGTCGCGATTTTCAATATATCGCTGAACATTATCCTGGTATGACGCGAACTCATGGGCACTTAAATTTCGACGACAGTACGACAGATAAAGAGTCTCAATTTGATGTCAGACGCTCTTTAAATTGTGCATCTAAACGTGAAATCGCACTCATTGCTCGTAAATTAATTCATGAAGGCGACTGTTTTTTTCTTGACTCAGGCTCTACTTGTTTAGAATTAGCGAAGTGTCTGGGGGATATTAGCGTTAAAGTCATTTGTAATGACATCAAAATAGCTAACCAACTTGGAATGTTTCCAAATGTAGAAAGTTATATCATTGGGGGGTTAATCAGGCCTGGTTATTTTACGGTAGGTGAAAGCCTAGCATTAGAGACGTTAAATGCTTTTGCCGTTGATCGTGTCTTTATGTCTTGTGATGCATTATCGATTGAGATGGGAATAACGAATGCTACTATGTTTGAGGTGGGAGTTAAACGCAAACTAATAGCGCGTTCACCAGAGGTTATTTTGCTAGCGGATCACACAAAGTTTGATATGTTCGAACCTCATGCTGTTGCAACCCTATCTTGTATTAAAACAATTATTAGCGATAGTGGGCTATCGAGTGAAACTCAGCAACGGTATCGCCAAGCAGGCTGTGAATTAAAATGTGGTTATTAGGGAATAATAGGCGTATTTATTACGGCTATATGTTTCCGTAAAATTGTTGTTCATATGATCACTTAAAAGGATAGGGTGAATCTAGTTGTCGCTGTCTTATTTTAGGATAAGTAGTAAGTGAATAATTTCAGATTTATAGTATTATTTTAGATGATTATTAATTTTCAGCTATCATCATGATGCACTCAGTTAGCATTGAGATATAGCATGATTTAATTTTTTCGATGATCAATATCTATTTTATTGTTTTCGAATTTACTTGGTTTTTATTTTATTATATATCTTCTAATTGAATTTAAGTGCCTTCATTTTTTATTATGAGGTAAAAAAATTCAATTTATATATATTGATTTTGAAGTAAGCTCTGCTCTAACTGAGTTGCTGAAATTTTATTTGATGAAGAGATGAAATACTCTTTTCAAGAGAAAAATGTATCTAATAAAATGAGTAAAGTAATATAAATGAGAATGTCTAAATCAGATTTTTGAATAAGCCGTAGAGGGGAGTAAACTGCCTGTATTATGTCAGTTTGATGCTGAGTGTTTCGTAATATTTCGTTTTTTAATATAAGTATTACACCGTAGACTGTTTTTTAACCTAATTTATAAGATATTGAATAAATCTTAATGATTTTTACCTTTTTTTGTAATATATACTTTATCAATTAAATTTAAATGCTTTTTTTTGTAAAAATCGAATATTTAATCTGAATATATTCCCTCCTGAGTTTTCTTTTGGTTTTTATTACTATTCAATAATGATAGTCTTTTTTGGATTAATGGCTATTAAGGCTTATAAGTTCAAGAGAATCCATTAGTTTTTACACTTATTTGTTGTTTTTGGGGTTTCTATAATCAATGGATATTGTTTTAGGATAATTTGATTTAATCAGGATAATTGATTAGATTACCGAAGAAATATTGAATGATTCAGACTTTATGTTTCGTTCTGTACTCGGGGTTAAATAAAAATGAAAATTAGTAATTTAGAATTTGAACAAATTGAATTAGATTTGAGCCATAGGGAAGTGTTTATTAAAGCTGTAGGAATAGAATTAAGAAAATTGAGGAAAAGTTATTCTTTAAGTGGTAGGGAATTAGCTGGAATTATGAATGTATCTCAGCAGCAAATATCTAGATATGAGTGCGGTGTTTGTGCGATCCCTACTGATGTTTTGATTATAATTTTAGGTTTTTTTAAAATTACACTGTTTGAGTTTTTTAAAGGGGTTTATCTAAATGCTTTTGATATAGATATGAATATGGTTCAAGATAAATACTATAATGTTTTTATTTCTCATTGAATAATCATAAGTGCTCCTGAAATAAAACTCATCTAATGATTTTTTAGTCTTATTAGCATGTTTAAGTATTTTATATTTTTACTTTAAGTTATAAAGTAGAGTTTAATTGTTATTTCTTAAATTTCCCCATCATGTTAAGTGATCATGATGGGGAGGTATTCGTGGTATTTATATGGGGGATACCAGATAAGTGATTTTGTACATAAAGAGCACATAAATAGTAGTAATATATTAAATATACTTCAATTTCACTAAGCACTCAGACCTCAGACCTCCATTTTTATTTAGAGTGTGAGTTTTATTTGAGCGATAAAAATAATAACCTATTATGATAATTTATTGGTATATCTGTAACTAAATAGTGTCCCCAAGAGCCATTCTAAACTCATCTTTTTCTCTTTTAGTAAAAATTAAGCTAGTGATTATTACTTCTATTCAGTATTTTTATATTCTCTAAATCTGCTTTTATCTCTGTAGTAAAACTGATATCAACATTCATGCATACTCATTTAATTTTTATATAAAACCGGTGTTAAATGGTAAGTTTTCAGTCATTATTAATACCTAAACGTTAGTAAACTCCTCCTATACAGCGGGGAAGGGGGAGAGAAACAGACCATCAATTGGTGTTAGGTATTCCAGTGATATCGCCACTCTTTAGGGCGATAACTGTGTTGATGCACCAAAACTGGGGCTAATGTAGCCCTTAAATCTCAAAAAATAGAACATTATTACACCGTCGGTTATGCCCCAAACGGCAGTAAAGCCAATCCATCACCGGCAATACACCTAAAAGGGCATTGGTTAAAAGACGCAGGATTTGAGATAGGCTTCACTTTTATCGTCAAAATCTTAAACAGCTGTTTGGTATTGATACCGAACAGCGAAGACATTCGAGCGATGAAGCAGCAAAACCAACAACAGCAAGCGCAACTTGATGGCTGAGTATGTGAGCGGCTAAAGGGTAAACTGAGCAGCTCTCAAATAAAGCCGGAAAATCATGGGGGATCTTTCCGGTCTATTACTCAATATAATCGTTTTTACTTGTTTATATGCTATTGGTTATTAAACTTCACGTAATTTTTACTCTCTATATTTAATTGATGTTTAAAAAATTCAGTATTTTTGTATTCATTCATGGAACTATGGTTACAGCTACTATAGTCATCTCCAGAGCTACCATCATTTTGCCATCTGCACACCGGACAAATTTCATAAAATGCATCTTCTTTGTCTTCAAAAACAATATAGTTACAGGCGGAACAAGGAACACCACGAATTAAATTGTCATCACGGTCTATAATTATTATTTCATTTCCTGTAATATCTTTGATGATTTCTTCAAAAAAACTATTTTTTAGTAATTTTGAATAATTAAAATTATCAAGTATTATATCATTATACTTTTGTTTTATTGCCTCTAGTGGTTGCTTATCTTCTATTTCACTCAGCTCAAAAAGAAATTGAACCCGCCCATCAACAGTCTCTTTAAATAATGCATGAAGTTTCAAGAAATCAATCACTTCTGAATATAAAAATTCAATCTTCATTATAAACTCTTCGCTAATTCAATTGCAGTTTGGAATGCATCGCTATCCCGACCATCATCTATATAATAAGTCCGCATTTCTCTTTTACCAGCATGACTGACAAAGATCTCATCAGTACTCTTATCATGTTTAATAATAATGTTATTAACCTTAGCTTCCTGCATGCTTTCCGTAAGCGGTTTTTTAGAAAACTCTTTGGCTTTATTTAAATATTGAGGCTGAGTGATATCACCGAATTCTTACCATGCTTAAGATAATGATATTGTAAACCAGATAAGTTATTATGTGTCACACCATCAATTTGGTAATCTCTCTTCTGAGGATTGAACCCCTTCCAGTTAATGGATGCTGTGAGCCCAAGGCAACACCCCGCCAACCCAAACGGGTCCACCCAAACTGTCGGACAGTGCACATACCCATACGGATTCACACCACCCAGTAGCCCTATTGGGTCAGGACATAGATATTGTCCGGTATTCTTATCCTAGTATAGAAATCGGTTATAATACAAGCCCGTTTCGCGGTCTTCATATTGCCCGGCAAAACGAAAATGGCATTCGGTATAATTCGGGGCATTGTCGGCTTGACCGTCTTGGGACTGCTAAAAATGTATTTATCCCCACGTATTGAGGCGTCCTGCCCAACTGGCTATCCCTTTTTAGTAAAAATCTCTCGGGGTGTGTCTTGATAGTCTGTCACCATAGAGTGCAATTTCCCCTTTTGATAGCGAGCTGTAGGGGTGATGCTCGCTGGCTGATAAAGCCATTGAATTTCCGCATCACACGCTACGGTACCAAGCCCCAAAACAGAACGTCATTACACTGTGGGGGATGCCCCGAACGGCAGCAAAGCCAGTCCACCGCCCACGATACACTTTAAAGGACTAGGGCTAAAAGACGCGGGTTTTGAGACAGGTTTCACTTTTACGGTGAAGATTTTAAACGGCTGTTTGGTATTAATCCCCCGACAGCGAAGGCACCCGAGAGATTAAGCAACAAAACCAACAACAGCAAGCGCAACTAACTGCCATACGGCACACGATGCGCGAGCTGATGACAGAGTATACAAGCGGCTAAAAGCAAAACTGAGCGGCTCTTAAAAACGAAGAAGCCAGAAGATTGGAAGGTTCTTCTGGCCTAATAACTATATTTAATTACATTCATAATTGGATGAAACTATTTCAACATAACTATCATTTCCAGTAATTAAATAATGTTTTAAATTAAATCTATTTAATGGGTCATAAAGTACTTTTTTATGTTTCAATATATCAGAATTCATTACTTGGTAAATTCCTGAATCAGGGTGGTATCCATTTTGCTCCCAAAAGTTAATTCTATTAGTTATGATTCCTTGGCCTTCTATAGAATAATTATCAGAATAAGCATCAAAAAAATTCATAGAAACACATCTTAATTCAGCCACCATTAAAAAGTGAATTTCTATTTCACGATACGTATCACTTTTAAAATTATCAATATCTTGAATATCAATCCTCAGTTTTACCCCACCTGATTCTGTATAAATTACCTCAAGATCCGTAGTAGATACTTTAAACGCTAATTTTTCAGGCGCTAATAGTAGTTTCATATTTTCCCTTATTAATTTTTACAACAAATTATTTTGTTTAGGCCAGATCCATCTTTATTTTGTGTGATGCTTATAGATCTAGATGGAGGCCTATCTAAAATATCTTTAACTAAGTGTTTTGGCACCTTTTCATATGGAACATATATTGCGTGCTGTGGGTATTTACCAGACTCAATTATAGCAGCTAAGCCACGATTATTAAGAGTTACAGGTTTACCTGTAGCTGGATCAATTGTGTATGAAATAACAAAGGTATCGGGGCTAATATGTCCAACTTTAATATCATTCGCAACATCGAGAATAGGTCTTCCAGCTATTAAAGGATCGGCCTGACTACCAATACTACTAAAGTTTGGGGCTATTCTATTTTGGCCAAAGTGCAGGTCTTTAGGAAAATCAGTAATTTCTCCATGCATAAATGGATCAAAACTACTCAGTCCGTATGGATCAATAAATTTCGTTGGATTGTGTACGTAACTATACGGATTCAACCCACCCAATAGCCCTATCGGGTCTGGTGAAATATACTGCCCACTGTCCTTATCATAGTACCGAAAGCGGTTATAATACAAGCCCGTTTCGCGGTCTTCATATTGCCCGGCAAAACGAAAATGGCATTCGGTATAATTTGGGTCATTGTCGGCTCGACCGTCTTGAGACTGCCAAAACGCCATTTGACCCCACGTATTGAGGCGTCCTGCCCAACTGGCTATCCCTTTTTCAGTAAAAATCTCTCGGGGTGTACCTTGATGGTCAGTGACCACATAGTGTAATTGCCCCTTTTGATAGCGAGCAGTAGGAGTGATGGCCCCGGCTGATAGAGCCATTGAATACCCGCATCATATGCCACAGTACCGTCGGCATAGACGGGGGCCTCTTCCACCATTTGGTCACCGGACCACAAGTAGTGCCACGCGGTCACACGAGGTTTTAACACGGGGAAGGCGGGATGCGCATTGTGTTTTTCGCTATCCACCGTTTTAGTTTTACTGAGCCGCCGCCCAAAGGCATCGTAGGTGTAACGCCAGACATCGGCACTGGGGGTAAAGCAACGGATAAGTTGGTTTTGGGTGTTCCACAGATAGCGCCACTCTTGAGGGCGATAGCCGTGTTGATGCACCACTTTCTTAGCCAATCGCCCATTCACATCGTAATGGTAGTCTTGATAGCCACGAGGTAATCCACGGCGAATAACGCGTCCGGCTTGTTGCTGTTGGGATAACTGATGGAGAGTGTCCACTCCCCATTAATTAAGACACCCTAAACTAGAGTTTTCTAACTGTTTACGATAGGCCTCCGGAGGGAGGTGATTTAAGCTTTCATGA